>CABSKX010000004.1 GCA_902478365.1 uncultured Collinsella sp. | reverse complement strand
GGCCTCGTCCAAGTCGCCAAAGTCGCTCGTGCCGCTGCATACCAAGTTGCGCGGGACGTCGCCGCCCTGCGGGAACATAAAGGTCACGTCGCCCTCGGGGTGGACCACGATGTCGTTATCGAGTGCCTGGGTAAAGTCAAGCAGCGGCTCGAGCACCTCATAGTCGACCTTAATGAGTTTGAGCGCCTTGTCGGCAGCCTCCTCGGTCTCGGCGGCGACGATCGCCACCTCCTCGTTTTGGTAACGGACGAGGTTCTCGAGAATCAGGCGGTCGTAGGGACTCGGCTGCGGATAGCTCTGGCCGGCGATGGTAAAGCGGCGCTTGGGCACGTCCTCATAGGTGTAGACGCCCACCACGCCGGGCACCTTCAGGGCGCGCGACGTATCGATGGAGCGGATCTTGGCGCGGGCATAGGGGCTGCGCTTGAGCTTGATGATCAGGGCGCCGGCGGGCACCAGGTCGCCCGTGTAGACGGGACGACCCTCGAGCAGGGCCTTCGAGTCCTTCTTGGGCTGCTTGTGAGTGATCTGCTTGTAAGAGACACCGTCGCAGCTGGTGTCGTTGACCGGCAGCTCGGGCATCTCAAAGCCCACCTGCACGCCAGACTCGTTGAGAAAGCGGACGATGGCGCGCAGCTGGCTCTCGTAGCCGCTGCAACGGCAGAGGTTGCCAGCGAGCTGGCGCGAGAGCTCCTCGCGCGTGGCGACGAGGCTCGGGTCCTCCTTGGCGGCGCGGGCGAGCGCAAGCACGTTCATGATAAGGCCGGGTGCGCAAAAACCGCACTGCTCGGCGCCTTCGGCAGCCATTGCGCGGGCGAGCGCCTCGGACTCGACCTTGAGGCCCTCGAGCGTGGTGATGGAGCGGCCCTCGACGCGCGCGGCGGGAACCGAGCAGCTCAGCACCGGGTCGCCATCGAGCCACACCGTGCACAGACCGCAGTTGGTGGTTTCGCAGGCACAGCGCACCGACGCGCAACCCTGATCACGCAAAAGCGAAAAGAGCATGGTGTCGGGGGCAATCTGGACCTTGACCTTGCGGCCATTGAGCGTAAAGGAAAGATCGATGAGTTTGGCAGCCATTAGCGCACCTCGCTAGAATCGACGCCGGGCACGCGGCGGCAGGAATACTCGTCCGTGGCAAACTTAGGCACTTGCACGGTCTCGAGCTCGCGGGCAAGCGCGGCCGAAAGCTCGATGCCGGCGGCGCGGCGCACGGCCTGGACGGCAAGCGGGGCCGAGATGCGGCGGCGGTAGTCGGCCGAGCCCCACATGTTGGTGCCGTAGCTCAGCGCGCGCACGGACGCGGCCAGGGAGCGCAGCTCGTCCTCGGAAGGCTGCTTGCCGATAAGGCCACATGCCTCGCCCTGCAGCAGGGTCGCACGCAGCGGGCGGGCGCCCACGGTGACATGCCAGCTGTTGTCCCACCAGGCGGCGGTGACGTTTAAGGAGGGGAAGTCGGTCGCGGCCTTGCGCACGGCCTCGTAGCTTGCACGGTAATCGTGCTTAACGACCACGACGTGCTCGATCACGTCGCGCACATAGCCCATGTCCACGAACTCGGCGAGCGGCACGCGGCCGGCACCCGTCAGCTCAACGTACGAATCGAGCGCCAAAAATGCCGAGAGCACGTCCGAGAAGCCAAAGCGACCGTAGATGCTGCCGCCCACCGTGGCGGTGTTGCGCAGCTGCACGCCCACGATATCGTGGACGGCAAACTCAAAGACATGGTTGACAAGCGCGTTGAGCTCGGTATGGCGCTCGAGCTGGCGCAAGGTGCACATGGCACCGATGCGAAACTCGGTCTCGGTCTCCTCGATCTGATCGAGTTCGCAGGCCGAAAGGTCAATCGCCGTCGCCACGCGACGCGAACCCAGGCGCATCCAGATGCCGCCGCCCACAATCTTGTTGTTGCGGTTCTTCTGTAAGAGCTCATAGGCTTCGGCCGCGTTTCCAACACGGACGTAGGTACCGAACTTGAGCACGTTCTCCCCCATCTCTCCACTTGTCCAGTACTTTTAAGTGTACCAAACGAGGGGCCGCAACTCATGCCGAGACAAAATGATCCGTTTTCCTCCGTCCCCTTCGGATCAAAAAAGGCTCCCAGCGTTGAGCCGAGAGCCTCATTAATGCTATGTCAGGCAGGGTTTAGCAGACGCCCTGGGCGAGCATGGCGTCGGCGACCTTCAGGAAGCCGGCGATGTTAGCGCCCATGACAAAGTTGCCCTCCTGGCCGTACTCCTTGGCGGTGTCGTCCACGTTGTGGAACATGCCGCGCATAAGCTGCTCGAGCTTGCCGTCGACCTCCTCGAAGGTCCAGGACAGGTGCTCGGCGTTCTGGCTCATCTCCAGGCCGGACACGAGCACGCCGCCGGCGTTAGCAGCCTTACCGGGCATAAAGGCGACGCCGTTTTCCTGGAAGTAGTTCGTGGCCTCGATGGTCGTAGGCATGTTCGCGCCCTCGCCGACCACCTTGCAGCCGTTGGCGACGAGCGCCTGGGCGTCCTCGAGCAGCAGCGTGTTCTCGCGAGCGCAGGGCAGCGCGATGTCGCAGGGCAGCTGCCACACGCCGCGGCCGTCGCCCTCGTGCCACGTGGCGTTAGGCTTCTCGTCGATGTACATAGCGAGCGTAACGCCCTTGTCGTGGCCGGAGCGCTTCTTGTTGTAGACGTGCTCGAGCACGGTGTAGTCGATGCCGTCGGGATCCTCGACCCAGCCGTGAGTATCGGAGCAGGCCAGCACCTTGCCGCCGAGCTGGGAGACCTTCTGGACGGCGTAGATGGCGACGTTACCGGAACCGTGAACGACGACGTTCTTGCCCTCGAAGGAGTCGCCGCGGCTCTTGAGGTACTCGTCCACAAAGTAGGCCAGACCGTAGCCGGTGGCCTCGGTACGGGCGAGCGAGCCGCCAAAGGAGAGGCCCTTGCCGGTGAGAACGCCGGTCCACTCGTTGGTCAGGCGCTTGTACTGACCGAAGAGGTAGGCAACCTCGCGGCCACCAACGCCCAGGTCGCCGGCGGGAACGTCGGTGTTGGGGCCGATGTGGCGATAGAGCTCGGTCATGAAGGACTGGCAGAAGTGCATGATCTCGTTGTTGGACTTGCCCTTGGGGTCAAAGTCGGAGCCGCCCTTGCCGCCGCCCATGGGAAGGGTGGTCAGGCTGTTCTTAAGGATCTGCTCCAGGCCCAGGAACTTGAGCATACCCAGGGTGACCGTCGGGTTAAAGCGCAGGCCGCCCTTGTAGGGTCCAATGGCAGAGTTGAACTCGACGCGATAGCCGCGGTTGACCTGAACCTTGCCCTGGTCGTCGACCCAGGGAACACGGAACATGACGATGCGCTCGGGCTCGACGAGGCGCTCCAGCAGGGCGGCCTCCTCGTACTCGGGGTGGGCGTCGAGCGCCGGCTGGATGGTGCCGAGGATCTCGGTCGCGGCCTGGATGAACTCAGGCTGCTCGGGATAGCGGGCCTTGAGCTCTTCGAGAACTTTCTGCGTGTAGCTCATGCTTCCTCCAATGATGGAAAACGAGAATGTTGGTCGCAGCACCCTATGCGCCGCGAACTTTATCGAGTATGGATAATATCGCACTGTTGCAGCAAAGTTTCGCATAAGCCAACGAGCAGATGTTTCGTTTTGATTACGATGCAGGTAGAGGCGTTTTTGAGTGTCTGACGCGCAAAACCCGTGTTTCAAACCTGTTTCGTCCACGTGTTCCAAACCACCACAAAGGGGACAGGCACCTTTGTGGTGGTGTTGGTGGTTACAGGACGAGCTGATGGTAGTCTGCGGGGGTTATGCGGCCTTCGGTGGCAGCGCGGAAGGCGGCGAGGGCATCGCCGGAGAACGGCATGGCCCAGCACAGCCCGCAGCCGGCGGTGATGGAGCCGGGCAAAGGCATGATGCGCCCGGGCACACCGGCGGCAAGGCACAGCTGCTCGCTTTCCATCACATCGAAAGTGCTGTCGAACGACACGATGATCTTGCGCTCGTGGTCGAGGGCATCGCCGGACGGGCCTTCGCGGTGTGCCTCACGATACGCCGCGGCGGCCGCTTCCTCTTCCGCAGTATGTCCACAGCCACCGCAGCCGCAGGTACAGGGCTCGGAACCATCGCAAGTGCAAGGCTCTCCCGTGTCGGGGCAAATATCGTGAGACATGGCAACTCCAATCGTCTAGGCGAGCAACTCGGCCGCCGCAAACTCCTCGGGTGTATTGACGTTTTCGAAGCAGAGCGTCGAGCCCGCGGCCTTAACGATCTGCGGCTCATCCATATAACCAGCTTGAACGCGATTGATCAGGCAGCGAATCCGCTGGCGGTCGCAGGCGAGCAGCTCTTGGGCAACCGGCGCACACGCGTCACGGCGCCAGACGGCGCAAAGCGGCTCAATCCCCCGCTCCTCGCGCGGTACGCACACGTCGAGCGCCTCGGCCTCAACACGATCGGCAAGCGTGCCGATGAGCTCCGGTGAGACAAACGGCATATCGCAGGCGACGATCGCCACGAGCGGCAATCGGGTCGCGGCCAACGAGCTCGCGATGCCGCGCATGGCACCCGCCGGCCCTTCAAGGTCCGCTACCACGCGTGGTACAAGACCGCCAAACGCGTGCTCCTCAAGATAGGCAAGCTCGCTGGGACGCGAAGTCGTCACGACCAACTCGCCGGCAACTGGCGCCAGCCGACCCAGCACGCGCTCGATGAGCGGCTCGCCGCAAAACGCCATGCGCGCCTTATCGCAGCCCATGCGCGACGACAACCCGCCCGCCTGGACGACACAAGAAAGATCGGCCCGTCTTACGGTAGTCATACGGCAAAACACCTCCATCGGCACGTTCAAAACCCAACGCACGGGATCAGTTACCGTAGACGGCATGACAGGCGACACGGCGGACCCGTACAAAAACAAAACAGCGCCTTTGCGGCACGCAGCAAGACCGCGAGCACAAAAGCGCTGGTAGCGTGTGGCGGGAACGTATGTGAATCGAACACATCCAAGACATTTTGCACGCCTCGCAACGGTTTTGAGGACCGCGGAGCCCACCGGAGCCCATCCGTTCCCAAGTGCGGCGGTATTTTACCAAACTAGCAGGGTAGTCTTTTTGGGACGGGGCTTTTTTAGCTGCCCCAAGCTGGATCAAAGGATGATTTTTCTGGGACGGGGATTTAATAATCATTAGGTACTCAATGATTATTAAATCCCCGTCCCAGAAAAATCATCCACACCGTCCCAAAAAGACTGACTTGGCACCGCGCCACGAAAACGGCCCATCTACTACGTTTGACCGGCATGGGTCGACCATACCCGCGTTTTTAGAAAATCGCCAAGCCGTCTACCTGCGGTTTTAATTTCGCGAATTTCGGAATGGTTGAGAGTAGTCGACTAAACGTACTAGATAGGCCCCTTTCGTGGCGACCGGCCCGATTCAAGGCTCAAGGTGGCCGGCTTCAGCTGGCCACCCTCAAAGTTGCGGTGGAATAGTTCCTGGAAGAGGTATCTAAACCGGAAAACAGGAACTATTTCACCGCAACTGATAAGGGTGGCCTAGCGCAGGGAGCGCAGGCCGCCGGCATCCTTGTCGAGCACCGTAAAGCGCACGGCATCCAGGTGCTCCAAGATGCTGATGGCGCGTTTGCGCGACACGCCCAGGGCCTCACGCAGCACGCTCGTAGTGGCAGCACCGCCGGCGTCGGCAATGGCAGAGGCGACGAGCTCACGCGCGTGGGCCTCAGCGGCAGCAGACAGGGCCACATCACGCTCGATCTTTACGATGGAGCGGTTGAGCGAAAGCTCGCGCAGGGCACGCGTCATGGTGTCGCGATCGAGCTGTAGTTGCTCGCCTACCTCTGGCAGCGTCGGCGCATCGAGGCCAGCTTCGTCCAACAAGGAAACGATGCGCTCGCAAGCCTCGTGCACCACACGCGCCGCGGCGGCAGCGGAGTGCGGGTCGAACACCTCGGCCCCCTCGGCGGCGCACACGCCGCGCGAGCGGCCCTCGGAAATCAGGGCTGCGGCAACTGCATCGTCAGCGGCAGGCCACGCAGCATGGGCAACGGCGCCGGGCGTAAAGCCCGTCTCCTTGGGGGCAGCCGCGTGCATAGCGGTCAGAGTCGCCGCCAGCACGTCCATGGCGGCATCGAGCGCGGCAGCATTCACATACAGCGCATCGCCCGAGCCGGCAAGCTCGCAAACAGCACCTCGCGCCACCAACTCTTTCAGCGCGGCATCGGCCTCACCGGAAAGCAGATCTAGCGCCGCGGCAACGTCGGCTACCACGACTGGCAACATCTGCAGCGCCAGCCACGCGTCCACACCAGCGACGGCATCGCCGGCCTCAAGCGCTGCAAGCAGCGCGCGCTCCCCCTCAGTAAGTTCGCGCGAACGACGGCAGCGGGAAAGCAGCACGCGCCCGCCGCCGATGAGCATAACGGGCGAATACGACAGCACCACGGCATGGTCTCCGGCACGCAGTGGCAGCGGTTCCTCCAAGCGTACCTGCACCACTCGCGTCTCTCCCACCGCCATGGGGGCCTCGCCCTCCATGAGCATGATACGGCCGACAACCTCGGCCGTACCGGCCATCACGTGCACGCGCGCACCCGACTCGAGCACGCGCGGCTTGGCTCCCTCGCGGCCCAGGTAGGTGAACGTCATCATAAAGCGCAACGTCTGACCAAAGCGGCCCGCCACGCCCAGCATCTCTCCACGGTCAAGTGCCGCGACGCCGTCACCAACCAGGTTGAGCGCCACGCGCTGACCGGGCAGCGCCCGCTGCGTGTCGCCATGCACTTGGATCCCGCGTACGCGGCAGGCCGTGCGCGACGGCAGTGCGACGAGCTCATCGCCCACCGCAACCGGCGCATCGTGCAGCGTTCCCGTCACGACGGTGCCGGCACCCTTGATCGTAAAGCAGCGGTCAATCGGCAAGCGCGGCGCGGCATCGGTGAGCTCGGCACGAGATCGGCAGGCATCCCAGCAAGCGGTAACCTGCTCGTCGAGCGCAGCCAGCAGGTCATCGATTCCCGCGCCGGTCTTAGACGACACGGGCACGATCGGCGCGCCCGCAAACACGGTACCCGACAAAAAGTCATCGACATCGAGCTCGGCAAGCTCGGTCATCTCGGCATCGGCCAGGTCACACATCGTCAGCGCGACCACCATGTGTGTGACGCCCAGCAGCTCCAGCACATGCACGTGCTCGCGGGTCTGCGGCATCACGCCCTCGACGGCCGAAACCACCAGCACGGCCACGTCGATACCTGTGGCACCCTGCACCATGGCGCGCAAGTAATGCGCATGGCCCGGCACGTCAACCAGGCCAACGATCTTGCCACTCGGCAGCGCCAGCTCGCCAAAGCCAAGCTCAACCGTCATGCCGCGACGGCGCTCAACTTCCAGGCGGTCGGGGTTTTTACCCGTCAGCGCCTCGATGAGCGCCGACTTACCGTGATCGACATGTCCCGCCGTACCTACGATAACGGGGCATTCCACCAACGCTTCGGCCCCACTCATCGGCGCACCGCCTTGGCAACGCATGCGACAAGCGTCGACGCCGCCGTCTCGATATCGCGGTCGCCCACAAGCGTACGGACGTCAAACAAAATGCGATCGTGCGAGGTTCGCGTGACGACCGGTGTGTCGAAGTCCTGGACAAGCGAGCGCTTGAGCGCGTCGACCGTCAGGCGCTCGTCAACAAGGCGCACGGCAACGCACATCGTGGGCAGCTCCACGGTAGGCAGCGAACCGCCACCGGGCGTCGAGGACTCCTCGACAATCTCCAACGCAACGGCGCACGGGCAACCGGCCTTATCGAGCCCGGCGACCATACGATCGCGCAGCTTGCGGGCACGTCGCTCCAAATGAGCCTGCGGAAGCGTGAGCATGCTGAGCACCGGAATATCGCGATGGGCAACATCGGCACCGTCCATGTAGATGCGCAGCGTGGCCTCGAGCGCCGACAGAGCCAGTTTGCCCGGGCGCAGAGCGCGCATGAGCGGATGTGCGCCGCAAGCCTGGACCAGATCGCGACGGCCCATGATAATGCCCGCCTGTGCGGCACCGAGCAATTTATCGCCCGAGCACGACACCAGATCGAGCCCTGCCGAAACCGAAGCCGGCGTGGTTTCTTCGCCGCCGCGAACCAGGATGTCGTCAGGCAACAGCGCCCCCGAGCCCTGGTCCTCGTAGAACAGCAGGCCATGCTTGTGAGCAAGCGCCGCAAGCTCCCTTGAGCTCACCTCCTCGTGAAAACCCTCGATGCGATAGTTGGAAGGATGAACCTTCAAGATCATGGCCGTTTCGGGCGTGATGGCGCGCTCGTAATCGGCAAGGTGCGTGCGGTTGGTGGCGCCGACCTCGACGAGTTTGGCGCCCGAAGCCGCCATGACGTCGGGGATGCGGAAGCTGCCGCCAATCTCGACAAGCTCGCCGCGGCTGACGATAACCTCTTTGCCCGCGGCATGGGTCGCCAGCACCAGCAGCACCGCGGCGGCGTTGTTGTTGACCACGAGCGCGTCCTCGGCACCGGTGAGTGAGCGGATCAGCTGCGTGGCATGCTCCTTGCGCGACCCGCGCGAGCAGGTGTCGACGCTGTACTCGAGCGTGCTGTAGCCGCGCGCGACCTCGGCCACGGCCTTGGCGGCCGACTCCGCAAGCGGGGCGCGGCCCAGGTTGGTATGGATGACCACACCCGTGGCGTTGACGGCAGGACGCAGGCTCGGCAGTGCGGATCGATGCGCACGCCACTCGATGGCCGAGGCCAGGTCGCGCTTAGAGCGCGGGGCGGCACCGGCACGAATGGCAGCGCGCTCCTCGTCGAGCTCGGCCGTGACGGCGGCATGCACCACCGCGTCGCAGGTCTCCCCCGCCGCCTTCACTACCGGCCACTCGGCAAGCAGCTCGTTGACGGAAGGAATGGCGCGCAGGCGGGCGTGCACCTCATCGGACATGTTCTGGCTATCGCTCATGTGCAGCCTTTCAAAAGAAACGTGGATCAGTCGAATACATCAGCTGAGTCAATTACTCGTTATTATCCTCGCGCACCGCGATCTTTTCCACGCGAACGGCGTTTTCCTGGGTGAGCGCGGCACCCGTCAACGGATCCCAACGCAACGGCGTATGGTCGAGCGGCCCGACGCCCAGGGCCTGAGCGTCACCGGCATCGGCGCCAAACGAACGCCCACCGGGGGCGGCCGAGGTGAAGATGCACGCCGGATGCAGATACGGCGTCGTCTCCACGCGCACGCGGTCGCGGCCCATATCGCTCACGAGTTCGACGATCTCGCCGTCGGCGATGCCCATATGCGCAGCAGCATCGGCATTCATCTGCACGGCATCCAGGTCCGACCCAGCCTCGGCGGCACCTTGGACTGCAAGCCTTCGCGAGGTGTGCGACTCAAAGGGACGGTTGCCGCTAATAAGGCGAAACATCCCCGGGCCAGGCTCCACCATGGGAGCGATCCAGTCGGGTACACGACCCAGGCCGGCACGCTCCCATACGTCACTTGCCAGCGCAATTTTGCCGCCATCCAAGGGAATCGCCGGCTCGCCCGTACGCGACGGCAACGCAACACCCGTGTCGGCCCAGACGCGCTCCTTAAGCTCGTCCAGATCGATTCCATAAGGCGCCACCTGGGCAGCCGCCAGATCGTCAGACGTAAACTGGAAGTACTCGCCCGCGCCACACGCCTGCGCCAGACCGGCAAAAATCTCCCGACCGGGACGTGTGTCGTCATGCTGCACGGGCAGCACGGCGTTGCGGTAGAACACGCGCGCATCGTTGGTGCCTATCACCGTTCCCACGCCACGGTCGGCCTCCAGATACGTCACGTCGGGCAGCACGAAGTCGGAAGCGCGCGCTGTCTCGGACCAGCGAATATCAACGGTCACGAGCAGATCAAGCTGTTCCAGAATCGATAGCCACGCCCCGGCATTGCCATAGCCCGCACCGGGGTTACTGGCATAGACGATGAGTCCACGCAAATCGCCGGCAAGAATCGACTGACCGATGGTCGTGCACAGCCCGCGCACCGGATCGACCAGTGGATAACGCTCGGACCCCAGCTTGGGCCCGCGCGGCACCGGCGGCGTCGCAAAGCGTGCGGGATCGAGGTCGCCCAACACAAGCGGCGTGGACGGATTGAGCGCGCCGCCCGCATGCCCGATGCAGCCCAGCAGCACATCGACCAAGCAGATGACGCGCGCGGTCTGGGTGCTATTGGCATACGCGATTCCAATGCCGCCATGAAAGCCCGCATCCACCACGGCGGCAGGCGCGGCGGCAGCCAGATCGCGCGCCGTGGCGACAATCTCTGTGGCCGGCACGTCGCACATCGACTCGGCCCACTCGGGCGTCCAAACACGGGCCGCCTGCGCCAACTCGTCAAAGCCCGTGGTATAGCGGGCAACAAACTCGTGGTCATACAGGTCCTCGGCAATGAGCACATGCGCAATACCCAGCAGCAACGCCAGATCGCATCCGGGACGCACGCGGAGCCAGCGGTCGGCAAGCGCAGCCGAGCCACTGCGCCGGGGGTCGACCACGATAATCTTCGCCCCACGGCGACGGGCATCGTTGAGCGCATCGACGGCCCCCATCGTCGACGAATCGACAATGGAACGCCCCAAATACATGATGCAATCGGTATGCGCCAGGTCGGAGGCGGGACTATAGCCCAGGCTGTGTTCCCAACCGGTAAGTCGGCTTACCTCGCAGGCACCGTCGGCACCGTATACGTTGGGCGAGCCCAGCGCATGCATAAAACGATACGCCCAGTAGCGGTCGAACGAGGGCACGCCGAGTGTCATGCCCAGCGCACGGGGCCTGCGCTCGACAACAATCCCCAAAAGACGCTCGGCAATCTGAGCAAACGCCTCGTCCCAGGTAATCGCATCAAACCCCGAGCCATCTGCTCGTCGGCGCATGGGGTGCAAAATCCGGTCGCGCTCGTCAAACGGCATGTCCAAGCGATGGCGCCCGCGGGCGCACAGGGCACGCGCCGCGCACGGATGCCCCGGCACCGGCAACTCGGCCACCACGCGACCGTCCTCAACGCGTGCCGCAAAGGCACAATCGGCATAGCATCCCCCGCATGTGGTCACCACGGCGCGACCGTCACGCTTCACAGCAGATGCCATCTCGATTACCCCCTTCATCAGCCAAACACAACAGGCCAACAGCCCGGCAACGGGCTCCAGACCCAAAAAGCCTCCCGCACGGCAACGCCCCGCGGGAGGCCCAACGTCAAACAGACGGTACCTTACGCCTCGGACTTCTTGGCGTAGATAAACCAGTAGCCGAGCGCGATCAGAACCGCGCCGCCCACGATGTTGCCCAGCGTGGCGGCGGATAGGTTAAACGCAATGCCCGCGACGTTGAGTGCATCGGCCCCGGCAACCTCGGCACCATAACCGCATGCATGCATCACGGCACCCATGGGCAAAAAGTACATGTTGGCAACGCAGTGCTCAAAACCGCAGGCCACAAAGGCGGCGATGGGCAGCAGAATGCCCACAACCTTATCGACCACGGTCTTGCCGGCGGTACCGATCCACACGGCCAGGCACACAAAGATGTTGCACAGGATGCCGCGGAAGAAGATTGTCACCCAGTCGATCGTCACCTTGCCGGCGGCGACGCTTACCATGGAATTGGCGACCGCCTCGCCGTTGAGCTTGTAAATGCCGGCCATGTACACCAAAAAGACGATGAACAAGGCACCGACAAAGTTACCGACCCATACGACGACCCATGCCTTGAGCATCTGAGCCAGGGTGATCTTTTTGCTCTTGAGCGCGCAGACCATAAGCGAGTTGCCGGTGAACAGCTCGGCGCCACACACCAGCACCAGCACCAGGCCCAGGCAAAAGCACAGGCCGCCCACGACGCGCTGGGCGCCCCAGCCCAACGTGCTATCGCTCAAAAACACGGTAAAGAACAGACCGCCGAAGGCGATAAACGCGCCGGCGAACATTGCCAACAGAAAGGCCTTAGCGACCGGCAGGTTAGCCTTGGTCATGCCGGCGACCTCGGTCTTGGCCTCGATCGCGGCGGGCGCCAGGCAATCGGGAGCGGGGAACTCCGCCTTGGAATCTGCCATGTCAATCACTTCTTTCCTAATCAGCAGGGGCAAGCGCTGTTACAGCTCCTGCCCCAAGCGGACAAAGTGGGAAAAGTCGTTGGCGGCCACGGCGTCGTACACGGCGTCGACGGCCTCAAAGACCTCCGGGGACATGGGGTTGTAGAACTCCGTATCGCCCGGCTGAATCCCTATGAAGACGATATCTTCACACGATTGCTCAATCTCTTCGATCAGAATCGACAAAGGAAGCGAATGCGTGGTGAACATCGACTTACGGGCCACATCGCGCTTGTCGAGCAAGCGGATGGACCCGACGGGCAGCGCCATGTCGGCGGCATCGACCAAGACCAGACGCGGCGGACGCTCGCGCTTGACCTCGATGATGTCATCCTCGGGCGTCTGACCACCGTCGATGGTGTACCAACCGGCGATGGGCGTGTCCT
Organism: uncultured Collinsella sp.; assembly: GCA_902478365.1. Lineage (GTDB taxonomy): Bacteria > Actinomycetota > Coriobacteriia > Coriobacteriales > Coriobacteriaceae > Collinsella. Next base: position 44,498 of record CABSKX010000004.1, on the reverse strand, counting down.
CCATCTTTTTGGAGAGCACGGGGCCGGCGGCATCGTCGGCACGCAGCACGCTTCCCGCCGTGAGCACGATACCCGCAAACGGGGCGCCGTTCACACGACCATCCACAACGCGACCCATTACTGCAACCTTCCCGTCAGATACACGCCCGACACATCGCGCACGCGCTCAACCAGATCGCGGAACTTCATTAAGAACGCGACCTGCTGGGCATGCAGGCCAAAGTCGTCATCGAACACCGAGATGCCGGCCTTGGCAGAACCGCGAAAACCACGCTCGTCGAGCAGCGCATCGCAGGCCTCGAGCAGCGACGGCACCGCCGCCTTGTCGAGCTGGCACTCACCAAAGGAACGGATGGCCTCAAACTTGGTTTTGGCCTCCCCCTCCGGCAGCGCGTCGACGAGCGAATAGAACACGTTCACCGGCACCGACAGGCGCGGCTCAAAGCAATCGAGCACGCCAGTGTGGTGGCCCACGGCGAGCGTGTAGTACAGCACGTCGCAGGCCTCCTGGGGAACGTCTTCCTCGGTCTCCACAAACTTACGCGTGAGCTCATAGAAGACCACCTGGTCGGGCGCATGGCCCAGGCAGGGGTCGGCGACGCCCTCGGCGGCCTCGTCGCTTGCGCGCGAGGCATCGCCAAAGGAGCCGCCGAGCATGCCGGGGCCCGCAAAGTAACCAGAGCGGTCCGTGAGCTCCATCTAGCGACCTCCGGCCAGCACCAGATCCTGCAGCGCCGAGTAGACCTCAACGCGGCGAGGATCGTCCTGCTTGTCGATGAGCAGCGCCATGGCACCGCGGATATCGCCCTTGGGTGCGCCCTCGAGCGTATCCATAAACTCGTTGGCCAGGTCGCGGCCGTAACGGTAGCCGCTCATGGCACGAGCCTCGCGCTCGATGGCAACGCGCAGCTTGTACGGCACGCCGGGGTGCAGGATATCGGCCTGCTCGCCGGCGGCCTCCACCGTAGTCTCGGCATGGAGCTTTTGGTCCAGCAGGCCAAGTGCCATGGCAAAGCCGTAGATGGTCTGCGCGGGGCTGGGCGGGCAGCCGGGGATGTAGACATCGACCGGCAGAATCTTATCCGTGCCGCCCCAGACGCAGTAGTTGTCGTAGAAGATGCCGCCGGTGCAGCCGCACGCGCCATAGGACACCACGATCTTGGGATCGGGTGCGGCCTCAAAGGCGCGCAGGGCCGGCATGCGCATGGCGCGCGTCACGGCACCGGTGTACAGCAGCACATCGGCGTGACGGGGCGAGGGCACGACCTTGATGCCAAAGCGCTCGACGTCGAAGACGGGCGTGATGGAACCGAAAATCTCGATCTCGCAGCCGTTGCAGCCGCCGCAGTCAACACGGTAGACGTACACCGAGCGCTTGATCTTCTTAAGAAGGGTCGCCTTGGCCTTCTCGATGCTCTCGTCGAGCTCGATCTTGGTCGGGCGGTACTGAAGCCGCTCGGGCAAAAGCGTGGGTTCGGCCATGGTTACTCCTCCTTCGTATCAAAATCCATAATGATGCCCTCGACCGGCGCAGGACCGGCGGGAATCTCGGGCGTATCGGGGTTGAGCTCGCGGTCGATATACTCCGGATTCACGCCGTGGCCGCCCAGATACTCCATGCCGGGGCCCTGGGGCTCACCGGACGCAAGCGTCTCGTTGGCAGCCATGCCGTGCGCGTTGCCGGTCTTTACGGCGGAGGCGGCGCGCAGGGCGTCAAGCTCGCGCTTGCACTCCTGGCACATACCGACGGTACGAGCGGCCTGCTCGGCCTCCATGCCGCCGGCCTTTTGCAGCAGGCGCTTGGCGTAGTCGATCTCCTTGTGCGGGGCAAACGGCTTGCCACAACGCGAGCAGTGCTCGAGCGTGTAGACGCTCTTGCTGGTGAGGTCGTCTTTGCTCATGACGGCCAGCTCAAACTCCTCGGTGAGCTTGATGGCCTCCATGGGGCAGGCCTCCTCGCAGCGGCCGCAAAAGATGCAGCGGCCGTAGTCGATCGACCAGGTAATGGTATCGGCCGCAAGGTCGGTGTCCATGCGAATGGCATCGGCCGGACAAGCCACGCCGCAGGCACCGCAGGCGATGCAGAGCTCGGCATTGTGCTCGGGCTTGCCGCGCATGTCCTTGTTGGTGGGAAACGGCGCAAACGGGTACTTGACCGTCGCGTCGCCGGCCTTGGCGTTAACCTTCCAAAGCTTCAGCATATTAGAGCGCCTCCTCATCGAGCGGAGCAGCCATGGTGCCCTCGCCCGCGAGCGGCGACTTGTCGCGCCAGACGTTCTCGAACTGCTCCTTGTCGAGCACGTGGTCGCGCTTGGCGGCGACATCGGTCACCGTCACGCGGTCGGTGCAGGAATAGCACGGGTCGAGCGAGCCGACGATCAGCGCCGCATCGCCCACGGTGTTGCCGCGGAACATGTAGCGCAGGACCGGCCAGTTACTGTACGTGGCGGCCTTGGCGCGCCAGCGGTAGCACTTCTGGTTATTGCCGAGCATGGCCCAGTGCACGTCCTCGCCGCGCGGCGCCTCGGTGGCACCGATGGCGTACTTGTGCGGGGTGTACTCCCAATCCGTGGTGAGGATGGGGCCCGACGGGCAGTTCTCGAGCATGGTCTCGATCATGTCGATCGAATCGTAGACCTCCTGGATGCGGACGGCGGTACGGCCGAAGGCATCGCAGGTGTCGGCCGTGGCAGCATGCATCTTTTGGACGTCCGGATCGGCGTAGCCGTCGAAGGGATGGTCAAAGCGCACGTCGCGGGCATAGCCCGAGCCACGCATGAGCGGGCCGACCGGCGAGAAGTCACGTGCGATCTTGCGGTCCAAGATGCCGATGCCACTCGTGCGCTCAATAAAGTTGGGCGTGGAGAGCAAGACGTCGACGAGTTCCTGAACCTCGGAGCGCAGCTGGTGGATGGTCGTGAGCGTGGAAAGCTTCTGCTCGGCCAAAATGTCGCGACGCACGCCGCCGATCACGTTGAGGCCGTAGGTCTTGCGGTGACCGGAGAGCTTCTCGGCCAGGTCCATGGACTTCTCGCGGACGCGGAAGAACTGCTGGAAGCCGGAGTCGAAGCCCGTGTAGTGCGACGCCAGGCCAATGTTGAGCAGATGCGAGTGCAGGCGCTCGACCTCGAGCATGATGGCGCGAATGTACTGGGCGCGCGGCGGGATATGGATGCCCTGGGCGCGCTCGACGGCCTCGGCGTAGGCCACCGAGTGGGCGCAGCCGCAGATGCCGCAGATGCGGTCGGCGAGGAACGTCACGGCGTCATAGTTCAGGCGCGTCTCGGCGACCTTCTCCATGCCGCGGTGCACGTAGAACAGACGGTAGTCGGCATCGACGATCGTCTCGCCCTCAACGAACAGGCGGAAGTGGCCGGGCTCGTCGGAGGTAATGTGCAGCGGGCCCATGGGGACGAGCGTGGTCTCCTTGCCCTTGGTGTCGGCCAAGAACTCGTAGTTTTCCATGTCGCTCGCGGGAGCGGGACGGAAGCGGTAGTCCATGGAGTCCTTGCGCAGCGGGTAAAGGCCGCTGGGCCAATCGTCGGGCAGCACCAGGCGACGACGATCAGGCAGGCCCTCGGGAATCAGACCGAACATGTCGCGCAGCTCGCGCTCGCCCCACACGCAGGCGGGGACGAACGGCGTCACGGACGGGAACGTCATCTTGGCGGGATCGACCTCGGTGCGCACGGTCACCCAGCCGGGGTCCTCCCCCTCCATGGAGATGACGTAATACACGGCGTAGCGGCCGCACAGGCTGCGCTCATCGTTGCCGATGATCACGGGAATCCAGCCGTAGCGCTCGTAATACAGGTAGTGGACGGCCTCGGGCAGCTTGTCCTGCTTGACGGTAATCGTCAGCTGGTCCTCGCACTGCCACTCGACCTTCTCGATGCAGCCCGGAACGGCGCGGCGCAGGGCCTCGACATGGCTCTCGCAGCGACGGGCATACACCTTGTTCTCAGTTTCAATCATTCGTTACTCCACCTCGCTCTGAGCGGTCTCGGTACCGAACACAGCGCGGTACATCGGCGTCGCGTGAAGTTCCTCGGTGCTCTGCTCGAGCACGATGCCGGTCGCGGTCTCCACACCGTGCACGAGGGGCAGCGGGGTGGCGATGCCAAACCACAAGATCATGACAGCCAGGATGATTTCGGGGATAAGCATGAGCACCGGGGCCTCATGCTTATCCATGCCCTGGGGCGCATGACCGAATACCGACTTGAGTGCGATGCGGGTGAGCGCGGATATGGCCACGGTAAGACCGAGGGCGACCACGACGACCAGCCACATGGGACCGGCGGTAACACCGGCGACAAAAGTCAGGAACTCGGAGATAAACATGCCAAAGGGCGGGAAGGCACCAAGACCGAGCAGCGCCAGGACGGCGAGCGCGGCGGTTGCGGGGGCAACCTCGACGACGCCCTGGATCTTGGCCAGGCTACGCGTGCCAAAGGCGTGCTGGATGTTGCCGGACACGCAGAAGGCAAGCGTCTTGGTAAAGCCGTGGAACACGCAGTGCAGCAGGGCCGCGGCGATACCCAGCGGGCCACCGATACCCAGGCACAGGGCGATAACGCCCACGTTCTCCACAGACGAGTACGCAAAGCGGCGCTTGAGGTCGTCCTGGCGAAACATCGAGAGTGCCGCCACCAAAATGGACAGAGTGCCGACGATCAGCAGCAAAAGTTGCGGATACTCGGCGCCCACGGCCTGGATAGTAAAGCCGTAGAAGCGCATGATCACAAGCATGGCGCACTTAAGCAGCACGCCCGAGAGCAGGGCCGAGACAGGGCTCGGGGCCTGGGAGTGAGCATCGGGCAGCCAAGTGTGCATGGGGAACAGGCCGGCCTTGGTACCAAAGCCGATCACGATAAACGCAAAGGCGAGGCGCATGAGCGTCGGGTCGAACTGGTCGGCATACGGCAGCACGCACGACAGGAATGCGGCCTCGTGGGCGTTGGGAATCACGTCGGCGGCGTTGGCGTAGATCAGCAGCGTACCGAACAGGCCAAAGGCCACGCCGGCGGTGCAGACCATCGCGTACTTCCAAGAAGCCTCGAGGGCCGTCTTGTTCTTGTAGATACCCACGAGGAACACGGTGGAAAGCGTGGTTGCCTCCACGGCGGCCCACGTGAGGATCATGTTGTTGGACAGGCACGCGAGCAGCATGGTGAACACAAACAGGCTAAACAGCGCAAAATACTGCTTGGCGCGCTCGGCGGGCATGGAGCCCTCCTCGATATCGGCCTTTACATAGGGCAGCGAGAACAGCCCCGTAAGAAAACCGATAAAGCCGATGAGCAGCACAAAGATGGCGCCCAGCGAATCGAGGTGGAACCACAGGCCAAGAGCGCTCGCGGTGTCGCCGCTCATAAGGACGTCACCGGCCGTCACAATCGACAGCACCAGGACGGCTGCGACGGAGACCAGGTTGAGACCGGCAAACACGTTATAGGACGTGTTCTTGGGCAAAAACGCCATGACCAGCGAGAACACCAGAGGAGTCGCGAGGAGGGCGAGAATCAACGTTTCCATGGACTACCCCCTCAGCTCGGACAGGTCGCGCGCATCGAGCGAGTGGGAGTCGTCCCAAATGCGACGCACGACGATGGACATGATGATGACGGCAAAGATGGCGTCGGTGGCGATACCGATCTCGATAATCTCGGGAGCGGTGGGGGCCAAAAGCGCGAGCGTCACGTGGCTGCCGTTTTCCATAAGGCAGTATCCAAAGATCTGCTTCATGATGTTGCGCTGCGAGATGATGCAGGTGAGGCCCACAAAGAAGTGAGCGAAGCTAATAGCGAGCGCAGGCGTTGCGACCTCGGCCGTGGGCAGGCTGATCTGCGTCACGACGGCAAAGCAGATCGCGACCTCGACGGCGATGATGCAGATGGCCCACGCGGGCTTAAGGCCGGCCTTGAGCGATGCGTCGCTCGGCTCGCCCATCTTCTTGTATGCGCGGTTGAGGATATAAGGGACCAGGACGACCTTGGTGATAAAGGCAGATCCGGCCCACATAAGCAGCTCCTGCGCACCGGTGGTGACACCGAGCGTGGCGAGCAGCCCCACGAGCACCAGCGACTGCACCGCATACCAGCTGATGGCGTGCTTGATGTTCTTTGAGACGACCACCATGGTGGACGTGACGATCAGAAGGCCGCCAAGGATGTTGACGATCGAATAACCCATGTCGTTCTACCTCCTAACCGATCCAGCTGGCCGAAAGCGGGCCGCTGACGATAACCATGATGATGAGCACGATGAACACGAACGCCATCGCGCGGGGAAGCGGGGCTCCCGCAGCGACCTCTTCGCTCGGCTCGCCGGGCAGGCAATAACCCATCCACTTGAGGAACCAAGCGAAGGTGGCGACGGTCTCGGCGACCATGATGCACACGAGCACCAGGATCGCGACGTTGCCGGCACCCACAGAAAAGCCGCCGGCGATGATCTGGAACTTCGAGAAGAACGTGTTCATGGGCGGCACGCCGGCAATGGCGAGCGCCGCGACACCAAAGCCCACGCCCGAGATCGGGTACTTCTTTACGATGCCGCGCAGCTTGGGCAGCATACGCGTGCCGAGGGTAAAGGAGAACGAACCGGCGATCAGGAAGAACAGGGTCTTGGCGAAGGCGTGGTTAAAGATGTGGCACACGGCACCGTCAAAGGCCAGCTGGCTGCCAAAGACCGAAAGGCCCAGACCAAAGAACACATAGGAGAGCTGGGCGATCGTAGAGAAGGCCAGCAGACGCTTCATGTCCTTTTGCGGCAGGTACATAAGGAAACCAAAGAGCATGGTGACCATGGCGTCGATAATGGCGACCCAGCCCACGATCTCGGGAATCTCGCCGGCAGAGACGAGCGCGCGTGCGAACACGCACACGCCGACCTTAACCATCGAGGCGCCATGCAGATAGGCCGAAACAGGCGTCGGTGCCTCCATGGCCGAAGGCAGCCACATGTACATGGGGACCTGTGCGGACTTGGCCCAGGCCGCAAACAGCACGAGCAAAAGGACGATAGCCTTGAGCTTGGCGTCGAGGCCGGCAATCGCGGTGATGGCGAAGGTGCCGGTGTGGGCAAACACGATGGCGGCGCCCAGATACAGGCCGAGCGCACCGATATGCGTAATGATCAGGGCCTTCATGCCGGCCTTCTTGGCCGTAGGCGACATGTAGTAGCTAATGAGGCCCCAAGAGCACGCACCCGTGATCTCAAAGAACACGAGCTGGCCCAAAAGGGTCGAGCTGTACACAAGGCCGGCCATGGCGCCGATGAAGGTCGCGAGGTACGCGTAGAAGCGGCGACGCGGTGCGTCGGGATGCTCACGGTTATTCTCGCTCATATAGGGAATCGAGTAGATCACGACAAGCAGGCCGATACCCACAAAGGTGGGCGCGAGCAGCGTGCTCATGCGATCGAAGGTGAATCCCATGACGAGGGTCTGCCCAAACGAGATCAGGGGGACCTGCGTGTCGGGCATGCCGGCGCCAGCGAAATTCGCGGCGAGGGCGATGGTGCAGACCGTCGAGACGGCGGCACCCAAAACGCTGAACCACTTGGCGTACGGACGGGGGAACAGGGCGACGAGCACCGAGGCCACCATCGGGGCCGCGATAGCGACCAAGCCGAGAAGGGACAGACTGACTGCAAATGACATTGTTTCTCCCTTCTCCTACACGCCGACGACCACGAAGACAAACGCCAGCACGGCGATGCCCACGACGGCCCAAGTCTGATTGCCGAGAACCTTAAAACGCGAGCGCGAGCAGGAGTTCTCGATCACGCCGCACACGACAAAGTCGATCAGGCACTTCACCAGGAAGATGACTGCGCCCAGAACGGCGGCGGCGCCCACGGTCGCGGGCTCGCCCCAGGGGACGAAGATCGCGCAGAACCAGGCGACGACCAGGACCTGTTTCATGGACATGGCAAGCTTGGCCATGGCGAGCGACGGGCCTGAAAGCTCGGCGAGCGGGCCTTCCTGAAGCTCCTGCTCGGCCTCGGCCTGGTCAAAGGGCAGCTTGCCGAGCTCCATGTAGCAGGCAATCGCAAAGGCGATGCCGGCGAGGATCACGGCGACCGGCGCGTCGATGGCGCCCGTCATGATGTGCTGACCCATGGTGGCGATGTCGGTGGAGCCGCACACCAGGGCGGCGGCAAACAGCGCCAGCAGCATAGACGGCTCGATGAGCACGCTCATGAGCAGCTCGCGGACGCCGCCGATACCGGCGTAGGCGTTGGACGAATCCACACCGCAGAGGGCGAAGAAGAAGCGGGCGAGCGCCAGGCTGTACATGATGGTGATGGCGTCACCAAAGACCGGGATGGGGCTTTGTGCCGTAAAGAGCGGCAGACCCATCGCGAGCATAAAGGCGACGGCGAAGAACAGCGGCGGCATGATGCGCAGCGCAAAGCTCGCATCCTCGCTCTGGGACTCGGGGCGCGCAAAGAGCTTGGCCAGGTCGCGGTAGTCCTGCATGATGCTGGGGCCGCGACGGTTGTGCATCTTGGCGCGGATCACGCGGCCGAGACCGGAGAAGAACGGTGCGACGGCCATAACGACCACGCCCTGCAGAACGGCAAGTACGATGTTGTTCATGCTCTCCCCTCCTTAACCCATTTGCACGGCGAGCACGAGGAACACCACGAGTGCCGCGACGATGTAGCAGATATAGATGCTGTAGTTGCCGCCCTCGAGCTTAGTCGCGAGGTCGGCGAGCTTCTCGACACCCTTATGCGGGGCATCGACGAGAACCTTGTCGGGCACGGGCTCCACAGACTCGGCCACACCGGTGAGCTTCTGGAAGAAGTGCGCGATGGACCAGCAGACGGCCGCACAGCGGTCGCGCAGCGTGTAGAGTGGCTGCATAAACCAGGACACCTCGGAGGCAAAGGTCGTGGCCACGACGGGCATATGCTCGTTGGGAGCATAGCCGCATGCCCACGGCTGAGACTTCTGCACCTTGCCGACGGTCTTGAGCTTGCGATAACCACAGGCAAGGCCGACGAGCACCACGAGCGCAATGGCGATCGCGGGCGTGGAGGTGGCGGCGCCGGAGTACTGGTTCATGAGCTCCATGCCCTCGGCGGCAAACACGCCACCGTAGGGATGCAGCACAGACGCGGCGACATCGACCAGCACGGGCGCGATCACGGGAGCGCCAATGCCCAGCACGACGCAAATGGCCGCGAGCAGGCCCTGCGCAAACACCATGGGGGCGGGAACCTCCTTGGCATTGGCCGCAGCCTCGGAGCGGGGCGCGGAGGCAAAGGAGACGCCATAGGCCTTGACGAAGCACGTGACAGCCAGAGCGCCGGTAATGGCAAGCGCGACGGCAGCGAACACGGCCACGATCATGACGGCCTTGTCGCCCTGCATGGCGGCGTTAAACAGCGACTGGTAGGTAAACCACTCGGACACAAAGCCGTTGAAGGGCGGGATGGCCGAGATGGCAAGCGCGCCAACGAGGAAGCAGATGGCCGTTGCCGGCATACGACGGAACAGGCCGCCCATCTTCTCCATATTGCGCGTACCCGTAGAGTACAGCAGCGCACCGGCGCCCAAGAACAGCTCGCCCTTAAACATCGCGTGGTTAAACGTGTGGTAGAGGGCAGCCATCAGAGCCAGGACGGCGATGCCGACAGAGTTGAGCGCCATGGCGGCCATGGAGGCGCCGACGCCGAGCAGAATGATGCCGATGTTCTCGACGGAGTGATAGGCCAGCAGGCGCTTGATGTCATGCTCCTGCAGGGCGAAGGCCACGCCGAGGACCGACGAGATCGCACCGAAGACCATGACCATAAGGCCCCACCAGACCTGAACGCCCGAGGCGGAGAGCAGGTCGAGGCCCACCTTGAGGATGCCGAAGATACCGATCTTGATCATGCCGCCGGACATGAGGGCCGACACGTTGGACGGCGCCTCGGGATGCGCCTTGGGCAGCCAGCCGTGCAGCGGGATGATACCGGCCTTGGCGCCAAAGCCAAAGAAGGCGAGCACGAAGCACACGGATGCGACCGCGGGGCTAAACTGCGTAGCGCGGAAATCCGCAAAGGCAAACGAGCCACCGGCGAAGTTGGTCATGGTGAGGAAGCTCGCCATGATGAGCACAAAGCCCACGTGCGCGATCACAAAGTAGAGCCAACCGCCATGGATGGAGTTCTCGTTCTCCTCGATCACAACCAGGAAGTACGAGGTCAGCGACATGAGCTCAAAGGCGACCAGGAACCAAAACACGTTGTCGGCGGTGATGACGAGCATCATGGACGCCACAAAGGTGTTAAAGAAGAAGCCGGCGCGGCCCTTTTTGCCCGGGTACTCATCAAAGTAGTTGAGACCGTAGATCGAACCGGCAAACGCGAGCACCGAGATGAGCGCCACGAACAGGCCGGACAGCTGATTGAGCAGCAGCTGGAAATGGGCAAACGGGAAAAACACGATGGTATCGACCGACGTGACATCGCCCAGCACGGCCTGGATACCGGCCACAAACGAAAGCACCGCGGCGACGGCGCCGATAAGGCAGCCGGCGGTCTTGGCGGCGTTATCGGCCTTGATCAGCAGAACCGAGGCGAGCGCACCGATGCACGAGACGGCAAGCGATGCGATAAACAGCGTCATGCTATCCATTGTTTACGCTCCCTTCTGCTTTCTCGGACAGGCCCTGGGCCACAGCAGTAGCGTCGACAGCCGGACCGTTTTCGATCGAGCGCAGGCGCTTGGCCTCATCGAGCTCGCGATCGGCCGCGCCGCCCATGACGGTCAGCGCCTTGGTGGGGCACGCCGCCACACAATGCGGGCCGTCCGGATCGAAGGCGCACAGGTCGCACTTGACAGCGCAGGTGTACTGGCCGGGAGCCCACGTAAGCAGGCTGCTCAGGGACTTAGGATACGAAGGCGTCGGGTCGCACATGCCTGCGACACCGGCGATAGACGTGCCATCGGGATGGATGGCTCCGAAGGGGCACGCGATGGCGCACAGCCTGCACCCGATGCACTCCTGCTCCTTGACGTGGATGCGATCGCCATCGTGCTCGATGGCATTCACAGGGCAAACCTCGGCGCAGGGGGCACCCTCGCAATGGTGGCAGGCAAGGGCGGCCGAAATACCGCCGGTCTTCACGAGCGCCAGGCGCGGCGTATCCTGAAGACCCTGCATCCGGTGGGCGTCGGCACAGGCGGACTGGCATGTTCCGCAGCCGATGCACCTCTCCGGGTTGATGTCGATGAAGCGGTTCATCCCCACTTCCTTTCAAAATAACGGGCCGGGCTCCCGAACGTACGGGACGCCCAGCCCAAAAAGCCAACGAGAACGGGACTACACGATTTGATTCACGTGCGTCTCGTCGTCGAACTTGGCGGCGCCGGGCTCAACGTCCTGGGGAGCGGCGGCGTCAACCAGAGCCTGCTTGAGCTCGGTGTACTGACGCTCGACCTCGCCCTCTGCCCAAACCTGGTCGGCAATGGCGTCGACCTGGCAGGCGGAGAACTTGTCCTCGGGCGTATGCGAGACCGGGTCGACCTTGTGAATGGTCAGCTCGTTGCACTTGCCGATCCACCACTGGTAGGTCATGTAGACCGTGCCCTTGTTGATGCGATCGCTAATGTCGGCGCGGCTGTATACCTGGCCGCGGCGGCTGTGGATCGAGACGATGTCGCCGTTCTTGATGCCGCGCGCCTGGGCGTCCGCGGGATTCATGCGGACAAAGCCGGGCTCGTCGGCAAGCAGTGCCAGCGTCTTGCAGTTGCCGGTCATTGAGCGGCAGCTGTAGTGGCCGACCTCGCGAACGGTGCACAGGATGAGCGGGTACTCATCGTCGGGAAGCTCGGAGGGCGCCTCCCAGTCGTGCGCCATCAGGTTGGCGCGGCCGTCCTTGGTGGTGAACTTGCCGCCGGCGAACATGTCGGGCGTACCGTGGTCGTTCACATCGGTGCTCTTGACGGGCCACTGGGCGTAGCCGCCCTCGGGAGCCATCTTCTCGTAGGTCGCGCCCACAAAGTTGGGGCACAGGCTAATGCACTCGTTCCAGATCTGCTCGGTGTTGTCGTAGTGCATGGGGTAGCCCATACGCGTGGACAGGTCCGCGAAGATCTCCCAGTCGTGGCGGCACTCGCCCTTGGGCGGAACGGCCGCGTCAAAGTGCTGGAAGCTACGGTCAGACGCGGTAAAGACACCCTCGTGCTCGCCCCAAGAGGTGGCAGGCAGGATGACGTCGGCGAGCATAGTCGTCTGCGTCATAAAGATGTCCTGGCAGATGAACAGATCCAGCTCGGAGAGCGTCTTGCGCATACCGGCCGAATCGGGCTCAGTCTGCACCGGGTCCTCACCGTAGTTGTAGAAGCAGTGCACCTTGCCCTCGTCGACCAGGTGGCCCAGGTCGGTGAGCTTGTAGCCCTCCTCGAGCGGGAGCTTTTCCTCGGGCACGCCCCAAGCCTTGGCAAACTTGGCACGCACAGCCGGGTCGGTGACTTTCTGGTAGCCAGGGTACAGGTTGGGCAGCATGCCCATATCGCAGGAGCCCTGGACGTTGTTCTGACCGCGCACGGGCGCGAGGCCGGAATTGGGTTTGCCGATCTGGCCGGCAACGCAGGCGATGGAGGCGATGGTGTGCACCGTCTTCAGGTTCTGCTTCTGCTGGCATACGCCCATGCCCCAGCCAATGATGGCAGAGGGCTTCGCCGTGGCGTACATCTCGGCAGCTTGGTGGATCAACGCGGGCTCGACACCCGTGATGTCCTGTACAGATTCGGGAGTGTAGTTCTTGATGGTCTCCCACCACTCGTCAAAGCCGTTCGTGTGCTCGGCGACGAATTCCTTGTCGTAGAGGCCATCGTTGACCAGACAGTTGGCAAAGGCGTTGAGGAACGCAACGTTGCAACCGTTCTTGATCGGAAGGTAGAGATCGGCGATACGCGCGGTTTCGATATGGCGCGGGTCGGCGACGATGATCTTGCAACCCTTTTCTTTGGCTCGCACGATACGCCTTGCGACGATGGGGTGCGAATCGGCAGGGTTATAGCCGAAGAGGAAAATGCAGCCCGCATCCTCCATACCGGGGATGGAGCATGACATGCAACCTGAACCAACCGTGTCCATCAGACCGAGGACAGTAGGGCCGTGTCAAGTACGAGCGCAGTTGTCCACGCTGTGGGTGCCGATGCACGCACGCGTAAACTTCTGCATGACGTAGTTCGCCTCATTGCCGCCGCCTCGCGAAGAGCCGGTGGTCATGACAGCGTTAGGACCATATTCGTCAATTATGGCCTGCATCTTAGATGCGGTGAAATCCAGTGCCTCGTCCCAGCTTACGCGCTCAAGATCCGCGCCCTTGGTGCGACGGATCATCGGGTGCAGTACGCGAGGAGTCAAGATCTTGGTGTCGTTGATGAAGTCGTAGCCGCTCATGCCCTTAAGGCACAGCTCGCTCTGGTTGGTGATGCCGTTGAGCGGTTCGGTACCCACGACCTGGCCGTTTTGGACCAAGAGGTTAAACTGGCAACCGGCGCCGCAGTACGGGCAGATCACTTTATGCTTCTCCATGACACCCTCCTTCCTTTCTCTGCTACCGATTAATCGGTACGTATTTGACAATCGTTGGGCCTGTATGGCCGCCCGCCTACGCCTCGTTTTCGATGGTGGCGCGGGCACGCTCGGCAGTCAGTTCTGCCAGGCGCTCCTCGTCTACCAGGGTGAGGCCCTTGGTCGGGCACGCCTCGGCACACGCCGGACCGCCGGGACGGTCCACGCACAGGTCGCACTTGAGCACGAAGCTCTTTGTCTGCGAACCCACGCGCACGTCGCCCATCAAGACGGGGACCTGCGTGGTCGCCACGCTCACGGCGCCAAAGGGGCAGGCCATGACGCAGCTCTTGCAGCCGATGCAGTTGTCCTCGTTGACGCCGATGCGATGGTTCTTTGGATCAAAGAACAAGGCGCCCGTAGGGCAGGCCTTGGCGCACGGGGCATCCTCGCAGTGATGGCAAGCCACCGGTGCGGAGATCTCATACGTACGCGTCACGCGCAGGCGCGGCGCGGCGATGTTGCCGGGGATATCGTGTGCCTCGATGCACGCCGCCATACAGGTTTGGCACCCAATGCAGCGCGAGGAATCGGCTACGACTCGTTTATTGCCCATGTTGTTCACTCCCTCCTGAATCCCATGCCGGAGAGACCCTGTCGACGTTGCCCCAAGCCGCCCGTGGCCTGGCATCGGCGTATCGAATGCATGCGGCGAAACAGGCACTCGGTAGAATTTCTCCAACGGTATACAGGTTGAATATACGAAGTTGCAGGGGGCAAACTTGAGCATAGGCCCTGCAATACGGGTGTATTGCAGGGGTTTTGGCAGGTTGGAATTATTCTTGGGTAGCTATAAAGGTGAGTGTATTACATGCGTACGCCCAAGAAAGATTTCACGCTCATTTCTGAAGGATGTAATACGTTTGTAATATCGTTTACACTCAGTTACTCTAATGCAATAAAGTAGTGGTTGTAAGATTGGCTATTATTAGCCAATGCTGTATTTGACTCTTCAAATTGCACGCTCATTAAGGGAGGCCAGTGATGTCATCGACTCAAAAACGAGCCATCCTGCAGGTGCGCATTCGCGAGGAAGACAAGCAGCATGCCGAGCGTCTCTACGACGCCATGGGCACATCGCTCGCCGAGGCCGTGCGCCTTTTTGTCGCGCAGAGCATTTTGATGCGCAAGCTCCCCTTTCAGCCGGTCGCTGTGCGCTCAAAGGACGGCATCGCCGCCTATGGATCGCTCAAAGCCTATGGGGACCCCAATCGCCGCTCCGAGGAGCGCAATGCCTGGATTGAGTACCTTGCCACAGAAAGCGACGATTCGATTTTGGGTCCCGAGGAAGTAGATATCCATGAGTAGCACTATCATCGACGAGACCGTCATCCTACGCTACCTGCTTGACGACGACGAAGTTCTGTCACCGCGCGCCGCCAAGGTCATCGCCACGCGCACCGCTCGTGTCTACCCCGAAATCATCACGCGCGTCGTGGTCACGCTGCGCGACGTCTATAAGGTTCCCCGCGTTGAGATTGCTGCGGCCATGAAAAGGCTGCTCGATGACGTCATGGTCGACGAGCCCACCGTTGTCGCCCTTGCCGTCAAACTCTTTGGCAAGACCCATATGGACTTTACCGGCTGCCTCCTCGCAGCCCGAACCGCCATCTACAACGATGATGTCGTGAGCTTTGGCAAGCCCATCATCCAAGGCATGATCGATTACCGCCGCCAGCGCCAAACCACAGCCGAAGCCCGCAGCCGCAGCACCGACGCCCGCAGCCGCAGCACCGACGCCCGCGGCCACAGTACCGACGCCGCCATCGACAAGCTCCGCCACCACGGTCGCCACTAACCGACAGGCAACGGCATCGCCCGCCCCTCAGCCCCATCCCTTTAATAAGTTGCGGTGAAATAGTTCCTGATTAAGGCTTATTCGAGCTTTTCAGGAACTATTTCACCGCAACTTTCTGTAAGGGTGGTTTTTAGTGCCGCCGAGGGGCACAAATCAACCATTTGCCGATATGTTTGGCTCTGACTCATGACTCTGACCTGCCCCGTCAAGCTTTTGGTCAGTTCATGGCAAGGTCTGACGGACCAAATATGGGATAGCGTAGTGTCATTCACTCCCCCTCGAGACCATGGGGTCGAAAATGAGTCATGATAAACGCTGTTCCAAACCGCAAGTAGAGCTGTTCTTCCGGTTATTCGAGGCCCATAATGGCGGGCGCCTGTTTGTAGCTACCAAAAAATGGGATGAACGCTGTGCCTACGCGCTCATGCAAAAAGAGATGATTATTCGACTCTACAACCATGTCTACGCTGATCCCGCGTATTGGAATGACCTCGGCGTCGAAGATCGCATCTTTCAATTGGCATCCGCTATTGCGGTCGTTGAACCGGATGCCGTGTTTTGTGGAGCAACGGCGGCACTGCTCTATGGCATCGGTTCTGCATATTCGCTTCTCGACAAGGTGCAAGTGCTGCTGCCGCGTTCCACCAGGCGCGATACGTACGAATTCGTTGAATACCGACGCTGGCGGCCGGGCGACGTATGGCAGCTCGGCCCGTTTACGTTAACGGATCCATATCGCACGGTGGTCGACATCGCCCGAACGAGCGCCTTTCGATATGCACTAGGCTATGTCGACGGGTTGGCCCGTGAGTACGGTGTCGAGCGTGAAGAATTGCGTGCATATGCACAAGCGAACTGCCGCGGACTGCACGGCATCGCGCGCGCATTTGACGTTTTTGAACACATGGATGGCAGATCGGATAACGGTGGAGAATCCGAAGCACGGGCGGCAATGATTCTAGCGGGAGTTGCCGCTCCCGAACTTCAGGTTGAAATCACTCGACCGGGAAACGCCGGCTATTATTTGGCAGATTACGGCTGGCAGATGCCAAACGGCTCTTGGATGCTAGCCGAGCTGCATGGACTAGGCAAGTTTGAGGACAATACCCAAAATGATCCGGAACATACTGCGGCAAAAACCTATCGAGCTGCCCTCATGCGCGACGCGAACCTGCGTGCCATGGGCCACAACGTCATTCATTTCAAGCTCTCAGACACCTATGATGTCAAAGCGTTCGGCTCCATGATGCGCGGCTACGGGATACCAACTACAAAACCCTACGCAGACTCCTGACCGGCTGCCCTCATCTTCTCGACAACAGAACCCATCATCGACCCAGCTCACTCGGCCTCAATAAGTTGCGGTGAAATAGTTCCTGGATAACAGCTTTTGCGGCTAATCCAGGAACTATTTCACCGCAACTTAGGTGGGGATGTGGGGTCCCCGGCATATATATGAAAACGGCCCTGGCACCAAATGGAGCCAAAGCCGTTAAAACTATCCTATGGAGCGGGCGACGGGAATCGAACCCGCGTCATCAGCTTGGAAGGCTGGGGTTCTACCATTGAACTACGCCCGCAAGATATGGTCGGGACGACAGGATTTGAACCTGCGACATCCTGCTCCCAAAGCAGGCGCGCTACCAAACTGCGCCACGTCCCGAAGGTGTTGAGCAGCTAAGGCATAAACCTTGCGTGTCCCAAAGCGAAGGAAATTATAGGGGAGACTTCCCGCCTGTGCAAGCGACGATACCCTAGCTCCTCGAATGTGTGACAAACTGGCTATGAACCAGACCGATCACAAACGCCGCCACAGCAACCGGTGCCCACGCAGCACCGATATCTGCCAGCGGCAACGCATCGAACGGCAGCCACGCACCAGTAAAGAACGCGTCGCGGACCGAGGTGATCACGCTCTGCACCGCGACCACGCCGCCGACCCAAACCCAAACCTGCGGATGCGCGTCGCAAAAGCCGTGCATCAGGCCCATAAGCACCAGCACAATGGCAACGGGATACAGGGCATTGAGCATAGGCACCGAGAACATAAGGATCACGTCGAGGCCCACGTTGGAGAGCACGCACGAAAACGCCGCGAACACAAAGGCAAGCATCGCAAAGGGGCGGCGCATGGCCTCCTCGGAAGCCTCCGCTCCCCCTTCAACCACATACGTCTCGCAGAAGTACCGCGAGCAGCAGCTAATAAGACCGATGCACACGTTCATGCAGGCGAGGAAAAAGATCACAAAGACCACGACCGTGCCGACAAGGCCAAAGTGCATGGAGGCAGAGCGGGCAAGGATGGCGGCGCCATTGGTGGCATCGGGCATAACCGTGCCGAGCTGCATGCCGGCAAGCGCCAGGCCACAGTAGATGATGGCCATGAGCACGCCGGCGATCACACCGGAGCGCGAGATCTCAAAGGCCACGCGCTTATCGTCGGTAACGCCCAGCTCATGGATGGTCTCGGCGATGATAATGCCAAAGGCGAGCGACGCGAGCAAGTCCATGGTCTGGTAGCCGGTCAAAAAGCCCTGCACGGCAGCACCGGCATTGTAGGGAGCCTGCGGCGCGGCAGCGGGACCCAGCGGCGAGATCACGGCAGCGCCCACGACCAGCACGATGAGCGCGATGAGCGCGGGGCCCGTAATACGACCGAGCACGCGTGTGATAACGCCCGGGCGCAGCGTGAGTGCAAACGCGACGACAAAGAAACCGACGGCAAACACCAGGCGAGCCGTGCCAAGCGAGACGCCCTGAGGCAGCAAGGGCACCAGCATCTCGAAGGCCGTGGAGCTCGTACGCGGAATGGCCAGGCACGGGCCGATAGCCAGATACACCGCCGCAACAAAGAACTCACCGAACTTGGGGCGCACGCGGCCGGCAAGCTCGCGCGCCGTTCCAGCAAGCGCCACAGCGATAAAGCCCATGACGGGCAGGCCGATGGCGGCGATGAGAAAGCCGAGCATGGCGACCGGCGTGGCAGAACCTGCCTGCAGCGCCAGCAGTGGCGGAATAATGAGGTTGCCGGCGCCAAAGAGCATCGAGAATAGGGCGATGCCGACGGTGACGACATGATCGGAGCGCAGACCGCGCGGGGCGGATGAGGCCATAGACACACCTTTCGAGTCGAAACAAAAAAATGGGACGGGCAAAAACACCCGTCCCGCAAGTATAAACGGTCTAGCAGCTTTAGCAGGCTAAATCGCGCAAAGCGTCGATCGCGGTGTCGACTTCCTCGTCCGTGTTGAAATAGCCAAACGAGAAGCGAACGACACCTTGGCGCTCGGTCCCCAGCGCGCGGTGCATGAGCGGAGCGCAATGGGCACCGGGGCGCGTCGCAATCCCCCACCCTTGCATGAGTGCGTCCGAGATCTCGGCCGAATCGATATCGGCTACGTTGAGCGACACAATCGCAGAGCGCGTCGGCTGGTCAAAGGCACCGTAGAGTTTAATCCCCGGAATCTTGCGCACACCAGCAAGGAAGCGATCAGCGAGCGCACGCTCGTGGGCAGCAATCTCCTCGACCCCGCCTTGTGCCTCAATAAAGTCGAGACCTGCGGAAAGTCCCGCGATGCCGTGACCGTTGAGCGTGCCCGCCTCAAGGCGCGTGGGCCACTCAAGCGGCTGCAGTGCATCGAAGCTGTGCACACCCGTGCCACCCATGGCCCACGGCGCCACGTCAATGCCCTCCGCAACGGCAAGGCCGCCGGTGCCTTGGGGTCCCATGAGCCCCTTGTGGCCGGTAAAGCACACGACGTCGAGCCCCATGTCCTGCATATCGATATGCGCCGTGCCGGCAGACTGCGAGGCATCGACAATCACGAGCGCGCCGGCCACATGAGCCACAGCCGCCACACGTGCAACATCAACGGAGTTGCCGGTCACATTGGAGGCGTGCGTCACCACCACGGCACGCGTGCCAGGCGTCACCAGCCGCTCGAGCTCGTCGTAGTCGAGCAGGCCGTTCGCGTCGCAGCCCGCATGCTCAACGGTCACGCCCCGCTCTGCCGTCAGGCGGTTGAGCGGGCGCAGCACGGAGTTGTGCTCAAGCACCGTTGTGACCACGCGGTCGCCGGGACGCACCACGCCGTTAATCGCCGTGTTGAGCGCCGCCGTAGAATTGGGCGTAAAACAAACATGGTCCGCCCTCGGGCAGCCCAGCAAGCGCGCAAGCTTGGCACGGCAAACATGAATCGTACGAGCGGCATCGAGGGCACCCGACGTGGCCCCGCGCCCGGCATTGCCGAGCGAACACATCGCCTGCGTCACGGCATCGATCACCGTCTGCGGCTTATGCATGGTCGTCGCCGCGTTATCCAGGTAGATCATCGCACGACCTCCCACATGTCGATTACCGTAAAGCCCTCGGTGGGGACGCCCGCCGCGGCAAGCTCGCCGCGCAGCAGGTCCTCATCCGAAGGCAGCGCCTTCCACGCCAAGCCGCAGCCGGCAGCGACCTCCCCGGGCACGGGAATCGTGCGCCCGGGAAGGCCGCGCTCGACGCATAGGGTCTCGCACCCCATGGCGGCCGCCGTGGTAGGAAACGTGATGACAAGCGCCGGGCGCTTTTCTCTCATGGCAATCCCGCCCAAACGCTACGGGCGCACGACGCGCACGGCCTGCTCCATCTTCTCCACGATCACGTACATGTTGGTGACCTCGCCCACCGCAAGCTGGTCTTTAATGCCATAGTGGTCGAGGCAGGTACCGCAGGTGAGAATCTCGACACCCTGCTCGGCCAGGCCCTTCAGGTCATCGAGCACCGGCGAGCCCTCGACGGTGAGCTTGGCGCCGCCGTTGTAGAACAACATGGTCGCGGGCAGCTCCTCCTGCTGCGTCACGGCAAAGATGAAGGCCTTCATGAGTTTGTGGCCCAGCTCGTCGTCGCCGCGGCCCATGCAGTCGGTGTAGACGGAAATGACGAGTTTGCCCTTGCCGGCGCTGGCATCACAGAAGGCAGCGCCATCCTGCTCGGGATCGGCCACGGCAACGGCGCCAGAGGTCGCCACGGTCACGTGCCACTCGGCGTCCGAGATCTTCTCGACCGAGGCCGTGCAGCCCTTCTCCTGCGCCATCTTGGAGATGTTCTTGACGGCGGTCTCGTTATCGACCGCGGTCACCACGGCACCCTCGCCATCAAGCTGTTTGAGCGCCTTAAGCGTCTTGACGACGGGCAGCGGGCAGGCATCGCCCATGGCATTGACTTCAATCCTGGTAGACATAGTTTTTCCTTTCGAATAAATCGTTTTAGAACGGTATATAGCTCAATAAACGTGTCGTTAACGTACAACGTGGACGGCAGGACCGCCTGGCACCGGCTCGCACACGCGACCGACGACGGCGGCGATACGTCCTTCGGCATCCAGGCGACGCGCAAGCTCATCCACATCGGCAGCAGGCGCCGCGATGAGCAAACCACCCGAGGTCTGCGGATCGTACAGCGCATCCAACATGCCCGGCTCCAGGTCATCGTCGGCCGCCACGCGCGGGCCAAAGAAGTCCTGGTTGCGGTAGGCACCGGCAGGAATAATGCCCAAACGCGCCATATCGAGCACCTGGTCAAAGAGCGGTACCGCCCCCGACGCAAGTTCAATCTGCACGCCCGAGCCTTCGGCCATCTCGCACGCATGCCCGATCAGGCCAAAGCCCGTGACATCGGTGCAGCCGTGAAGCTCAAGTCCCTCGGCCAGACGAATCGGGGCCTCGTTGAGGGTGCGCATCGAGTCGAACATCGGGCTGGCGTCGTCCTGCTCGATGAGTTCGCCCTTAATGGCCGTGGTGATGATGCCCGAGCCAACCGCCTTGGTCAGCAGCAACGCATCGCCCACGCGCGCGCCGCTATTGGCGAGCATGCGGTCGAGTGGCACAAAACCGCTCACGGACAGGCCGTACTTGGGCTCGTCGTCGTTGATGGTGTGGCCGCCCGCGATGGAGCAGCCGGCCTCGACGCACTTGTCGGCGCCGCCTGCCAGAATCTGACCGGCAACTTCAACGCCCAGACAACTGGGTATGCAGAGCAGGTTCATAGCATGGCTCGGCCGCCCGCCCATGGCGTAGATATCCGACAGCGAGTTGGCTGCGGCAATCTGGCCAAACAGAAACGGGTCGTCGACCATCGGCGGAAAGAAGTCGATGGACTGCACGAGGCCCAGGTTCTCCCCTACGCGGAAGACGCTCGCATCGTCAGAGGTATCGAACCCCACGAGCAAGTTGTCGTTATGCGCATTGGGTAAATCGCCCAGGACCTGGGCGAGGGCTCCGGGGGCCAACTTAGCGGCTCAACCGCTCGCGGCCGTCATAGACGTGAGCTTAATCTGATCGTCAGCCATCGATACCTCCTCTCAAACACAAACAATGCATCCCAGTATACGCATGAACGCGCTTCCACGGCCGATACATCACCCTAGCGCCTGTGCGCGAATCGCCGCGCCGATCGCTCCGGCAAAGCGAGCCTGGGGCGAGGTGGTCACCGGCGACCCCAGTAGCTCGCCCAACCGTTCAACGACATAGGCGTTTTCGCACAGACCGCCGGTCAGATAGTACGGGACGCCCGCCGCCTGGCCGGCCATAGTCGCCACGCGCGACACGACGCTTTCGATCACGCCACGCGCAATGTTCTCGCGCAGCTCGCCACGACCGATCAGGCTGATGACCTCGCTTTCGGCAAACACCGTGCACATGCTGCTGATCTTGGTGGGCTCGCCGGAACGCGCCAGGTCGGCCATCTGCTGCTGGGAAATGCCTAGGCGGTCGGCCATGATCTCCAAAAAGCGCCCCGTGCCGGCGGCGCACTTGTCGTTCATGGCGAACTTGGCCACGCGACCGCCCTTGAGCTGGATGACCTTGGTGTCCTGGCCGCCCACGTCAATCACCGTGCCGTGATCGCCAAACAGACGCACGGCACCGGTGCCGTGGCAGGTAATCTCGGTCACGACCTTATGCGCATAGGGCACGGCGACACGACCGTAGCCGGTCGCGACCACGCGAACATCGTCGCCCGTCACGTCATAACCCGCCGCTGCCAGTGCCTCGCGCAACCGCTCGGAAGCATCGACCGAGGAGAACCCGGTTGGCTGCACGCACGTCCACGCCACCGAACCATCCCCATCGACCACAGCGGCCTTAGCCGCCGTAGACCCGATATCGATCCCGATCCCTATCATGGCTCTCTCCCAATCTAAACATCAAAGACAGCGGCGCGTTCAGGCGCCTTAGCTCTAGGTTTCTCAGGTGCCGGAGATTGCCCCGAAAGAGGAGCGCAGCGTACTTTGGGTACGCAAGCGACGGTTTGAGGGCCAAGATCCGGTGCCTGAGGAAGCTAGAGGGTTTCGATGAAGGCGGCGATGCGGGTCTCGATCTGGCCCATGTCGCCGTTGCTGTAGTCGGTCTCGATCTTCATATACGGAATACCCGCACCCTCGACAGCCTCCTGCATGCGCGCACTCTCCACGTTAAAGGTGTGGCACGCCTGGAGCACGCTCTCCACTACGCCATCGACGTGATACTTCTCGCACATGGCCAGCGTGTTCTGCATACGACCGTCGTTGGGCGTCATGACCGAGCAGTTAATGTCCAGGTAGCGATCGGCGATAGCGCGCAGAATATCGGGAGCCTCCGGGTCGATCATCATGGCCGCCGTGCGCTCGCCCGAGCAGTCGTCCATGCACACGACCACGCCGCCGTTGGACTCGATGGCGCGGCCGATTTTGTTGATCACGCCGCCCACCGGGCAGCCGGTGATCAGAATGCGCTTGGCATCCGCCGCAACCGGGCGCTCGCCCGCGTCGTAGACCTCGCGCAGCTTGACAACCTTTTGCTCCAGCTGCTGCGTATAGGCCTCGATATCAAAGCTGAACGTACCGGCAAACATGGTGCTCATCAGGTCGACGCCGCTCATGGCCGCCGGCTGATTGGCCTGCAGCGCAAACATGTCGAGCTGGGCCGCACGCAAGCGGTTGCGGCGGCGCACAGCGGCGCGCAGGTCATCGTCGGTAATCGTGATGCCGTAGAAGACCTCGAGCTCCTCCTTGAGCAGGCGGCACTCCTCGTACCAGCCCTCGCGCTCGTAGGCGCGGTCGCGACCCTGAGGAAGATGCAGAATGTGCGTGCGCTTGAGCTCGTTGAGCAGCTCGTACATCTTCTTCTTGCCGTCGCAGGTGGTCTCGCCGATGATCATGTCGCTAAAGTACGTAAACGGGCACTTTTGCGAATAGGCAAAACCGTACGTCGACTTGATGAGCGGACACAAATTTGCCGGCAGCACCTTCTCGGCCTCGGGAATCACCTCGTCGGACGTACCGCACAGAGCCACGCTCGAGGCGCCCGCGGCATCGATAATCTCGAGCGGCGTATAGCTGCACAAAAAGCCGACCAGGCGATTACCCGCCTGCTTATAATCCTTGACGCGAATAAACGCCGCCTTGCGCTGCTCGTTGAACTCCTCAAACGTGCGCGGCAACGGCTGCTCAATATTTTCCGACATATAACTCCTTAACAAACCTTTTAACCAACCAAGGAGACGGCTTTCCCAGGTGCCCGAGGTTGCCGTGAAAGAGGAGTCGCCGCGTACTTTGGTACGCAAGCGACGGTTTGAACGGCAAGATCGGGTGCCTGGGAAGCCGCCGGGACGGATATAGCCCTAAATGGTTTCCAAGAAAGCCTCAATCCTGGTTTGCAGTTGGCCTGCATCCTCGCCGGCGTAGTCGGTCGTGATGTGCATAAACGGAATGCCTGCCTCCTCGGCGGCCTTCTCCACGGCAAACGACTCCATCTCATAGAGCGTGCAGAACTGCAGGGCCACGTCGACGATGCCGTCGGCATGCAGGTCCTTGGCCATCTGGACAATGTCCTTCATACGCTGGTCGTTGGGCGTAAAGACGGCGCAGTTGATTTTAAAGTAGCGCTCGGCGATGGCGTCGAGCATCTCGTCGACCGTCTCACCGGACTCGTCGACCAGGTCCTTGTAGTAGCGCGAGCCCGTGCAGGACTCCTCGCCTACCACAACGCCGCCGGCCTTCTCGATAAGGTTGAACAGTTTCCAGTTGGGCACGGCCATGGGCGTACCGGTGTACAGGATGCGCTTGGTGCCCTTGGGCGCCACGCCCTCGCCAGCCTCAACGCGCTGCTCGCACTCAGCCGCCATATCGTTAATGGCTCCGGTCAGACGCGGCGTGTCATCCATAAAGGCGGCCTGAACGGTCAGCAGGCTGTCGAGACCGCTGATGGGCGCCGGATCGGCAGCGCGGGTCGCAGCCAGACGCTGCAGGGCGCGACGCTTCTCGTTGACGGCGTGGGTGGCAGCCTTCAGGCGCTCGGGCGTAATCTTGACGCCGCACTCGTCCTCGATCTTGGCCGCGAGCTTCTTGACCTCGGCCTTCCAGGTCACGAGCGTCGACTCGTCGTGCACGTTGGGGATATCCATGACGTACATGTTCTTTTGCGTGGCAAAGAACTCGTAGGCCTTCTTCTTGCCATCGCAGGTGTTCTCGCCCACCACCAGGTCGCTCGACTCAATGTAGGGGCAGACCTCGCCCAGCTTAAAGCCGGCAAAGCTCTTAATGAGCGGACAGGTGTTGCGCGGCAGATGCTCCTCGACCTTGTCGGTCGCCCAGTCGGCACCCGAGCACAGGCCCACAGGAATGCCGTCACAGGCAAGTACGATCTCCTCGGGCACGTAGACGCAGAACGAACCGACGATCTTGGTGGCCTCGCCGGCCTCCTTCTTGTCGAGCATCTCCTTAATACGGCCACTGTGGATGTTGGTGGCGACAAAATCCAGGTAGGACGTGGACTTGGGGCGATTATTCTGCGTCAGGAACATATCGCCGTACATCTGGCCCACGGCGCCCAGCAGCATGTCGTGGTCGGCAAGATTCATGCCGAGGCTCTCCCACATCGGATGGAAATCAAATTCTTCAGCCATGACGGTTCCCCTCTCGAACCAAAAACGGATAACAGCGGTATCGATGCACGACGGACGGCGATTGCCCGGCCGTGCTCAAACCCGGAATTTTGGGGAGCCTGCTTTGCAGCTGATTATTTAGTTGTGCGTCGTCTCTCCCGGAGCCGTGAACATACCTGCTCATATGCGACTCCGAGCCATATATAGGGCGCGCGCGGCAACGCGGCGAATGTATGTCGTCTGCGGCATATGCGCACCCTCCTTTACAAGTTAAGGTCAACTATATCAACGGTCGTCGACCATGCGAACACCGTTGACATTCGTACGACAGCGTCGTGTGCCGTCGTTTAATAAATAATTATCTGTGTTGATAAGAGTTTGTCATCCATCATTCGGCGAACGGCAAGACAAAGCCGCCGAGGCTTATATCCCCGACGGCATTACCCGGCGCTATCGACAAACCAAATGGATCTTACTCGCATCGAAGTGCATGCGCAGCGTCTCGCCTGCTTGCGGCAGCTCGTCGACAGGCACGCCCACCTTGTTGACCTTCCACTGCAGACGTGTGGGCGCATCGACGCGCGGCACGTCCAGCAGCACCAGCCGCTCAAAGCGCGAATCGCTCACACGGGCCACGTGCAAATCATAGCTGTTGCGGCCCCGCTCCGCGCGATTGTCAACATGGAAGTAGCTTGCGCGAATGCCCAGGTACGCCACATCATCGGGAACCTCGCGACCCACGTTAAAGGTCATGCCCCAGTCGAGGGCCTCAACTTCTTCGTCGCCGATCTTGCGCGCCCGGCTTGTGTTCTTGCAGCCCGTCAGGCGCAGTGCCGCCAGCGTCTGCGGACGACGGACCACGTCCTCGATGGAGCCAATCTCCTCAACATGCCCGTCGTGCATCACGCAGATGCGCTGACACAGGCGGCACGCTTCGTCGATGTCGTGGCTCACATAGAGCACGGTACGGTTGCAGACGTCGAACAGGTCGAGCATGTTTTGCTCAAGCGCGCTCTTGAGATACGCATCGAGTGCGCTCATGGGCTCGTCGAACATAAAAATGCCCGGGTGCGCCGCCACCATACGGGCAAGCGCCACGCGTTGCTGCTGCCCGCCCGAGAGTCGCGCGGGGTAGCGATCGACAAAATCGGCCAGACCGAAAATGCCCAGATAGCGCTCGGCGAGCTTTTTGCGCGCGGCGGCGTCGCCAGCATCCTTTACACCGGCGCATACGTTATCGGCCACCGTCATGTTGGGAAACAGCTGATAGTTTTGGAACAACAGGGCGCATTTTCGCTCCTGGGGTGACAGGTTGATGCCAGCCGCCGAGTCAAAAAAGGTCACGCCGTTGACGACGATCTTGCCCTCGTCGGGCGTCTCCACGCCGGCAATGCAGCGCAGTGTGCAGCTCTTGCCACATCCGGAGGCACCGAGCAAGGCCACGCGCTCCTCGCCGGCCTCAAGCTGCATGTCGAGCACAAACCCGGGATAACGTTTCTTAATATCCAGAACGAGCGACATGGCCTATCGACCTCCCTGTAATGCGGCATCATCGCGCATGAGCTCGGCCAGTGCCTCGCGATCGATACGCAAGGCATCACCGCCCGCCGGGTCGAGCGAATCGCCCTGTCCGGCGAGATCTTTGGCCTGCTTACGCTCCGCACGGGAAAGGCCCCGCTCGCGGTACTTTTGCGAATGCGCCGTGTACATATTGATGAACAGAATGACCAGGAAACTGAACGCGATTACGACAACGACCCAAAAGAGGGCCACCGACGTATTGCCGCCCATCCACTCAAAATAGATGGCGATGGGAATGGTCTGCGTAATGCCGGCGTAGTTGCCCGCAAAAAACAGGGTGCAGCCAAACTCGCCCATCGCACGGGCAAAGGCGAGCACCGTGCCAGCGGCAATCGAGGGCCAACCAAGGGGCATCATAAGCTTGGTAAAGATGCGACGCTCGGACCAGCCAAGCGTGCGCGCCGCATCGAGCATCTGCGTGTCGAGGCTCTCAAAGGCACCGAGCGCCGTACGGTAGACCAGGGGAAACGACACCACCACGGCAGAGATCACCGCCGCCGGCCACGTAAAGACAATCGAGATACCGTGCGCGATAAGCCACCGGCCCACCCCAGTCGAGCGGCCAAACAGCATGAGGAGCAAAAAGCCGCAGACCGTGGGCGGCAGCACCATAGGAATCGTAAAGACCGAATCGAGCAGGCCCTTGATGCGACTCGAGGTACCCATAGTCTTCCACGCGGCGAACAGGCCCAGCGCAAAGGAGATCAGCAGGGCAAGGCCGCACGTTTTAATGGACACCCAAAACGGGCGATAGTCGATGTCGCCCAAAAAGGAGGCCAGAGAGGTCAAGGGGCCCTGCTCATCCCGCAACACGACAGACGATGCTTCTACCATTTGAGCGCTATCAAGCCAACGCGCGCCGCTCTTGGCATCACCCGAGGCTGATGCGATCACCACATAGCGGTCCCCATCCGCACCTCGTTCGTCAAAGCCATAGGTATACCCGCCGGCATCAAACGTTGTTTCCGCCGTAACATACCAAGGAAGATCCACGTCCCCCAGCTGCGCACCTCCCATGCAGTTTGCGCTGTCGAGTTCACAGACGAGGGCTTTGAGACCCGATGCGCACTCGTTGTCCTGCGGATCCAATCCAAACTTCTCGACCGCCTTGGGCGATATCCACACCACAACGCGATCGGCAGCAGGCGCCACCACAAGGTCCACGTCCTCGTCAACGGGAAACCGGTAGCCCTCAGGCTGGCCTTCCATGTCACGAGCGGTCCCCTTGGCCAACCGCTCAAAACCTTCGATCCCATAGGAAAGCCCATGAGCGGTCGCAGCAACCTGGGCCCCGTCCTCAGCATCCCCAGCAAACGCAAATCCCGGCACCCAGCAAAGCGCGAAGGTCAAAGCACAGGCGACAAGCATGCGGAATCTATTAAGCACGAAAAGCTCCAAGCGAATACAAGGACGGAGTGAAACATAAAACGATGGAATTATCGCGCCAAGCCGCTCTACGCGGAAAGCTCAAAGCCGTACTTGGCCCAAATCTTCTGGGCTTTCTTGTTGGTCAGGCAGAAGTCGATGAACGCCTTGGCCTCGTCGGCGTGCTCGGAGCTCTCGGCAACGGCACCCGGATACACGATGGGCTTGTGCGAATCCTCGGGGCACACGAAGGCCTCCTCGATGCCGTCATAGCGGAAGATGTCGGAGCTGTAGACAAAACCGGCCACGCAGTCGCCCGTGGACACGTAGGCGGCAGCGGTACCGACCTTGTCGGCCAGCGCGACCTTGTCGGCGATCTCGGGCGCGTACTCGCCGTCATCGCCCTCGGTGCCGGTGTAGAGGCCCACGGAGGCCAGGGCCTGGTTGGCGTACTTGCCGGCGGGGACGGTCTTGGCGTCGCCAATGGCGATCTTGCCGTCCAGATTCGCGACGTCGGCGATGGCCTCGACCTTGGTGTCGGAGCCCTCGGCGCGAATGATCACGAGGTCGTTGACGAACATGTCCTCGCGCGTATCGGCGTCGACGAGCTCGGCGGCTTCGGCGTCGTCCATGGTGCCCTTGGAGGCTGTGATGAGCACGTCGACAGCGGCACCGGCGCGCATCTGCTCGACAAGGTCGCCGGAGGCCTTAAACTGCGTGTCTGCAAACGTGGTGCCGGTCTGCTCTGTGTAGAGCTCCTGAACCTCGGGCAGAGCCTTCTCGAGCGAGTTGGCGGCAAAGACCTGCAGCTCGACAGCCTTCTTGGAAGATGCCTTAGCAGAACCGGCATCGGATCCGGCCGGCTCGGACGTCTTGCCGCCCGAGCAGCCAGCAAGACCAAGGCCGGCAGCGGCGACAGCAGAAAGCGAGACGAATCCGCGGCGAGTAACCATATCGAACATATTCAACCCTTTCGGACCTTGTGCCCGGGTACCCCACCGCGGGCTTTAATCTGCAATCAGATTATACTTTTGCGCGAATAATGTTAGTGAGAAATTATTCTCGCCTGAGAATATAGTTTCGAGTTACCGTACACCTCGGCGTCGATTCGGCGGAAAACAAAAGCGGAGCGACCGATAAGGTCGCCCCACCGCAGGTAAATAGCTTAGTTGGTATGTCCGCCGCCCGCTGTCATCTGAGCCGCGTGCTCCAGCTGGTCCGCTATGGCCTCCCAGCTTTCGCGGGCGGCCTTCGTGGAACCGGGAAAGTTTACGACAAGTGTATGACCTCGTTGCATGCAAATAGCACGCGAGAGCATAGCGCGGCGCGTCTTGGTCATCGAGTACGCACGAATTGCCTCTGCAATACCCGGCACATCGCGGTCGCAGACGGCACGCGTCGCCTCGGGCGTCACATCGCGCATCGAAAGCCCCGTGCCGCCGCAGGTGAGCACGACATTGGCGTGGCACTCATCGGCGGCTTCCACAATGGCATCACCAATCTCGCTGACGTCATCGCGCACGACCACATGTGAGGCGACCGTCCAGCCCTGCGCCTCGATAAGTTCCTCGAGTGCAGCTCCAGCCTCGTCCTGGGCAAGATCGCGCGTATCCGAGCACGTCACAATCGAAATCTTCAGCTCCATAGCATTCCTCCTACAACACCGTTCCCTCGGGCAGGTCGACACGCACGACATCCACGACGTCGCCTGCCTTGAGCTCACACGGCCCTTCGTCAATACGCAGCAGACAGTTGGCACGCTGCATCGTGCCGAGCAGCGCCGAATTCTGCGTCTTGGCCTCGGTCACCAGCAGCTCATCGGTCTCGGGGTCGCGCAAAACCGTGGCGCGATCGAAGAAGCGTCGGTCCTGGCGCTTTTTCACACCGTGGGTAAGAACCGCTCGCTGCACGGGGCGCGCCCCCTCGGCAAAACCACGCATCTTGCGAATCGCCGGGCGCGCGAGCATCTCAAAGCCCACATACGCCGCGGCCGGATTGCCTGAAAGCCCCAGGTAGGGCTTACCCCCGAGCAAGCCAAACGTGATGGCCTTGCCCGGACGCATCGAAATGCGGTCAAACAGCACCTCGCCCTCGCGCCGGACGAGCGCCGTCACGTAGTCGTAATCGCCCGCCGAGGCGCCACCGCTCGTAATGACAAAATCGCACTCCTGCACGGCGCGATGCACCAGTTCGGCAATCGCCTGCTCATCGTCGGGCGCAATGCCGTAGAACACGGGCTCGGCTCCTGCATCGAGCGCCTCGGCCATCAACGCCGAGGAGTTGGAGTCGCGAATCTGCCCGCGCGCCGGCACGTTACTCGGTGCGACCAGTTCCGTGCCCAGCGAGATGATGCCCACACGCGGGGCAGCGTGCACCTTCACGCTCGCGTATCCGGCGCTTGCCAGCAGACCCGCGCCCGCCGGAGCCACGACCTCGCCGGCGCGCATCACAGCATCGCCGGCATGGGCCTCCTCGGCGGCAGAGCGAACGTTCTCCCCTACCTTGGCCGGCGCCGAGAACCTCACATGCGAGCCCTCGTTGCCATCGCCGTCAAGCACGTCGACGATCTCGTATTTCACTACGGCGTCAGCACCCTCGGGCACCGGCGCGCCCGTCATGATGCGGACGGTCTCGCCCGTGCCGACCACGCCCTCAAAGACATGGCCCGCTGCCTCGTGTCCGATAACGTCGAGCGTCACCGGCGTCTCACCAGACGCCTGCGCCAAGTCCGCCGAGCGCACGGCATATCCGTCCATAGCGCTGTTGGCAAACGGCGAGATGTCGATATCGGCCACCGCGTCCTCGGCCAAGGGAAGACCGGCGGCCTGCCACACGGGAATCTCGACGAGATCGGTCGGAGCAACGTGCGACAGAACGATCGACTGCGCGTCCTCCAGCGGAATGAGTTTCTCTGCCATATGCACCTCTTTAATGCCACGGCGCACAACAGGGACGCCGATTCTTTATGCTTGTCTCAGTATAATCCCCCGACGCGCGACCGCGATTTGGCCTGTACCCGCAAATACACCTGTCGGCCGCAAGCCGCGAAACAGAATGGAAAGCAACCCACCGGCTCGTCGCGCTTGCCACGTTTTATAATGCTTGCGTTGCAACCTAAAAGAGGAATATATGGCTCATAACAACAAACCCGAAAGCGCAAACGAAGCGCAGGATCATTCCCAGCCGCTCGACGATGGCGGCTTTTTCTCCCTTAGCGACGTCATCATGGCCGGCAGGCGTCAACTCACCCGCTCCGAGCAGCTCTTGGCCGCCGACACACGCCGCAACGCCCGCAACCTGTTTGCAAGCGCCAAACTGCTCGCGCTCGTCGTCATCGTCTCGCTCGCCATGGGTGTTGCCGCTTGGGCATTTTTGGCCTCGCTGAATATCGCGACCGATTATCGCGAGCACCACGTGTGGATTTACGCGTTGCTTCCCGTTGTGGGCGTTGCCACCGCATGGGTGTACAAAAACCACGGCCTTGCCGCCAAACGAGGTAACAACCTGGTCATCGACTCCGCCCTGGGCACACGCCTTATCCATATGCGCATGGCCGTCCTCACCTTCGTCTGCTCCACACTCACGCACCTAACAGGCGGATCGGCCGGCCGCGAGGGCGCCGCGGTGCAGATTGGCGGCACCATCGCCAGCAACATCTCGAGCCTCGCCCACCTCAAAAAGCATGACCACCACGACCTCATGCTCGCCGGCATCTCGTCGGCCTTTGGCGCCGTATTCGGTTCACCCCTCGCCGGAGCCTTCTTTGGCATGGAGATGTGCTTTATCGGCAAGATCGACTACACCGCGGGCATCTACTGCCTGGTCGCCTCGTTTACCGGCTACTTTACATCACTTGCCCTGGGTACCGAGTACGAAGCGAATGTCATCGCCAGCGTTCCCGCTATGACGCCCACAACGGTCGTCATCGTTGTTATCAGCGCCATCATCTTCGGTCTGACGGCACGCCTCTTTGCCTGGTCGGTTCGAACCGTCAAGAGCCTGTACGGTCGTTTTATCACCAACTATATTGCTCGCGCACTCGTGGGCGCGCTCGTAGTGCTCGCGGCCTACGCGATGCTCGACGCCTGGAAGTATGCCGGCCTTGCCACCTGGCTCTCGGGTGCCGGGTTCGCCGGTAACACGACCCTTGCCGACGCAGCCATCAAGCTCGTGGTGACGGCGCTCACCCTGGGCGCCGGCTTCCAAGGAGGCGAGGTCACGCCCCTGTTTGGTATCGGTGCGGCGCTCGGCGGCTGGATCGGTTGCCTCGTCGGAATCGACCCCAGCTTTCTGGCAGCGCTGGGTATGCTCGGCGTGTTCTGCGCCGGCCTCAACGTGCCCATCACCACCTGCATGATGGCCATCGATCTGTTCCACGGCACGGCCGCCGGGTTCTTTGTCATCGTGGCCTTTATCAGCTATCTCGTCGGCGGCCACCGCGGCGTGTACCCCGCCCAGCGCATTATCTCACCCAAGCGTCGTTCGCTTATTGTGGATGAGGGCGGTACGGTAGCGGATGCTATCGAGCGCCACAACGACCTGATAGAGTAGACGTAAGTATTCGCCGTGCAGCCACAATCGGGGGCAATTCGACCTGAGCGCGACCGCACCGTCACGTCATACGCCGGGAGTCGCCCCATGCACGTAACTGATTTTGGTCGCACGCTCATCATCGCCAACCCCGCCGCCCAGTCGGGTGCGGCGCGCGAGGTCGCTGAGCGCCTGCAGCGCTTTTTGGACATGACCGCGCGCGCATCCCAGTTTGACTTGGTGCTGACCGAACGCGCGGGGCATGCCAAGGAGCTTGCCGCACAGGCCCAGGGCTACCGCACGGTTATCGCACTCGGCGGCGACGGCGTGATCCACGAGGTCGTCAATGGCTTGATGGCGCAAGAAGAGGCGGTTCGACCGGCGCTTGCCGTCCTGCCCGTAGGCTCCGGCAATGATTTTGCCCAAACACTCGGCATCGACGATTTCTCCGGCAAGGATTTTGGCGCGCTGCTCACCTGCGAGCCGCAGCATCAGGACATCGGGCGTATTCGCTCGTGGAGCCCTGCAAGCGGCAGCGGCGAGGCTGCCGCTGAGTACTACGACCAGACGCTTTCGGTCGGCATCGATGCCGCCATCGGCCTTGGCACCACCGAGCTGCGCAAAAAGACGGGCCTCGCCGGCGCTCCGCTCTACACCCTATCGGGACTTGAGCAGTTTGGCCTGCGCTACCGCAACTATCCCATGACGGTCAGCTTTGACGGTGCGCCCGCAGAGCGCGTGCGGGCGATTATTATGGCCATCCAGCTGGGGCCCACGTACGGCTCGGGCTATCGCATCTGCCCCGAAGCCGACCCCTGCGACGGCATGCTCGACGTCTGCTACGCCTGCGGCCCCGTCCCCCGTGCGGTCGCCCTGCCTATGTTTCTTTCGGCCAAGGACGGCCATCATACCAAGCTGCCGCCGGTTCGCATACGTCGTTGCCGTCATGCCGAGCTCACGTTCGAGGAGCCCGACTACCCCATCCAGGCCGACGGCGAGCCCATCGTCGCCTCGCGCATCGAGGTCGACGTCCTCGGCGGAGCCCTCCACGTCTGGCGCCCCACCCGCTAACCCCACCTAAGTTGCGGTGAAATGGGGACTGTTTATGCAGCTAAAGCCGTAAAACAGTCCCTATTTCACCGCAACTTATGAGGAGGCTATTCGTCGCTGCCTGGCTTACGACGGTTGGCCTTTTTAATCGCGTTGAAGTGCTTGTCGTTGAGCCTGCGCTGGCGCGATCGCTGTGGCACCTTGGTCTTGACGCGACGGCGCGGCGGACGGCCACGACGCTCAAGCTCTGCCCTCAGCTTACGCAAACAGCAGCTACGATTCTGAAACTGGCTGCGGCTCTCGCGCGCCGTCACGGTAATCCCCGAAGGGATATGTTTCATGCGCACCGCCGAGTCCGTCGTGTTCACGCCCTGCCCACCCGGACCCGTCGCGCGAAACACCTGTACCTCGCAATCGCGCGCCAGCTCCTCGACCGACATCTCGGCAAAGCGCGCATACTCGCGCCATCCCATCTTGTTCTCATCCATATCAACACCTCCCCTCATAAAAAATGTGACAAAGGGAAAGTCCCTTTGTCACATCGCATACCAATCGCTTGTGTTGCGCGCTTAGGCGAAGGTGATCTCGCCGGTATCGCAGTCCATATCGGCGATGCGGGCTAGGCTCTCAACGCGGAAGCCGCGCTCGCGGAGCTTATCGCCACCGCCCTGGAAGCCCTTCTCCACCGCAATGCCAATGCCGGATACCTCGGCACCTGCGGCCTCGCAGATCTTGATAAGACCCTCGAGCGCGCAGCCGTTGGCCAGGAAGTCGTCGATAATCAGGACCTTGTCGCCCTCGGACAGGAAGCGCTTGCCAACGATGACCGGGTACTCCTTCTGCTTGGTAAAGGAATAGATGGTCGTGGCATACTGCTCGCCGTCGAGGTTGATGGACTGTGCCTTCTTGGCAAAGACCACCGGCACGCCGCCAAAATGCTGGGCTGCAATGCAGGCCATACCAATGCCCGAAGCCTCGATCGTCAGGATCTTGTTGATCTCGACACCCTCGAACAGACGGGCCCACTCGGCACCCATGTGGTCGAACAGCTCAACGTCGCACTGGTGGTTGAGGAAGGCATCAACCTTAAGGACGTTACCGGCCTTTACGATGCCGTCATGGCGAATACGATCCTCAAGCTCCTGCATGGCGCAACCCCTTCTCGCGGCAACGATACCGCGCGATTAATAAACGTTGTTCGATAGTCTACCACGGACCTACCCCCGCCCGCCCCACAAGCCGCATCGCACTATAAAGCTGCAAGACCAGTAGATAGGCCCGATTCGTGGCAGACAGCCTCCCAACACGCTAATGCCGGGTGCGCGTCCTCACCAAACGTACCAATGTGAGCGCAAAGCCCACGGCTGCAACGGCCATCAGCACGTAGAATACCGCGCGGAAGCCAAAGAGGAACACATCCGGACGGCCCACCACATAGCTCGTGACCGTCTTACCCATTGCCGCGCTCGTCTGTCCATACAGGATGCGCGACGCCGCCGTAATACCCAGCGCTATGCCCGCATAGCGCGCCAAGCTGCTCAAGCTGCCCGCAAAGCCAAGCGCCTCACGC
This sequence comes from uncultured Collinsella sp., assembly GCA_902478365.1. Lineage (GTDB taxonomy): Bacteria > Actinomycetota > Coriobacteriia > Coriobacteriales > Coriobacteriaceae > Collinsella. The sequence goes on along the minus strand of CABSKX010000004.1, from coordinate 9,111 downwards.
GGAGCCGAACCCATATACAGCGAATTATTGGGACTCTGGAAGATCGACGTGCCGCACGACATAAACGCGACGCAGCACACGATCATCAAGATGGAAGAGTGCTCGTCAAGCGTGCTCACCGCAAAGAGACCGCACACGTACACGCCCAGGCCAACGGCCGTGGGCGCTTCACAACCAACACGGTCGGACACCGAGCCCGAAAGCGGGCCCACAAAGGCATTCACGACCGGCATCGCCAAAAACAACAGGCCGGAGATATCGGAGCTAAAGCCGTGGGCATCCTGAAAGTAGAACGGCAGCACAAACTCGGAGGCACCGATACCCACGAACACGATAAGCATGCAAGCCAGGTTAATAGTGAAAGCCGAGCTCGCAAAGCAGCGACGCGCCGCCTCTGTCAACGGCATAGGGCGTTCGCCAGCCTCCGGCTTCACATGCGGCAGCGTATAGAGCCCCACGATAAACGAGATTACGCCAATGGGCAGATTGATAAGGAAGATGCTCTCCCAGGGAAAGCTCGCCACCAGCATGCCGCCGAGCACGGGGCCACACATCATGCCGAGGGCCACAAAGGTCGCCAGAATGCCCATGGCACGGCCGCGCTCACGCGCCGGAAACGACTCGGTGATGATGCCCATATTGTTGGCCATCGCGGCGGCACAGCCAATGCCCTGCACGAAACGCGCCAAGATAAGCACCTCGAGCGAAGCCGAAAGCCCGCAAAGCAACGAGCCACCCGTAAAGACGATTACACCAAGCTGGAACACATTCACCTTGCCGCGCACATCGCCCAAGCGGCCAAACGGCAGCATGGCGACGCACGTCGCGAGCAGATACACCGAGCTCACGAGCTGAATGCGGTCGAGACCCACCCCCAGCTCCTTTTGCATCACTGGGAGCGCCACCGTCACGATGCTCGCATCCAGACACGCCATAAAGGTCATGACGAGCACGGTGAACAGAATCGCCCATTTATTCTTACCGTGGGTATCGCCCTCTAGGGCAATGTGTTCGCGGCGCAGCTGCTCGGCAGTTTTCTCCATGTATATCCTTTCTATCGTGCAACGCAAAAACGGGACCCCAATCGCCTACAAACGGACACGATCGGGGTCCCGCCTACGGAATCGGAACTATGAGGACGTCGTCAGCCGAAAAGCCGTCCCACGCCTCGCACGCACGCTAGCCTAGCACTGCTCGAGCGCCTGCTCAAGGTCGGCAATCAGGTCGGCCGTGTCCTCGAGGCCGCACGACAGGCGCACCATGTCGGCGGAGATGCCACAGGCGATGAGCTCTTCATCGTTCATCTGGCGGTGCGTGGCATTAGCGGGATGCAGGCAGCACGTGCGGGCGTCGGCAACGTGCGTGGCGATCTGGGCAAGCTTGAGGCTCTTCATAAAGGTCTCGGCCGCCGCGCGACCACCGTTAAAGCCAAAGCTCACAACGCCGCAGGTACCGTTGGGCATGTACTTCTGAGCCATGTCATAGTACTTATCGCCCTCCAGACCCGGATAGCTCACGAAGCGCACCTTGGGATGGCTCTGCAGGAACTTGGCAACGGCCAGGCCGTTCTCACAATGACGCGGCATGCGCACGTGCAGGCTCTCGAGCGAGCTGTTCAGGAAGAATGCCGCCTGCGGGTTCTGCATGGGACCAAGATCGCGCATGAGCTGCGCGGTGGCCTTGGTAATGAAGGCGCCCTCGCGACCGAACTTCTCGGCATACGTCACGCCGTGATAGCTCTCGTCAGGCGTGGTGAGACCCGGGAACTTGTCCGCATGGGCCATCCAGTCAAACTGGCCGTGGTCGACGATCACGCCGCCCAGGTAGGCCGCATGTCCATCCATGTACTTGGTGGTGGAGTGCGTAACGATGTCGGCGCCCCACTCAAAAGGACGGCACATCACGGGCGTCGGGAAGGTGTTGTCGACCATCAGCGGTACGCCGTGGTCGTGCGCGGCCTTGGCAAAGCGCTCAATATCGAGCACGGCAAGGGCGGGATTGGCGATGGTCTCGCCAAAGACGAGCTTGGTATTGGGTTCAAACGCTGCCTCGAGCTCCTCGTCGGTACAGTCGGGGGCAACGAACGTGCAGGTCACGCCCATGCGACCCATGGTGTGGGCGAGCAGGTTGTAGGTACCGCCGTAAATGGCAGAGCTTGCGACCACATGATCGCCGGCACCGGCCACATTAAAGATCGCGAGGAAATTCGCAGCCATGCCCGAGCTCGTGAGCATCGCAGCGGTGCCGCCCTCCATCTCGCAGATCTTGGCGGCAACGAGATCGCACGTGGGGTTCTGCAGACGGCTGTAGAAGTAGCCCGACTCCTCTAGGTCAAACAGCTTGCCCATATGCTCGGACGTGTCGTACTTCCACGTGGTGGACTGGTAGATGGGCACCTGGCGCGGCTCGGCATCTCCCGGGTGATACCCGCCCTGAACACACGTCGTACCGATGGTCTGCTCGCTCATATCCAACTCCCTTACTTGGGTTTTGTTTTTATTCGGTTCACGATACCGCTACCCTGCACCCCTCTCAACCCATCCCCAAGGTAGGTTATGGGACAAATTGATCCGTGGCATTTATCTCAAACCTTGGGCATTTGCTCGATAGATAAAAATGAGGCATCCATGAAGCTCTCGATGATTACACGCACCGTCACGGGTACCATAGGCGGGTACACCGTGACCAAGGAGACAACGATGAAGCAAATCGATACGGCCCAGCTCGACATCACCGCCTGTCAGGCTCAGGCTGCCGAATACCACGCCTGTGGCTTTAACTGCGCCCAGGCCGTCGCCTGCACGCTCGCGCCCGCCGTCGGGCTCGACCCCCAGGTCGCCTTTACCCTCACCGAGGGCTTTGGCGCCGGCATGGGCGGCATGACCGAAACCTGCGGCGCCATCTCGGGCGCCGTGGCCATCATGGGCTTCGTGATGAGCGACGGCATGGAAAACCCCAAGACCAAGGGTCAGACCTACAAACTGTCGCGCGAAATCGCCAAGCGTTTTGGCGAGAAGAACACGACGACCGTCTGCGGCACGCTCAAGGGCATTGGATCGGATAAGGGTCCGCTCCGCAGCTGCCCCGGCTGCATCGACGATGCCGTCGAGATCGCCTGCGATATGCTAAAGCAGCTTGCCGAGTAAACGGCAGCAACAGAAAACGACGGCCGGCGCGCTTGGGATCCATCCAAAAGCACGCCGGCCGTCGCCGTTAGAACTCGGCAAATTCGGGAGCGCCGACCTCAATCTCCTCGCGCCCCGCCATAAGCTCGCGCATCTTGGCGCAAAACGACTCCTGCTCCCCTGCCTTAAACACCAAGTGAAGTGTCACGGTATCCGCGTAATCGGTATCCGAAACCTTGGCACCCGAATCCTGGGCCAAGCGAAGCACCTGCTCATACTGCGGATAGGCCACATGCACGACAACCGGCACGACACTCGTCATCTCGACGATCTGCCCGGACTCCTGAGCCGAGGCCACCGCCGCCTGCGTCGCCGCGGTATAGGCGCGCACCAAGCCACCAGGACCCAACAGCGTGCCGCCAAAATAGCGCGTCACCACGCAGCAAACATTTTTGAGCGCCGCGCCGCGCAGCACCTCGAGCGTCGGCATACCGCTCGTGCGGCTCGGCTCACCGTCATCGCTCTGGCGCTCGCGTCCATCGACCAAAATCCACGCGGGCACATTATGTCGAGCGTCGTAATGACGTTTGCGAACCATCTCGATAAAGGCATTCGCCTCATCCTCGGACTCAATATGGACCAGCTGGGCAATAAACCGGCTCTTGCGGTCCACAAACTCTCCCGAAGCCTCAATATTCGATTGCAGAGTAAAATAGCTGTCCAACAAAGCCCCTCAACAACAAGCAAAGCAACAAACAGCCTCAATAATACGGCAAAGACCGTACCATTGCCCTCGCCAACAAGAACGGAAACGCCAATGATGCCGTCGCCAACAGCGAGAACCCGTCAGCGCGAGCAAGGTGCCTTGAAAGACGAGGGCATTGACCTTATGGTCATGCCCGAAGGCTTGAAAGGCAGATTGCCGCGCTGACGGGTTCGCAGCGTCAACAAAGTGCTGAGTGGGCCTGTAAGCCGGGTTCTGTCGTGAACGGTCATTTATCTTGTCTGCACGTTACCGTGCAGCTCCACGCACGCTACCCGAACGCGGACCGGGCCGGCCCATAGCGTTCCTATTCGCGCTTGCTCCGGATGGGGCTTGCCAAGCCGCCGTGTTGCCACGACGCTGGTGGTCTCTTACACCACCGTTTCAGCTTTTCCCTTTACGCCTTGCAGCGCAGGTGGGAGTCTTCTTTTCTGCGGCGCTTTCCGTCGGATCACTCCGCCCGGCCGTTAGCCGGCATCCCGCCCTCTGGAGCCCGGACTTTCCTCACGCGTGCCGCAAGCAGCACATCGCGCGACCGTCTGGCCCACTCAGCAGTGCAAGAGTGTATCACACCGTTGCCGCAGGCAATGGCACAACACAAGCGTTCGACACGATAAACCAAGAACCACGCCATGCAGTACAATAGGGTTGTCGATGGGCAACGTCGTCAGTCGAGACGCGACCGCGCTCCGCACCCCTCCGTCTACTCGGTGCGTTCCCGCCTCCTCCCCGAGGCGGGATGTCGGCATTTTTCATGCACCGACAACCTAATAGCCAGTGGACAGCCCGGGCAGCATCGCGCATCTCGACAGGAAATGCAAAAAGGGACCCGTCCATTGCGGACGGATCCCTTAAAACAAGTGATTGTCAAACCGATTTACTCGGCGTCGGTCTCCTCGTCCTTCTTCTCGGAAGGCAGCGGGGTGACCTCGATCTCGACGCCCAGAGTCTCAGCAGCGGACTTCATGGACAGGGAGATACGACGACGGTCGAGGTCGATCTCCATGACCTTGACCTGAACCTTGTCGCCCACGTGGGTGACCTGAGAAGGCTGGTCGACGTGCTTGTTGGCCATCTCGGAGATGTGCACCAGGCCCTCGATGCCCTCGCCCAGGTCGACGAAAGCGCCGAACGGGACAAGCTTGGTCACAGTGCCCTCGACGATAGCGCCGACGGGGTACTTCTTGACCAGTGCGCGCCACGGATCCTCGGTGGTCTGCTTGAGACCCAGGGAGATGCGCTCGCGGTTGAGATCGACGTCGAGAACCTCGACCTCGACCTCCTGGCCGACCTTGACAACCTCGGAAGGATGGTTGACGTGGTTCCAGGAAAGCTCGGAGATGTGGATGAGGCCGTCGATACCGCCGAGGTCGACGAAGGCGCCGAAGTCGACGATGGAGGAAACGGTGCCCTGGAGACGCATGCCAGACTTGAGCTTGGACAGGATCTCGGAGCGCTCGGCCTTACGGGACTCCTCGAGCACGACGCGACGGGAGAGGACGACGTTGTTGCGGTTGCGGTCCATCTCGATGACGCGGGCCTCGATGCGGGTGCCCATGTAAGAGGTGAGGTCCTTGACGCGACGGAGGTCGACGAGGGAAGCGGGCAGGAAGCCACGCAGGCCGATGTCGAGAATCAGGCCGCCCTTGACAACCTCGATAACCTCGCCCTCGACGTTCTCGCCGGAGTTGAACTTCTCCTCGATGCGGTTCCAAGCACGCTCGTACTCGGCACGCTTCTTGGACAGGACCAGACGACCGTCCTTGTCCTCCTTCTGGAGAACCAGGGCCTCGATGGGATCACCAAGTGCAACGATGTCTGCAGGGTTAGCGTCCTTACGGATGGACAGCTCGCGGACCGGGATAACGCCCTCGGACTTGAATCCGATGTCAACGAGCACCTCGTCATGCTCGATCTTAACGACAGTGCCGTTAACGAGATCGCCCTCATCAAAGTCGGTAATCGTACCGTCGATGAGGTTGTTCATCTCCTCCTCGTTGACATCGTCAAGAGAGAAAATGGACGAGTTCTGAATCTCACTCAAAGGTGGACCCCTTTCGAACTACGGGGCCCCGATTGCTAGGACCTACAGAAGGGTGCGACAAGCACACAACGTTTAGGAACACTCGGGAGCCGACAGATACTAATGTGACGCTTATGCAATCACGTTCGTATAGGTTACGGGGAAATGGGTTCGATTTCAAGCGTGAACTGCGTTTTTTTACTCGTGTGGAGACTTTTTCGTAATCTTATGGACAGCCGTCTCCACAACTTGACGATAAGCAGTTTGCCCATACGCCTTTGAGGTAAAGTATCCGGAGCCAACGATTCTGGAACGATTTATCGAGAAAGGTGCCCGCGTGCTCAAAGCAGTCGTTTTCGATATGGACGAAACGCTTCTTAGCATCAACCTCAACGCATTCATCCTTCGCTATTTTAAGGATGTCTCGTCGATGCTCGCGGATATCGGTCGCCGCAGCCACGGTGGCACGATGGCACGCCTCGGCACCATCTTGGTCGACCTCAACGCCAATCGCCGAAGCGGCACGGATAATCGCACCAATCTGGAGTTCTACCAAGAAGAGGTTGAGCGCCGGTGCGGCATTTGCCTCTCGGACCCACTTATCTACGAGGCGTTTACCTACTACGACCGCGAAGTCCTGCCGTACAAGAACGACGATGTCATCAACGCCCACGCCATGCCCGGCGCACACGCCGCGCTTCAGGCCGTACAGGATGCAGGACTGCGTTGCGCGCTCTTTACCAATCCCAGCTTTCCGCAGGGGGCCATCGAGTGCCGCATGGGTTGGGGCGATCTGGCCGACGTCCCCTTTGAGCTCGTCACGCACATGGGAAACACCACCCGCTGCAAGCCCGATGCCACCTACTATCTAGAGCAGCTTCAGGTGATGGGGCTCGAGCCGCACGAGGTCCTCATGGTGGGCAACGATCCCAAACGCGACTTCCCCAGCCCCGCCTGCGGCATTCAGACTGCCTATGTGGGCCAAGGCAAGCCCAGCCGAGCCACCTGGCGCGGAACCATGGAAGACTTCGCCCGCGATTTCAACGCCGTAGTAGAAGCCTTCTACGAGCACCAAATAGCCGACGAACTGTCCTAACAGACTCGAGTCTTGCCGATCATGATGTTGAGGATCTCGACGTCGGTATCTTTCATGCCCACGCGGCCCACATAGCCCATGCTGGCAATCGTCTGCTCGACGGTATCCTGAATGAGGCCCTCGCCAGCGCGGAAACCGCGGCCCTGCATGGCCATATCGTGGCCCAGAATCGCAGCATCGACGGCGGCGGAAATCTTGGCGGCACAGCTTGCCTTGGCGCCATCGCACACGATGCCGCCAACGTTACCGAGCGTGTTCGAGACCGTCGCGCCGATCTGCTCGTGCGTGCCACCGCACAGCCAGGTAATGGCAGCACCGGCACCGCATGCGGCGCAAATGGCACCGCAAAACGCCGAGAGCGCACCAATATAGCTCTTGATATGCACGGCGATCAGATCGGACAGCATCACGGCACGAACCAGGCGTTCATGGTCGCAGCGCAGGTACTCGGCATACTCCATAACAGGCAGCGCGCAAGTAATGCCCTGATTGCCCGAGCCGCACACGATGGCGACCGGCAGCGCGCAGCCGTTCATGCGGGCGTCGGACCCAGCGGCTGCACGGGCACGGGCACGGCAGGCGACGTCATCGGCACGTGCGCCCAGCAGTGTGCGGCCCACCTCGGCACCCCAAGCGTGCGCCAGGCCCTCGGCGCTAATCGCACCGTTCAGTTCGATCTGACGCTCAACGGCAACGCGGGCGTCCTCAATGTCACCGTCCTCGATAAAGTCGATGATGGACTCAATCGACATGGGCGTGTCAGCGCTATCTGCCGCACGCTCGGCCACGACGCGCTCGGCGCAGGCGGCACACTCCCCCGCCGACTTGCCGCATACCGGAATACCGTCGAGCGTATGGCACGTGACGTTGGTGTGGTGGTCGGTAATCTCGACGACCGCGGTATGGCCCCCGGCCGTGGCAGTCACCTTGATGTAGAGGTTGGGCACACCCTCGACAAGCGACACATCGCAGTAACCGGCATCGGCGAGGAGCTCGGACACGCGAGCACGGTCTTCGTCGTTAACGCTCTCGAGCACCTCGAGCGCGCTCTTGGCGTCACCGCCCACGGCGCCCAGCACGGCCGCGGCCTCAATACCGTGCATGCCGCCCGAGTTGGGCACGGTCACGCTCTTAACGTTCTTGATGATATTGCCCGAGCAGGCAACATCCATATGATCGGGTTCGCAACCGAGCGTCTGGCTCGCCAGCGCCGCTGCATAGGCAACGGCAATGGGCTCGGTGCAGCCGAGCGCACAGACAAGCTCGCGGTTCAAAACATCGCAAAACGCGGTATCACGAAGGGAATCGGCAGGCATAGGTATCTCCTACTTGCATAACGGGCTGGACTCTCAAAAAAGTTAGCACTTTTATTTGATAACAATGCATCAAAAACCGCAACCATGGTTCCGGCGGACGGCCCTCAAGCGCAATCTGACGGCATTCATTCATGAGAAGCCCGTCTTGTTGCATGCTAAAGCGTTTGACCAAAAAACGCCCGAGCGTTTACGCAAAAGTCGCGCTATCATGCAGTCGAACGCGGTAAAACCTTTAGCAATTCCGCCGCACGGACCAGAGAGGAACCACTCATGAAGATTGGTATCGGCAACGACCATGCCGCCGTCGAGCTCAAGAACATCATTTCCGAGCACCTGAAGGAGCGCGGCTGTGAGGTCGTGAACTTTGGAACCGACACCTCCGAGAGCTTTGATTACCCCATCGCCGGCTACAAGGTGGGCAAGGCCGTTGCTAACGGTGACGTCGACCTGGGTATCCTGATCTGCGGCACCGGCGTCGGGATCAGCCTGGCCGCCAACAAGGTCGAGGGCGTTCGCGCCGTCGTGTGCTCCGAGCCCTTCAGCGCCAAGCTCTCCCGCATGCACAACAATACCAACGTGCTCGCCTTTGGCGCCCGTGTCGTGGGCTCCGAGCTCGCCAAGATGATTGTCGACGAGTGGCTCGACGCCGAGTTTGAGGGCGGTCGTCACGAGCATCGCGTTAACCTCCTCAACGAGATCGACCACACGCGCGGCCTCAAGGTCGTCGACGAGGCCTAAACTACTCAGTGCCACAAGCTAACAGCAGGGGCCCGCTCGGAACTCAAGTC
>CABSKX010000003.1 GCA_902478365.1 uncultured Collinsella sp. | reverse complement strand
GACGGAAAGCACATTAAGTGCTTTCCTTTGCGTGCGGAACTCGCGACAAACTTAATATATTTCGCCGCCCCTCTGCCAAGCTCGGGAGACGACACGTTGATGTCTGCTTAACTCTGCTCGCTCAGCTAATTACTTTGTTGAGGGTCCACTATTTGCTGGAGGGTGAACTTGCATTGCATTGGCTCGCCTTCTGCTTGTGGATTTGCCTCATCGAAATTAAAGATCATGATGGCGCAGTTGGGGAGTTTTGTTGGGAGCTCGAAGCCCTCTGGGGCTGCAGCCTTGATGAATTGGCGGCTGGCGCTGCCGTGGCTTACTGCTAGGAGGGTTTCGATGCCCTCGGCGCCCATGAGATTGGAGAGGGCGCCTACCATGCGTTCTTGCAGCGCGCGGCTTCCTTCTCCTCCGAAGGGGACCAGGTCCTCGCCCGGATCCCAGACATCGGTGGGCAGGGCGTCGTGGGGGCCTTCTTCGAAGGTGCCGTAGCAGCGCTCGATGATGCCTTCGCAGGGCTCGACTGCCGCGTCCGGGCCGAGGAGCTCGCATGCAACGAGACTAGCGGTGTCCATGGCTCGGCCTAAGGGTGATGAGGCCACTTTGTCGGGGACGACGTTGTGGGCTTTGAGCCATGCGGCTGCCATCCCGGCTTGCTGACGGCCCAAATCGGTGAGCGATGAATCGCAACGACCTTGGACGAGCTTTTTAACGTTGAATTCCGTCTGGCCGTGGCGGAGCAGATACAGCCTCTTCATATTCTCCCCTTCTGTATAGCTTGCTTTGCCGGCGCGGCTCTACTCGTGGGTATGGCCTACATAGTCTTCGTCGATCGTGATCTTGGCAATCGACTTGGGATATTCGGATTCGACACGTTTCGCCAGCGCGTGCTTTAAGTCTTCGGCACTCATCTGCAGATCCGAGGGACGCACACAGTCAAAGATCACGTTGGTGTGCGTAGGACCCGGCACACAGCGCAGGTCGTGAATCGAAAGGCGGCTATCGATCTGTTGGGCCATGGCGTTAATGCGTAAACGCATGCTCGCCACCTTGGGATCGTCGGTCACGATGGGGTCGTAATGGAGCGTGACAATCATGCCGTCTTCGTTCCTAAACGACTGCTCGATGTTATCGAGCGTGTCGTGACTTTCCAGCGGGCTGGCCTCGGCTGCCATCTCGGCGTGAGCGCTTGCGAACTTCCTGCCTGGGCCGTAGTCGTGAACCATTAGGTCATGGACGCCCAAGACGCCGGGATAGCTCATGATCTTGCTGCGGATATGCTCGACGAGCTTAGGATCGGGCGTCTGGCCCAAAAGCGGGCTCACCGTATCTTGGATAAGCTCAAAGCCGCTCCAGCCAATATAGGCGCCAACGGCAAGGCCGACCCACGCGTCAAGATTGATGTGCGTCACCTGCGAAACAATTGCGCACGCCAGCACGGCGCCCGTGGCAAGGACATCGTTCTTGGAATCTTGCGCGGTCGCATGCAGCGTCTCGGACTCAATGCGATCGCCGAGCTTTTGGTTGAGGGCCGCCATCCAGAGCTTTACGACCATCGAAAGCACTAGAACTGCCACCAGGGCAAGCGAGAACTCGACAGGTTCGGGGTGGATGACGCGCTCAACCGAGGACTTCACCAGCTCAACGCCAATCAGCAGCACGAGTGCCGCCACGACCAGACCCGAGAGATACTCGTAGCGACCGTGGCCGTAAGGATGCTCGGGGTCGGCCGGCTTGCTCGCCAGCTTAAAGCCCAGCACGCTCACGATATTCGAGCTGGCATCGGACAGGTTGTTCATGGCATCCGCCACAATCGAAACCGATCCCGAAACCACACCAATTGCACCCTTCGCAGCACAAAGCGCAACATTGGCGACAATACACACCATGCCAGCTAACGTGCCCACACGCGCACGATCGCCCTGTGCGCGCCTAACAATCCACTCGACCATCTACATCCGCCCCCACGGTACTACCTATATATCTATTGCTCAAACGGATTGTAGTGTAGCCACTTTGTCCTCAAGATACAAAAGGCCGCAGCCCACACGAGCCACGGCCTTGGAGTGCGACATGCGGGACTGCACCTTTGTCAATCGATTTATGCGCTTGCCTCGGCCACGCTCTTCGAGGTTTTGGGCGAATCGGCTCCGTCCCCCGTCGCTTGCCCCTTCGCCGGCACCACGCCAAAGCAGTAGCTCAGCGCCGCAGACACCGCAAATGCCACACCGCCGGCAAAGCAGCACCACAGCAGGTTCGAAAAACCACCTGTGGCAAAGCCAATGACCATGAGGACATTCGTCATGCCGATGGTATAGGCCGTAACGTGGCCCACGGCAGCAACAAGGCCTCCGACAGCGCCGCCAATGGCCATGCACGTCAGGCACCTGCCATATTTAAAGCCGCAACCGTACAGCGCCGGCTCGCTTACGCCGCCAAGAACACCCGAGATTGAATAGCCCAGCATGAGCGCCTTCTCGTCCTTATCCGCAACGCGGAGCGACGCACCAAAGGGCATGCCCCAAACGGCAAACGTTGCCATCGTCGCGGCGATCAGGATGCACGAATCCGTTCCCATACTCATAAACTGCGCGTAGGCGAGCGATAGGACAACGTTGCTGACGCCCGCGATCTTAAGGAACTCCCAGCCCGCGGCAAGCCCCATGAGCGTGAGCAGCGACACGATGCCACCGGAATTGCCAAGCATAAACATAAGCTTGCCCAGCAACATTCCCAGATAGCTGCCCGCCGGCGCCGTGATACACAGGGATACCGGAACCATGACGAGCATGGTTGCAAACGGAACGAACGAAAACGCCACGGCCTGGGGGATAACGCGCTTAAAGAAACACTCCACTCGCCATAGCACGGGCACCGAGATGAGAACCGGAATAACGGTCGTCGTGTAATCGTTGACCGGCGCGGGAAGCAGGCCATACACGGAAGTCATCGATGCCCCCGTCGTCGGTGCGGCATCGACGAGCTTAAGCAAAATCGGGCGCAATCAATACGCCACCCAGCATCATGCCCAGCTGCTCCGAGCAACCGAGCTGGCGAGCGGCCGCCCAACCAAGATAAATGGGCAAAAAGTAGTAGCCGGCGTTATAGAGCCAACTGTAGAACAGGCGATAGATTTCGGAATCGGCAGACCACAGGCCCAGCATGCCTTCGCCCATAATGACGGCGACGGTGCGGAACAACGCCGCGCAGACAATAAACGGCAGCGCCGACATCATGCTTTTGGACAGATAGTCCACCACGGCCATGGCGTTTGATGAGACCGTCGTTGTAAACGAGGTGTTAGAAACTTGTGACACAGGAACCCTTTCTCAATGTGACATGCGGACTGACCCTTTGTCACATCGTGCGGTACTGACCGATTGCGCGGTACTTTTCGTAGCGGAGGTTTGTGAGGGTCGCGTCGTCGAGCCGCCCAAGCGTATCGAAGGCAGCAAATGCCGAGGACATGACGGCGCCGGCGATCTCCTCATGCGACAGGCCCCTATCGTCGACAACGTCGTCGATGATGCCGAGCGCCAACAGATCGGGGGCTGTGAGCTTAAGCGCCTCGGCGGCCTCATTCGCGCGCTCGGTATCCTTCCACAGGATCGACGCACAGGCCTCGGGGCTCACGACCGAATAGGCCGAGCTCGAGAGCATCAGGATGCGGTCGGCCACGGATAGCGCCAGCGCGCCACCAGAGCCGCCCTCGCCTGTCACCACCGAGACAATCGGCGTCTTAAGGCCGCTCATCTCCACGAGATTCTGGGCAATCGCCTCGCCCTGACCGCGCTCCTCGGCACCGATGCCGCAAAACGCGCCCGAAGTATCGACCAGGCACAGAACCGGTCGACCAAACTTTTCGGCCTGGCGCATAAGGCGACGCGCTTTGCGGTAGCCCTCGGGATGCGCCATGCCAAAGTTGCGGCGCATACGCTCTTTGGTCGTGGTGCCGCGCTCGATGGCGATGACCGTTACGGGGCGTCCGTCTTTCCAGCCAATGCCAGCCACCACAGCGGCGTCGTCGCCAAAGTAACGGTCGCCGTGCAGCTCCACAAATCCATCCAGGCCCAGCGAGATCATCTCACCCGCCGTGGCGCGATCTGCCGAGCGGGTCTGCTTGACAATCTCGAGCGCGGTTTTTGGTGCCGGCGAGCGCTTAAACAAGTGTCCCAGCTTTTTGCCGCGGCGACCCGCATGCACGATCTCATGCGGTGCCCCCAGGCTGGGCGCATGCCCTTCGTGCAGCGCCAACAGCTCGCCTACCGTGAGCGCAATCTCGCCACGCGGAACAACGGCATCGCAAAAGCCGTGCTCCAGCAAAAACTCGGAGCGCTGGAATCCCTTGGGCAGGCGCTTGTGCATGTTCTGCTCGATCACGCGCGGGCCGGCAAATGCCGTTAGGGCATCGGGCTCGGCCAGGATAATGTCGCCCTCCATGGCAAAGCTCGCGGTTACGCCTCCGGTCGTGGGGTCGGTGAGCACCGTAATATACAGGCCGCCCGCCTCGCTGTGGCGCCTAACCGCCGCAGAAATCTTGGCCATCTGCATAAGCGAGGTCACGCCCTCCTGCATGCGCGCACCGCCCGAAACGGTAAAGCCGACAACTGGCAATCCCAGCTCGGTCGCACGCTCAAATGCGCGACAGATCTTCTCGCCCACCACGGAGCCCATCGAGCCCATCATAAAGTTGGCGTCCATAAAGAAGAGCGCGGTATCGCAACCGCAGATTTTGCCCCTGCCGCACACAACGGCATCGCGCTCGCCCGAACGCTCGCTCACGCTCTTGAGCTTGTCGGCATAGCCGGGAAACGAGAGGAAGTCCTCCGACGCCAGATTGGCATCCCATTCCTCAAACATGCCCTCGTCGACCGTCATGCGCATGCGCGCGCGACCGCTCACGCGAAAGTGTTTGCCGCAACGAGGGCAGACCTCGAGGTTGTCGTGCAGGCGTGCCTCATCGATCACGCGGCGGCACTCCGGGCACTTGATAAACACGTGGCGCGCGGGAAACTCGGCGCACGACTCGGTCATCGGCCCCTCGAGGACGTTGACCGTCTTCGCTTTTCTATTCATCAGCATAGAGATGCCCCATCAGATCGGTGTGGTACATGCCCGACAAGAACTCGTCGTTTGCCAGCACGTCGAGCTGAAGCTCGCTGTTTTCGCTCACGCCTTCAATCACGAGCTCGCCCAGGGCCGAGCGCATCTTGCGAATGGCTCCATCACGCGTGGGCGCACACACGATGAGCTTGCCGAGCATGGAGTCGTAGTACGGCGGAACTGTCGCACCGGTAAACATGGCGGAATCCCAGCGCACGCGCGGACCACCCGGCACGCGCAACGTGGTGACCGTTCCACATGACGGCAGAAAGTCCGGCGTTTCGGCATTGATGCGGCACTCCATGGCGTGGTTGCGGACCGGCATGTCCTCTTGCTCAAAGGGCAGAGGTTGGCCGGCTGCCACGCGCAGCTGCCACTTGACCAAGTCGGTATCGGTCACAAACTCCGTAACCGGATGCTCCACCTGCAAGCGCGTGTTCATTTCCATAAAGTAGAAATTGCCGTCGTCCGAATACAGGAACTCGATGGTACCGGCTCCTTCGTAGCCAACGGCACGAGCCAGGTCACGCGCTGCCTTGTGCATGCGAGCACGAATGCCGTCGTGTCCGTCGAGGCACGGCGCGGGGCTCTCCTCGATCAGCTTTTGGTTGCGGCGCTGCACCGAGCATTCGCGCTCGCCGAGCGAAAACACATGGCCCTGCTTATCGGCCATAATCTGCACCTCGACGTGGTGGGCCGGCGCGACGAACTTCTCCATGTAGCACTCGCCGTCGCCAAAAACGGCCTCGCCCTCGGCACGTGCTTCAATAAAGGCCTTTGCCGCATCTTCCACGCGCTCGACCTTGCGAATACCGCGACCGCCGCCGCCCGCGCGCGCCTTAATAAGCACGGGGCAGCCAATGCGCTCGGCCTCGGCTGTCGCCTCCTCGGGGCTTTTGAGCAAATCGCAGCCCGGCACGATGGGCACGCCCGCCGCGGCAGCCGTTCGACGTGCGGCGTCCTTGTCACCCATGCTGTCGATTACCTCGGCCGAAGGACCAACAAACGCCAGGCCATACTTGTCGCAGTCGCGCACGAAGCTCGCCTTCTCGGAAAAGAAACCGTAGCCGGGATGGATCGCCTTTGCCCCCGACTTCACGGCACAGGTGAGCACGGCATCGTCGTTGAGGTAGCTCTCGGCAAGACGCGGGCCGCCGATGCAATACGCCTCGTCGGCGAGCTGCACGTGCAGCGCGTCCGCATCGGCCGTGGAATAAACGGCGACGGTCTTGATGCCCATATCGCGGCACGCGCGGATAACACGGACCGCAACCTCGCCGCGGTTGGCGATGAGCACTTTGTCGAACATGAAGCCTTCCTTAACTTTCGTGCATGAGTGCAAAAGACATATCGGCGCGGCAGCAAACCTCACCGTTGACGCTCGCAGTACCCGTCGCAAAGCGGAACGGCCCGCGCGCACGCGTGATGGAGCACACCAAATCCACCGTGTCGCCCGGGCGCACCGGACGCTTAAAGCGCACCTTGTCCAGACTCGTGTAGAACGGCGTCGCGCCGCGCGCCTCCTCATCGCCCATCAGCAGCACGCAGCAGTTCTGGGCGAGCATCTCGCACTGGATCACGCCGGGGACGACCGGGTTTCCCGGAAAATGCCCCTGCAAAAAGTACTCGTCGCCCGTAATCGTGATCTTGCCGTGGGCCTCGTCGCCCACTAGCTCGGCTTCGTCGAGCAAAAGCATCGGCTCACGATGCGGCAACAGCTTCTTGAGCTCTTCTTTGTTCATGGATATCACCTATCCGATCCTCATGAGGCAGCTGCCAAACTCCACGAGGTCGCCGTCGGCCACGCAGATCTCGAGCACCTCGCCGTCTGCC
This sequence comes from uncultured Collinsella sp., assembly GCA_902478365.1. Classification (GTDB taxonomy): domain Bacteria; phylum Actinomycetota; class Coriobacteriia; order Coriobacteriales; family Coriobacteriaceae; genus Collinsella. The sequence goes on along the minus strand of CABSKX010000003.1, from coordinate 54,311 downwards.
TCGGCCGTCACCTCGTTGAGAACCTTCATGGCCTCGATGATGCAGAGGGTCTCACCGGCCTTGACCTTGGAGCCCACGTGCACAAACGGCTCGTCGCCCGGCGCCGGGGCAGCATAGAAAACGCCGACCATGGGAGCGGTCACCTCGGTGCCCTTGGGCTCCGGTGCGGCGACAGGCGCCTGCGCGGCGGGCTCCGGTGCGGCAGCAGGCATGGCGACAGGAGCCACCGCCGGAGCAGTCACGGCACCCGGCATAGGCATGGGCACGGCAACCGGCTGTGCGGCGCTCGCGCGCTCGAGCTCGACCGCGGTGCCATCGGGCTCCTCAACGCGCACGCGCGTGAGGCCGCGGTCCTCCATAACATCGGCTATCTCGGCAAGTCTTTTGGAATCCATGCTCTAGCTCCTTGCATATCTACGCAGCGCGATGGCGGCATTGTGTCCGCCAAAGCCCAGATTGGTCGAAAGCGCCCAGGTAAGGTCGGCGCGAACCGCGCGATTGGGCGTGTAGTCAAGATCGCAGGCGGGATCGGGTGTGTGGTAGTTAATGGTCGGCGGCACCACGCCCTGCTCGAGCGCCATGGCACAGGCCATGACCTCGATGGCACCCGTGGCACCGATCATATGGCCGGTCATCGACTTGGTCGACGAGACGTGCGCGGCTCGTGCCGCGTCCTCGCCGAGCGCTCGCTTGATGCCCGCCGTCTCGGACGAATCGTTGAGCTTGGTCGAGGTGCCGTGGGCATTGATGTAGAGACCCTCGGAAGGCTTGACGTCACCCTCGGCAACCGCCAGCGATATCGCGCGGGCAATGCCGGCAGCCTCGGGATCGGGGCTCGTGATGTGATAGGCATCATCGGTGTTGCCGTAGCCCACGACCTCGGCATAAATGTGCGCCCCGCGAGCCAGCGCGTGTTCCATGCTCTCGAGTACCAGCACGCAGGCGCCCTCACCCATCACAAAGCCGTCGCGATTCGCATCGAACGGACGGCATGCCGTCGACGGGTCAGGATTAGTGGTGAGTGCACGGCAGGACGTAAAGCCCGCAACGGCATCGGGAATGATTGCGGCCTCGGCGCCGCCAGCCAGGATTGCATCGGCATAGCCGTGCTTGATGGCGCGGAACGCCTCGCCCACGGCATGGGCCGAAGTCGCGCACGCAGTCACCACGGGCAGGGTCGGGCCTTTTGCCTTGTGGCGGATCGCGATATTGCCCGACGCCATATTGGGAATCATCATCGCAATCATATAGGGCGATGCGCGGCGAGGTCCCCGATCGGCGATCGTGTGGACGTTGTCGACGAGTGTCTGCATGCCGCCCACGCCCGAACCCACGTAGACGCCCAGGCGCTCGCGATCGATGGCGCCCTCGACATCAAAGCCCGCATCGTGCATGGCCTCGTCCGACGCTGCCAGGGCAAACTGAACGCAGGGGTCCAGGTGCTTGGCGTCACGCTTGCCAAAGTACTCGTTGCCGTCAAAACCCTTGACCTCGGCCGCCACCTTAACGGCAAACGCATCGGTATCGAAGTGCGTGATCGGGCCGATGCCGCACGTGCCGGCGCACATGGCCGCCCAGGTAGCAAGCGCCGTGTTACCGAGCGGCGATACGGCACCGATACCGGTGATTGCAACTCTCTGTTCCATCATGGTCTCCTCATTCAAGCCGTTGTTCGGCTCTGGTTTCTACATCGCCATTCCGCCGTCGACGCGCACGACCTCGCCCGTAATGTAGGCAGCCGCATCACTCGCCAAAAAGCGCACCACGCCGGCCACTTCCTCGGGGTGCGCCATGCGCTTTAGGGGAATCTGCTCCTCGGTTGCCGCGCGAACCTTATCCGATAGCTTTGCCGTCATATCGGTCTCGACAAACCCGGGGGCGACCGCGTTCACTCGTACGCCGCGTGGCGCAAGCTCGCGCGCCACCGCCTTGGTCAGACCGATGACGCCCGCCTTGGAGGCGGCGTAGTTGGCCTGCCCGGCATTGCCCATCAGGCCCACAACCGAGCTCATGTTGATGACGCAACCGCCGCGCTGGCGCATAAAGGTCTTGGTGAGCGCGCGCGTCGTGTTAAACGTTCCTTTAAGATTGACATCGAGCACGCGATCGAAGGCGTCATCGCCCATGCGCATGAGCAGGCCATCGCGGGTGATGCCAGCGTTGTTGACGAGCGCCCAAATGAAGCCAAAGTCGTTGAGGACCGCTTCCACGCACGCGTTGACGGCAGCGGGGTCGGCCACGTCACATTGATATGCGCGCGCCGTGGCGCCAGCCGCCTCACAGGCTTCGCACGTCTCGCGCGCCGCATCTGCGCTACCGGCATAGACGACGGCGATATCAAAGCCGTCCTCCGCCAGGCCCACGGCACAAGCGCGACCGATGCCGCGCGAGCCGCCCGTGACAAGCGCCACGTGACGTGAGTCGTTGCGCTCGAGCGCGCCGTTGTTCAAGTTGCCCATGTCATTCCTTTCGGGTTACAGCCCTGTGAACTATGCGAGTTCGTCGGCAATAGCTGCGACCTGCTCGGCCGTTTCGCACGAATACACGCGAACGTCGCTCAGCGTACGCTTGACCAGGCCCGACAGCGTTTTGCCGGGGCCGACCTCAATAAACGTGTCGATGCCTTGATCCTGCAGAGCATGCAGCGTGTCGACCCAGCGCACGGCATGACTCACCTGGTTGGCCAGCACCTCCGATGCCGCCTGCGGGTCGGCCGGATAAGGCGCCGCCGTCATATTTGCCATAACAGGAATGAGCAACGGGAACGGCGCGTGACCGGCCTCGATATATGCAGCAAGGCCACAGGTCGCCTCGGCCATATAGGGGCTATGGAATGCACCCGACACCGCGACCTTCATGGCCCGGCCACCAGCCTCTTTTACCAGGACGTCGAGGGTTTGCAACGCATCGGGCGCTCCGGCCACAACCGTCTGCTGGGGGCTGTTGTAGTTGACCGGCCAGCAGTCCTCGCCGGCTTGTTTTGCCAAGCCCTCGACCTGCGCCGCATCGAGCTTGATGACTGCGCGCATGCCGCCCGGATGGCGCTCAGCCGCCGTGGCCATAAGCGCCGCGCGCTCGCACACAAGCTCAAAGCCCGCTCGCGTATCGAACGCCCCCGCAAAGGTGAGTGCAGCGACCTCGCCCAGCGAGAATCCCGCACAAGCGGCAGGCACCACGCCGCGCTCGCGCAGGGCGACGGCGACAGCCAAGTCGTGCACGAACACGCAAGGCTGCGTGTTCTCGGTCTGCGAGAGCTCCTCCTTGGAGGCGCTCCGGCACTGCTCACTGGTTCCCGGACGCACCTCGTCGGCGATCGCAAACACCTCGGCAGCCGCCGGTGATGCTTCGATGAGGTCGACGCCCATCGCGGGATGCTGGGCACCCTGACCGGCAAACAGAAACGCTACGCTACCCATGCGGACGCACCCTTCAGGACATGCTCGGCGCCATCGACCAGATCGTCGACGATTTCGCGTGCGCTCTGGCGTTCGTTGACCATGCCGGCAATCTGTCCGCACAAATACGAACCCTCTTCGTAATTACCGTCCTTTGCGGCTTTACGAAGCGCGCCCGTGCCCATGGCCCCGAGCTCCTCGGGGCTTGCGCCCGCCGCCTCGTTCTTGGCATACGCGTTGGTGAAGGGGCTCTTGAGGGCGCGAACCGGATGTCCCGTCGAGCGACCGGTCGCACGCGTCGACGTGTCGCCCGCCTTGAGCACCAGCTCTTTGTACTGTTCGGATACGGTGCACTCGTTTGCGACCAGAAAGCGTGTTCCCACCTGGACGCCGGCAGCGCCGAGCATAAAGGCGGCCGCCACACCGCGGCCATCGGCGATGCCCCCAGCCGCAACCACGGGAATATCGACCGCATCGACAACCTGCGGGACAAGTGCCATCGTCGAGGTCTCGCCAATATGGCCGCCTGATTCGGTGCCCTCGGCAACCACGGCAGTGGCTCCGCGACGCGCCACGAGACGCGCCAGCGCCACCGAAGCCACGACGGGAATAACCTTGATGCCTGCATCGTTCCAGGCCTTCATGTACTTGGTGGGATTGCCGGCGCCGGTCACCACAACGGGCACCTGCTCATCAATCACCACTTGTGCGACCTCGTCGACAAACGGGCTCATGAGCATAACGTTGACGCCAAAGGGCTTATCCGTCTTGGCGCGCAGCTCGTGAATCTGATCGCGCAGCCAGTTTGCGTCGGCATTCATGGCCGCGATAATGCCTAAGCCGCCCGCCTCGGACACGGCAGATGCCAGCGAGGCATCGGCAATCCAGGCCATGCCACCCTGGAACACGGGTTTTTCGATGCCGAGCAGATCGCAGAGAGGAGACTTGAGCATCACTACTTCTCCAATGCCGCCTCGACCGTATCGACGAACTCGCCGACCGTCTTGGGGTTCTCCTCGGTATCGAGCTGGATGCCAAACTCGTCCTCGACGGCGACGAGGATCTCGACGGTGCCCAGACTGTCGAGGCCAATCTCCTCGAGCGTGGACTCGGGCTTCATCTCGACGTCGTCAAGGCCAGCGGTCTCGCGGATAACGTCGCAAACGCGCTCGAAGGTCTTCTGATCTGCCATGGTAGTTCTCCTTTGTTTGTGCCCCAGGGGCGTTTTCATTTCCTATGTGCAACTACTTCCAGCGAAGTAGATAGCCACCTACATCCAAGCCGGCGCCAAATCCGACCAGGGCGATGGTGTCGCCCGCGTGCAGCGCGCCGGTATTTGCCAGTCGATCGAGAGCAAGCGGAATACAGGCGCTCGAGATGTTGCCAGTTTCACGCAACGTTCGGACCACACGGTCGTCCGGCACACCCAGGCGCTTGACTGCCTGGCTCAAGATTCGTTCGTTAGCCTGATGGAATACAAAGTGGTCGATGTCCTCGACCGCGATGCTCGCGTCGCAGGCGAGCTTGTTGACCGTGTCGCAGATGGCATTGACGCCAAACTTGAAGACGCGACGGCCGTTCATGGAAAGTACGCTTTCGCAGTCCTGCGCCGTCTTATACGGCGAGGAGCCCGCCAATCCGGGGACGCGCAGTGTTTCGACGTCAGGCGACGTCGAAAGCTCGACAGCAAGGGGATTCTCTCCCCCAGCCTCTATGACCGCAGCACCCGCGCCATCGCCAAAGAGCACGCACGTGGCACGGTCGGTCCAATCGAGCGCGCGCGTCATCTGCTCGGCGGCAACGACCAGCACGTGCTTGGCGCGACCGCGGGCGATATAGCCCTCGGCGACATCGAGCGCAAATACGAAGCCGGCACAAGCCGCCGAAACGTCGAAGGCAGGACATGTGGCACCCAGGCGCTCAGCAACGGCGCACGCTTCGGCGGGAACGAGATGATCGCCCGTCGTCGTCGAACAGACGATAAGATCCAGCTGGCTCGCGTCGATTCCGGATACCTGGAGTGCCCGCTCGCTCGCCGCTACGGCAAGGTCGTCGAGTGACTCAGTGGTGCAGACGTGGCGGCTCTTGATACCGGTGCGGGTAAAAAACCACTCATCCGAGGTATCGAGGAACTCGGACAGCTCGTCGTTGGAAACGCTGCGCTCGGGAAGAGCCGAGCCCGTTCCCAGTATCGTGAAACCCATCACTAACCTCCTTTGAGTTGTTGACGTGTTTACATCGACCAAGAGAGGATAGCGCATTTCAGTCATTGTTGACGTGTTAACATTAAATTGTCCAAATGCGACAAAGGCTTCACATTGTGTCTGCCTCACGACACCATTGCGTTATTCACTTATTCATTAAGGAGGTAGCAGCCGCTATGGATGCCAAATTAACGATAGTCGACGTAACCGGATCGACCAACGATGACCTGATCGAAGCAGGAAAACAAGGAGCGCCGCACGGCACAGGACTTGCCGCCCGGGCTCAGACAGCAGGACGCGGCCGGCGCGGCCACAAGTGGGATTCAACCGCCGGCAACCTATTGCTTTCGATTGTCCTGCGTCCATGCGTTAATCCTGCAAAGTACTCTGGTCTTGCCGCCGTCAGCGGCCTAGCGGTGCTCGAGGCGCTCGAAAAGCAGGGTCTTGCAAACGAGATTGGCCTCAAATGGCCCAACGATCTGGTCGCGCGAGGACGCAAGCTCGGCGGCGTTCTGGTCGAAGCCGCACGCGATAACGAAGGCAAACCTTTCGCCGTCTGCGGCATTGGCGTCAATGTGAACTATGTGCCTTCGGAGGTTCCCGATGGCGGCCTGCCGGCAATCGGTCTCTCGGACCTCAACGAGAATGTTCCCGCCGTCGATGTGCTACTCAAGGAGGTCTATCACGCAGTTATAGACGCTGTAGATACGTGGGCAGAGTGTCTCAACGCCATGGAAGAAGACGCCGGACCGCTCGCGCCCGTCCACGGCGAATATGTCACTCACCTTAATTGGATTGGGGAGCACGTTATCGCCCGTTCCCCCGCTGGGGACGAGCTGGCGCGAGGCATCTTTAAAACCGTCGATGACTTTGGTCGAGCGTGCATCGAGACGGAAGGCGACTTACGATCCTTCCATTTTGAGGAGGCATCGCTGCGCCCCATGGGTAAATAAGACGCCATAGCCACCCATTCGGCCACATTATCCGGGCCCCCAAGGCCACCATTCAAAACAAAAGAGCCCCGCTACCATAATGGCAGCGGGGCTCTTTAAGCTATGAGCAATATCGCTTAGAGCTTGATGTCGATGTCGACGCCAGCGGGGAGGTCGAGACGCATGAGCGAATCAACGGTGCCCGAGGTGGGGTCGAGGATGTCGATGAGGCGCTTGTGGGTGCGCATCTCGAACTGCTCACGGGAGTCCTTGTTCACATGCGGCGAGCGGATAACCGTGTACAGGTTGCGCTCGGTGGGCAGGGGGACAGGACCGGAAACGCGAGCGCCGGTCTTCTGAGCGGTCTCGACGATGAGCTTCGCGGACTGATCGACGACCTCGTGATCATAGCCCTTGAGGCGAATGCGGATCTTCTGGGTAGCCAACTTAAACCTCCAAAGAGTGCGAGAGATGTTCTCGCGGATTACGTAACAGGGAGCTCGAACTTAGGCGTTCTTGCTCATGACCTCGTCCACGATGGACTTGGGCGCGGGCTCATAAGAGTCGAACTGCATCGTGTAGGATGCACGGCCCTGGGTCTGGGAGCGAAGGTCGGTAGCGTAACCGAACATCTCGCCCAGCGGCACCTTGGCACGGATGAGCTTGCTGTTCTTGCGATCCTCCATGCCCTCGATCTTGCCGCGGCGACCGGAGAGGTTGCCCATAACGTCGCCCATGTACTGCTCGGGGGTCTCGACCTCGACAGCCATGATCGGCTCGAGCAGCTGCGGATCGGACTTCTTGAGGGCGTCCTTGATAGCCATGGAACCGGCGATCTTGAAGGCGGCCTCGGAGGAGTCGACCTCGTGGTAAGAACCATCGAACAGGGTGACCTTGACGTCGAGGACCGGGAAGCCGGCGATAACACCGGTGTTCAGGGCCTCCTGGATGCCCTTATCGATGGACGGGATGTACTCCTTGGGCACGACGCCGCCGACGATAGCGTTGACGAACTCGTAGCCGAAGCCCTCCTCCATCTTCTCGAGCTTGATGACGGCGTGGCCGTACTGACCGCGACCACCGGACTGACGGACGAACTTGCCCTCAGCCTTCTCGACGTCGTGACCAGCGGTCTCGCGGTAGGCAACCTGGGGCTTACCAACGTTAGCGTCAACCTTGAACTCGCGGAGCAGACGGTCGACGATGATCTCGAGGTGCAGCTCGCCCATGCCGGCGATGATGGTCTGGCCGGTCTCGTGGTTGGTGGACACCTGGAAGGTCGGGTCCTCCTCGGCGAGCTTGGTCAGAGCCAAGGACATCTTGTCCTGCTCAGCCTTGGTCTTGGGCTCGATGGCAACGTCGATAACGGGCTTAGCGAACTCGATCTTCTCGAGGACGATCTCCTTGCCCTCTTCGCACAGGGTGTCACCGGTGGTGGAGTTCTTGAAGCCGACGCAAGCGACGATGTCGCCGGCGGCAGCGTCGTCACGGTCGATACGCTCGGCGGCGTTCATCTCGAGGATGCGGCCGAGGCGCTCGCGCTGACCGTTGGAAGCGTTGATCACGTAGGAGCCGGACTCGGCACGGCCGGAGTAAACGCGGACGTAGGTGAGCTTACCGACGAACGGATCGGTCATGATCTTGAAGACCAGGCCGGAGAAGGGCTCGTCGAAGGAAGGATGACGCTCGATCTCCTCGCCGGTGTCCGGATCGGTACCGGTGACGGCCTCAACGTCGAGCGGGCTGGGCAGGTAGTCGACGACAGCGTCGAGCAGCTCCTGGACGCCCTTGTTCTTGTAGGCGGAGCCCACGAAGACGAGGTTGAGCTCGTTGGCCAGAACGCCCTTGCGCAGAGCAGCCTTGAGCTCCTCGACGGTGAAGTCCTCCTCCATGAGGATCTTCTCCATGAGCTCGTCGTCAAAGCTGGCAGCAGCGTCGAGGAGCTCCTCGCGCTTGGTGGCAGCGATGTCAGCGAACTCAGCCGGGATCTCGTCCATCGGCTCGGGGTAGGTCATGCCCTTGTCGTCGGCCTTGAAGTCCCAAGCAGTCATGGTGACCAGGTCGATGACGCCCCAGAAGTTGTCCTCGGCGCCCATCGGGACCTGAGCGGCCACGGCGTTAGCGTCGAGACGATCCTTCATGGTCTCGATAGCGTTGAAGAAGTCAGCGCCCACGCGGTCATACTTGTTGATGAAGGCGATGCGGGGGACGTTGAAGGTAGAAGCCTGACGCCAAACGGTCTCAGACTGGGGCTGAACGCCGGCAACGGCGTCGAAGACGGCGACAGCGCCATCGAGGACGCGCAGGCAGCGCTCGACCTCGGCGGTGAAGTCAACGTGGCCCGGGGTGTCGATGATCTGGATGCGGTAGTCCTTACCGTCCTTGTTCCAGAAGCACGTGGTAGCAGCGGAGGTAATGGTTACGCCGCGCTCCTGCTCCTGAACCATCCAGTCCATGGTGGCAGCGCCCTCATGGACCTCACCGATCTTGTGGGTCTTACCGGTGTAGTAAAGAATACGCTCGGTCGTGGTGGTCTTACCGGCATCGATGTGGGCCATGATGCCGATGTTACGGGTATCGGAAAGCTTGTACTTAGGCTTAGCCATGTTAGTTCCTTACCTTAACTTACCAACGATAGTGAGAGAACGCGCGGTTGGCCTCGGCCATCTTGAAGACGTCCTCACGCTTCTTGACGGAAGCGCCCAGGCCGTTGGAGGCGTCGAGGATCTCGTTGGCGAGACGCTCGGCCATGGTCTTCTCCTTGCGAGCGCGGGAGAAGTTGACGATCCAGCGGATACCCAGAGCGGTGGAACGACGGGAGTTGACCTCCATCGGGACCTGATAGGTAGCGCCACCGACACGCTTGGGCTTAACCTCGAGCGTGGGCTTGACGTTGTCCATAGCCTTCTTGAAGGTAGCGAGAGCGTCGCCACCCTCGGACTTCTCGGCAACGATCTCGAAAGCGGTGTAAACGATGCGCTCAGCGGTGGCCTTCTTGCCGTCAAGAAGGACCTTGTTGATGAGCTGAGTCACCAGGCGGTTGTTGTAAACGGCGTCAGGCTGAACCTCACGACGATTAGCTGCTGCACGACGCGGCATGTGAAATCTCCTTAAGTGTCTACCGTGCGGCGCTTAGGCGGCACACGGCGAAAGTATCAAAACGTTATCTGGCTTATTTAGCCTTGGGGCGCTTAGCACCGTACTTGGAACGGGCCTGCATACGGTTCTGGACCGGAGCAGCGTCGTAGGCGCCACGGATGACGTGATAACGGACACCAGGGAGGTCACGGACACGACCGCCGCGGACGAGCACTATGGAGTGCTCCTGCAGGTTGTGGCCCTCACCCGGGATGTAAGCAGTAACTTCGATGCCGTTGACAAGGCGAACACGGGCAACCTTACGAAGAGCCGAGTTCGGCTTCTTGGGGCTCGTGGTGAAGACGCGGGTGCACACGCCGCGCTTCTGGGAGTTGTGCTGCAGAGCAGCGTTCTTGGACTTCTTGGGCACGGAACGACGGCCCTGGCGAACCAGCTGGTTAATAGTAGGCAAAGCGTACTCCTTCTCGAATGATTCCAGCTTTCTGTAAAGTGCAACGGCTTGAATCGAGGGGTCAGCATCCCCCTACGAAACACGCAGTTCGATAGGATACGTGGCGTTAGCTGTGCCGTCAACAGACCACGCCGCCGGGCGTATCCCAAAATAGCCATATTTCCGCAAAGCCTACACAAAAGGAATCCCCTCCTGTGCGCGGGGGCGGATTCCCGGCCCGGGCGGCCCGCTGTTTAAGTTTGCTGCTCTACAGTCCTGCGCAAGACGGAAAGCACATTAAGTGCTTTCCTTTGCGTGCGGAACTCGCGACAAACTTAAACAGCGGGCCGCCCGGACCGGGAATCCGACGTGCTTGTCGGGGCAACGTTCCCTTCCAAATAGGGACAGGTTTATTTTGGTCGGTTTTATCTGGGGAAACGTCGCGCTCCAGCGGTGATCTGCTCTCATCTGTCGCATGGAAATCGGCGGCGTTTCCATTTAACGCAAAAGAGGCCGCTTCCCCTAGTAGGAAGCGACCCCAAATCTTACGAATAGACGATGGTAAAGGGCTCTTTCGTTTCGGTCTCCCCTGTTGATGTATACCTCACAATTTCAAGGGTTACCGAGACAACTTGATCGACATCAATCAACTTCGTTGGCACCCAGATGTTCTCTCCGCTATTGCGCCCATAAGAAAAATATAAGTTGAACACCCCTGCGTCGTCATCTTCGATAATCTGCTCCGATCCATCCTTGTAGCTGACGGTCAGCTTATTATCAACTGCTTCATAGCCCAAATCATCGATGTGCGTCTGGATGGAAAACGGGCTAATCTCAAGAGGCGAGTCACCGGAGCGGAGTTCCTTTGTATCGACGTACGCTCCAATATTGAACTCGGGTGTCGACGCCTCAAACCGCCTCGCACTCTCACCTTCACCCTCGGTCCAATGGATATTCCAGGTGACAGCATGTTGCAAATCTCGCTCGCGATCCATAGCGGCAAAGTACATCGTGCCATTAATGACAGTATCGCTTGATGTGTCCTTATCAATTGTGCTGCGTGTGTCAGGCCATTCCTCGCCGAACTTCATATCGGGCGTGCCGATGCCCTGCTCTTCTTCACCATAGAGAACAAGTTCGCCAATCTCTGCTGCTGGCTTGTAGTAGTTAACTCCATTTGGATTGGACAACGTAAACGTCACGGCTCCGCAGCCGTTTTGGTCGATTGCCATCTCATGGATATCAAGCGTATAGCCGTTGCCCTCGACGGACAGATTAACCTCCTGGACTGCGCCTTCCAGGCTTTGGGGCGCGATGCCATCGCCAAACTCTCTGGTGTAGGTATATTTAGTTCCCGATGAGCCGCCGTTGGTCCAGGTCATGGAATCCCCGTTGCCGTGGTTTCCCCAGGCAGAGGCAAAATAGCTGGAATTGACGACGGCGTAGGCGACCCCTCCGGTCGCCAGCACTCCGGCAAGGCATCCGATCACGGCAACATACAGAGGCTTCGCGTGACCCTTTCGGCGAAGCGGCTCACCAGCAGCGGCATAAAGAACACGGTCAGCAAGATCGCTATCGGCTTGGACGGACTCGAAGGCCTGCTTGATTTGATTGGATTTCACGGTCGCCCTCCTCTAGGATGAACTTGAGCTTCGATCTGCCGCGAGCCAAACGCGTTCGAACAGTCGCGGCTGGCACATGCAATAACTCGGCAATCTCTGAGGTCGAAAAGCCCAGATAGTAATAGAGCATGATGGGAACACGGAATCGTTCCGGAAGTCGCATAACGTCTGACAGGACCGCCTTGGTCTCCTCCTGCGCCGTCGAAAGCGAATCGGCCAGGTTCTCAATATCCTCCACACGCCTCCATGGCTTTCGAAAGAGAGATTTGCATTCATTGATCGTGACCCGGATAAGCCATCGACGAAGATGCTCCCAACTCTCAAATTGCGTATAGCTTTTGAGCAGCTTAAGAAAGACATCTTGGGCAACATCATCGGCATCGGCGCGATCGCGCAGATACGTCAATGCGATCCGAAACACGACATCTCGGTGATCTTCGACCGCCTGTCTAAATGCTTGTTCTTCCATAATCACCTCCCGGTGACGGTACTGATTCTTGATGAGGTCCTCACCATAGATACGCTCTGGCCGGACGAAATGTTTCAAATTCAAGCAGGAAAAACCTACCAAAATAAACCTGTCCCTTTTTGGCAGGTTTTCTTCACAAAAAAGACCCGCTTCCCTGTTGGGAAGCGGGTCTTTGGAAGGGCGGTTAACGTACTAGGAAATTACTCCTCGTCGTTGTCCTTGGCCTCTTCGGCGTCGTCGGTGTCTACGAGCTGGTTGAGCAGCTCGTCGAGGGAAGCCATGTCCTCGTTGATGGCACCGTTGGCGGGAGCCTTCTTGTCGTCGATCGGGGCGCCCAGGAGCTCCTCGTCGGCGTCGGCGTGATGCGTCGGCGCAGCGGAGGTGCCCAGCAGGATGTCGTCCGGACCGTCGGGGCTAAAGACCATCTGCAGCAGCTGCGAGAGGTCTTCCTCGTCGGCAACGTCGTCGTTGTTCTCGAGGATGTAGAGCAGGTCGTGGGCCTCGAGGCCGTCACGGAGCTCCTCGATTGCCTTGGCACCGATGCCATCGATGCGCAGCAGATCCTCCTCGGACTTGCCGACCAGGTCGCCGACCGTCTCGATGCCAACCTCGCTGAACTTGTTGGTCCAGCGCTGCGACACGCCCAGGTCGTCGAACAGGTACAGACGAGCCTTCTCGGCGGAGATGGTGTGGCCGTTGCGGGTGAACGAACCGTCAGCACCACCGAACTCGTCGTAGCCGGCCCAGTCGAGCTGCTGCGGGAGCTGCTCGTCCAGGTCCTTGAGCTCAACAGGAGCCCACTCGGGCAGCGACTTGGCGTTGGGCGAAGCCGGGCCGTCGATGTCGACATAGCCGTCGGCCGTGCGATACGTCAGCTTGGCGTTGGCGTACGGCTTGAGGCCAGTACCAGCCGGGATCTTCTTACCGACGATGACGTTGGACTTAAGGTCGAGCAGGTGATCGACCTTGCCCTCGATGGCAGCCTCGGTAAGGACGCCAGCGGTGCGGATGAACGAAGCGCTCGACAGCCAGGAGTCGATGTTGGACGCGACCTTGAGCGTACCCAGGATGACGGGCTCGGCCACGGGAGCCTGACCGCCCAGACGGGCAACGCGCTCGACCTCGTCGGCGAACTCGTAGCGGTCGACGTACTGACCAAGCAGGTACTTGGAGTCGCCGGGGTTGGTGATCTGAACGCGACGCAGCATCTGACGTGCGAGCACCTCGATGTGCTTGTCGTTCAGGTCGACGCCCTGGCTGGTGTAGACGTCCTTGACGCTCTCGACGAAGGTGTGCATCGTCGACTCGATGTCGGTCAGCTTGCGCAGGTTGCGGAAGTTGACGAAGCCCTTGGTGATCTGGTCGCCGGCGCGAACCTCGCAGCCGTCCTCGATCTCGGGCATGAAGCGCACCGAAGCGGGGACGCGACGCTCGTCGAGGACACGGGTGTGATCCTCGGAGTCGGTGAGCGTCAGCACGTACTCGGACTTCTCGGGCTTAATCGAGAGGTGACCGGAGTACGGAGCCAGCTCGGCCTCGCGACCCAGAATCTTCTCGTTGACGTTGCCGACGATATCGAACATACGGCTGACCGTAGGCAGACCCTGCGTAATATCGTCGACGCCAGCGACGCCGCCGGAGTGAATGGTACGCATCGTAAGCTGCGTACCGGGCTCGCCGATGGACTGGGCGGCAATAATGCCGACGGCAGTACCGATAGCGACCGGACGACGAGTGGAAAGATCCCAGCCGTAGCACTTCTGGCACACGCCGTACTTGGAGCGGCAGGTAAGCAGCGCGCGAAGCTTGACCTTCTTAAGGCCGGCATCGACCATCTTCTGGATGTCGGCGACCTTCTCGATGTAGCCGTCCTGCTCAAAGAGCACGGTGCCATCGGGGGCCACGACGTCCTCAATGAAGCAACGGCCGACGAGGTCGGTGTTGAGGTCGGTGGTGCCGGGGATGATGAGGTTGTAGGTGACGCCCTCGTGCGTACCGCAGTCCTCCTCGCGGACGATGACGTCCTGGGCCACGTCGACCAGACGACGGGTCAGATAACCAGAGTCCGAGGTGTGGGATGCGGTATCGACCAGGCCCTTACGGGCGCCGTAGGTCGAAATGAAGTACTCGAGCGGCAGCAGACCCTCGCGGAAGTTCGCCTTAATGGGAAGGTCGATCGTCTCGCCGGACATGTCTGCCATCAGGCCACGCATGCCGCCGAGCTGACGCAGCTGGGTCTTAGAACCACGGGCGCCGGAGTCGGCCATCATGTAGAGCGGGTTCTCCTCGTCGAACATGTCGAGCATGAGCGCTGCAACCTTATCGGTACAAGCGGTCCACTCGTTAACGACTTCGATGTGGCGCTCCGTCTCGTTGATGAAGCCCTCCTCGAAGTACTCGTTGATCTGGTCGACGTTGGCCTGGGCGCGGTCGAGCAGCTCCTGCTTCTCGGCAGGGATAAGAGCGTCCCACACCGAGATGGTGAGGCCGGCGCGGGTAGCGTAGTGGAAGCCGGAGTACTTGATGGCGTCGAGGATCGGGCCGACCTTGGCCTCGGGGTAACGATCGCAGCAGTCGGCAACCAGCTTGGCCACATCGCCCTTGACCATCTTGTAGTTCATGAACTCATAGTCTTCGGGCAGGCACTGGCGGTTGAAGATGATGCGGCCGATAGAGGTCTCGAAGCGCGCGGTCTTGTTGCCGGTGACGTCGTAGTCGACAAACTCGTTCTTGCCGTTCTTAACGCGGAAGATACGGGTGCCGTCCTCGTTGATGACGTTGGCATCGGCAGCGGACACGCGGACCTGGATCTTGGCCTGCATGTCGACCTCGGAGCGGCAGTCATAGGCGTGCAGCGCGTCATCGAAGCTCGAGAACACGTGGTTCTCGCCCGGCAGACCCTCGCGAACCTGGGTGAGGTAGTACACACCGATGATCATGTCCTGCGAAGGGATGTTGACCGGCTTGCCGGATGCCGGCGAGCGCAGGTTGTTCGCAGAGAGCATGAGCACGCGAGCCTCGGCCTGAGCCTGGCTGGACAGCGGCACGTGGACAGACATCTGGTCGCCGTCGAAGTCGGCGTTGAAGGGCGAGCAGACCAGCGGGTGCAGGTGGATAGCCTTGCCCTCGACCAGCACCGGCTCAAAGGCCTGGATGGACAGACGGTGCAGGGTCGGTGCACGGTTGAGCAGCACGACGCGGCCGTCGATGACCTCTTCGAGGATGTCCCACACAAAGGTGGCACCGCGGTCGATAGCGCGCTTGGCGCCCTTGATGTTCTCGACCTTGCCAAGCTCGACCAGGCGCTTCATGACGAAGGGCTTGAAGAGCTCCAGCGCCATGGTCTTGGGCAGACCGCACTGGTGCAGCAGCAGCTTAGGGTCGGTAACGATGACCGAACGGCCGGAGTAGTCGACACGCTTACCCAGCAGGTTCTGACGGAAACGACCCTGCTTGCCCTTGAGGGCCTCGGCGAGCGACTTGAGCGGGCGACCGCCACGGCCAGAGACCGGGCGACCACGACGGCCGTTGTCGAACAGGGCGTCCACGGACTCCTGGAGCATGCGCTTCTCGTTGTTCACGATGATCGCAGGGGCGTCCAGGTCGAGCAGGCGCTTGAGTCGGTTGTTACGGTTGATCACGCGACGATACAGGTCGTTGAGGTCGGACGCGGCGAAGCGGCCGCCGTCGAGCTGGACCATCGGGCGCAGATCGGGCGGAATGACCGGGATGACATCCAGGATCATGTTCGCGGGGCTGTTGCCGCCCTTCAGGAAGGCGTCAACGACCTCGAGGCGCTTGACGGCCTTCTCGCGCTTCTGCTTCTGGGAGTCCTCGTCGGCGATGATGGCCTTGAGCTTCTCGGCCTCGGAGGGGAGGTCGATGGCAGCGAGCAGGTCGCGGACGGCCTCGGCACCCATGCCACCCTTGAAGTACATGGAGTAGTAACGGGTCATCTCGCGGAACAGCGGCTCATCGGAAATGAGGTCGCGCTCGCTGAGCTTCATGAAGGCATTGAAGGCGTCCGTGCGGAGCTGCTTCTCGTCCTTGCACTCTTCCTCGATGTCGACGATGCCAGAGGCGATCTCCTCGGGGGTCAGCGGCTCCTCGTCGGAGAACTCGTCGAAGTTCTCGGGGTTGCCCTGCTCCTTGAGGGACTCGATCTGGCGGGCGCACTCGGCATCGATCTCTTCCAGATCGGCGGCGAGCTCCTCGCGCAGGTCGTCAGCGTCGGCCTCGCGAGCCTCGTAGTCGACCTCAGTGATGATGTAGCTGGCAAAGTACAGAACCTTCTCGAGGTCCTTGGACTTGATGTCGAGCATACGGCTCATCGGGAAGCTCGTGGGGCTCTTGAAGTACCAGATGTGGGACACGGGAGCGGCGAGCTCGATGTGGCCCATGCGGTCGCGACGCACCTTGGCCGAGGTGACCTCGACGCCGCAGCGCTCGCAGACGATGCCCTTAAAGCGGATGCCCTTGTACTTGCCGCAGGAGCACTCCCAGTCCTTGGCGGGACCGAAGATCTTCTCGCAGAACAGGCCGTCCTTCTCGGGCTTGAGGGTACGGTAATTGATGGTCTCCGGCTTCTTGACCTCACCGTGCGACCAGGAACGGATCTGGTCGGCGGAGGCAAGGGAGATCTTTACCGAGTCAAAATCAGTAGCTTCGAAATCTGCCACAGTCAACTACTCCTTATCAGTGGTCGTGGCGGCGACAGCCTCGGGTGCCTCGGCGGTCTCGGCATCCTCGGCCTCGACGTCGGCGTCAACGCCGGCGAGCGCAGCCAGGTCGTCGAGAGCGGAGGTCTCCTCGGCGGTCACAGGGGCGGAGGCGTCCTCGTCGGCATCGTGCATGGGCTCGATGTCCAGTGCGAGGGAGCGAATCTCCTTGACGAGAACCTTGAAGGACTCGGGGATACCCGGGACCGGGACGTTCTCGCCCTTGACGATGGACTCGTAGGTCTTGACGCGGCCCACGGTATCGTCGGACTTGACGGTCAGGATCTCCTGCAGGACGGTGGAAGCACCGTAAGCGTACAGTGCCCAAACTTCCATCTCGCCGAAGCGCTGGCCGCCGAACTGAGCCTTGCCGCCCAGAGGCTGCTGGGTAACCAGGCTGTAGGGGCCGGTCGAACGGGCGTGGATCTTGTCGTCGACCATGTGGCCGAGCTTGAGGATGTAGGACGTACCCACGGTAATGGGCTCGCGGAACTCCTCGCCGGTGCGGCCGTCAAACAGACGGGTCTTGCCGCGCTCGTCAAGCTGGGTGACGAACTCGGGACGCATATGATCGCCAAAGGCAGCGGTAGCCTTGTTGAGCATGTTCTTGTTGGCACGACGGATGACCTCGGCGATCTCGTCCTCCTTGGCGCCGTCGAAGACGGGCGTCGCGGTGAAGAACGGACCGGGGACGTACTTGTCGGAGTCGGCCTGCTCGGTATCCCAACCGCACGCAGCAGCCCAGCCAAGGTGGCACTCGAGCAGCTGGCCGACGTTCATACGCGAAGGAACGCCCAGCGGGTTGAGGATAACGTCGATCGGGGTACCGTCAGCCATGTAGGGCATGTCCTCGACCGGCAGAACGTTACAAATAACACCCTTGTTGCCGTGGCGACCGGCGATCTTATCGCCCTGCTGGATCTTACGACGCTGGGCGACGTAGACGCGCACCTGCTCGTTGACGCCGGGGGCCAGGTCGTCGCCGTTCTCGCGGCTAAAGCGGACGACGTCGATGACGCGGCCGTAAGCGCCGTGAGGCATCTTAAGGGAGGTGTCGCGGACATCGTGGGCCTTGGCACCGAAGATGGCGCGCAGCAGGCGCTCCTCGGCAGTCAGAGCGCTCTCGCCCTTAGGCGTGACCTTGCCGACCAGGATGTCGCCAGGGCCGACCTCGGCGCCGATACGGATGATGCCGTCCTCGTCGAGGTTGGCAAGCATGTCCTCGGAGAGGTTCGGGATCTCGCGGGTGATCTCCTCGGGGCCAAGCTTGGTGTCGCGGGCATCGATCTCGTGACGGGTGATGTTGATGGTCGTCAGCAGGTCCTCGGCCACCAGGCGCTCGGACACGACGATACCGTCCTCGTAGTTAAAGCCTTCCCACGGCATGTAGGCCACGGTGAGGTTCTGGCCCAGTGCGAGCTCGCCGTGATCGGTCGAAGGACCGTCGGCCAGAGGCTCGCCCTGCTCAACGGTGTCACCGACGCGAACGAGCGGACGGTGGTTGATGCAGGTGGACTGGTTGGAGCGCTGGTACTTGGCCAGGTGATACTCATCCATGCCGCCGGCATGCTTGACGATGATCTTGGCGGCGTCGGCAAAGATGACCTCGCCGGCGTTCTTGGCCAGGGTGACCTCGCCGGAGTCCAGGGCGGCGCGACGCTCCATGCCGGTACCGACATAGGGAGCGGCGGGGTGAACCAGCGGCACGGCCTGACGCTGCATGTTAGCGCCCATCAGCGTACGCTTGGCGTCGTCGTGCTCCAGGAACGGGATCAGCGTGGCTGCGACGGAGAGCATCTGACGCGGCGAGACGTCCATGTAGTCGACGTCCTCGACGGGCACGTCGGCGGGAGCGCCGAAGGAGCCGTCGAAGTCGCGGGTACGGGCGATCACGGTGTGCGGACGGACGATCTTGCCCTCGGCATCGGTCGTGATGAACTCGTTGGTCTTGGGATCGAGCGGCGTGTTGGCCGGCGCGATGACGTGCTTCTCTTCCTCGTCAGCGGTCATCCAGTCGATCTGGTCGGTGGCAACGCCGTTCTCGACGCGACGGAACGGGGCCTCGATGAAGCCATACTCGTTGACGCGGGCGTAGAGGGCGAGCGAGCCGATCAGGCCGATGTTGGGGCCTTCGGGGGTCTCGATCGGGCACATGCGGCTGTAGTGCGAGTTGTGAACGTCGCGGACGGCCGTCGGCACGTTGGTGCGGCGGCTGGAGCCGGACTTGTGGCCGGCAAGACCACCAGGGCCGAGTGCGGACAGACGGCGCTTGTGGGTCAGACCGGTCAGGGGGTTAGCCTGGTCCATGAACTGCGAGAGCTGCGAGGAGCCGAAGAACTCCTTGATGGAGGCCACGATCGGACGGATGTTGATGAGCGACTGCGGGGTGATCTCGTCGATGTCCTGGGAGCTCATGCGCTCACGGACGACGCGCTCCATACGGCTCATGCCGATACGGAACTGGTTGGCGACGAGCTCGCCGACGGTACGGATGCGGCGGTTGCCGAAGTGGTCGATATCGTCGACCTTGAAGCCCTGCTCGCCGGCAGCGAGGGACAGGAGGTAGCGCAGCGTTGCAACGATATCCTCGTCGGTGAGCACCGTGACCTCTTCCTCGGTGGTGAGGTTGAGCTTCTTGTTGACCTTGTAACGACCGACGCGGGCCAGATCGTAGCGCTGCGGGTTGAAGAGCAGGCCCTCGAGCAGGCTGCGGGAAGCATCCACGGTGGGAGGCTCGCCCGGGCGCAGGCGACGGTAGATCTCGATGAGGGCGTCCTCGCGGGTGAGGGCGGTGTCGCGCTCCAGGGTGCGCTTGATCACATCGGAGTTGCCGAGCAGTTCGATGATGTCGTCGTTGGTGACGGCGATGCCAAGGGCGCGCAGGAACATCGTGGCGCTCTGCTTGCGCTTACGGTCGATGGAGACCATGAGCTGGTCGCGCTTGTCGACCTCAAACTCAAGCCAGGCACCGCGGGACGGGATGATCTGGGCCTTGTAGATCTGCTTGCCCGAATCCATCTCGGAGCTGTAGTACACGCCCGGGGAGCGGACGAGCTGCGAGACGACGATACGCTCGGTACCGTTGATGATGAAGGTGCCCTGATCAGTCATCATGGGGAAGTCGCCCATGAAGACGAGCTGCTCCTTGATCTCGCCGGTCTCCTTGTTGGTGAGACGGACGTCGGTCAGAAGCGGAGCCTGATAGGTCATATCCTTCTCGCGGCACTCCTCGACGGTGTGCGCGGGGTCGCCGAACTGATGCTCGCCGAAGGTAACCTCGAGAACATGGTTCTGGCTCTGGATGGGGCTGGATTCCTTGAACGCCTCACGAAGGCCCTCGTCCTTAAAACGCTCAAAGGATTCCCTTTGAACAGAGATAAGGTTGGGGAGCTCCATGGCCTCCGGGATTTTCCCGAAGCTGACGCGCTTGCGCTCAGTGGCAGTGTATGCGTAGGTCACCAGGTTTTTCCTCCTTCACGGAAATGCTCGGTGGGTTGGCGAGGCATAGCTTCGCCAGTTATCGCAACCTAATAGTTTATCAGGTACCGACCGTTGGGCAAGAAAAGCCTTGACGCGATTGAGTTTTTGGAGTAGCAAAGTTTTTCGACAGAAAGTGCGCAGGTAGATAGCTGTGAATCGAACATCTGTTCATATATTTTCTGTGAACAGAGAGTCGGCAATCGCAGCTCTTATAAAAAACGGGTGCGGACCGAAGTCCGCACCCGTAAATGTCGATGCCCGAAGGATTACTTGCGCATCAAGCCACCGCGCTCGTCGATGGCGTCCCAGAAGGCGCTGGCAAAGCTAGGATCGCTTGCGGCCATGAGGGCGTTGGTGGCCATCCAGCCAGACGGGGTGCCGGTGTCGTAGCCCGAGAGCGGGTCGATGACGACAGCGTACATGGCCTCGCGGTCGAGCGAGCGGGCCATGGCGTCGGTGAGCTGGATCTCGCCGCCCTTGCCGGCCTGCTGATCGGCGAGCAGGTCCATGACCAGCGGGCTCAGCAGGTAACGACCGACGATGTACAGGTTGGAAGGAGCCGCCTCGGGAGCAGGCTTCTCGACCAGACCGCCGATGCGCCAGACAGCGCCCGGCTCGGCATCGGCAACGCCCTCGGCGCCCTCGAGCGAACCGACGCGCTCGCCGGCGATAACGCCGTAGCGGCTGACTTCCTCGGGCGAGCAAGCAGCGACGGCGATAACCGAAGCGCCACCGTGCTCCTTGGAGACAGCAAGCATCTTGTCGCAGATGTCACGGTTGGGCACAACGTAGTCGCCCAGAAGAACCAGGAAGTTCTCCCCTGCCACAGCATCGGCGGCAGAGCGAATGGCGTGACCGAGGCCCTTGGGCTCGTACTGATAGCGGAAATCGACCGGCATACCGCCAGCGTGGGCGACGGCATCGGCATAGGCGTTCTTGCCGCGCTCGCGCAGCAGGTTCTCGAGCGAACGGTCGGGCTGGAAGTAGCTCAGCAGCTCGGGCTTACCGGGAGAGGTAACGATGATGGCGTCGTCGACCTCCTCGGGGTCGAGCGCCTCCTCAACGACATACTGGATGACCGGCTTGTCGAGTACCGGCAGCATCTCTTTGGGCGTGCACTTAGTGCCAGGCAGAAAACGCGTGCCAAGACCGGCGGCGGGGATGATTGCCTTCATGTTATTCAAGGATCCTTTCGCAGGCGCAGAATGCGCCCTGTGCGTGCGACACGGCGACCGCAGACCAAATTGCGATACCGAAATATCTTACCGCCGGAGACATACGTCGCCGTAAGGCAAACGCAATTCTTCAGCAGGTCAACGCAAATTATTGCTCGAATGGTGCAATTTTACGCCCCAGCGGTAACGGGATTGGCACGGCGAAGACAACGGTGTTCTGCGTGCCGAGCAATGGGAATGAGGGGCCAAAACAAAAAAGACGGGGCTCGCAATGCGAACCCCGTCTGCAAAGAAATCTGGCGAGAAAGCCTGATTACTTGAGGGTGACAGCAGCGCCAGCAGCCTCGAGCTTCTCCTTGGCAGCCTCGGCGTCCTCCTTCTTGGCACCCTCGAGAACAGCCTTGGGAGCGCCCTCGACGACCTCCTTGGCCTCCTTCAGGCCAAGGTTGGTGAGCTCACGGACGGCCTTGATGACCTGGATCTTGTTGTCGCCGAAGCCCTCGAGCACGACGTCAAACTCGGTCTTCTCCTCGGCCTCAGCAGCGCCAGCAGCGGGAGCGGCGACAACAGCGGCAGGAGCAGCGGCGGAAACGCCGAAGGTGTCCTCGATAGCCTTGACGAGCTCGGAAGCCTCGAGAAGGGTCATTTCCTTAAGAGCATCGATGATCTCATCGGTGGTAAGCTTAGCCATTTCTAAGTCCTTTCGGTTTCCGTGCGGATGCACGGAGATCAGTTAAAACACGGCGCGAATGCGCCAGGGGTGCGGCGTTGCCGCCGCGGGAGAAAACAGCAACTAGGCTGCCTTCTGCTCGGAGACCTGCTGGATCGAACGAGCGAGACCAGAGGAAACGCCGTTGACGCAGACAGCGATGTCGCGAGCGAAACCGGAGATGAGACCGGCGATCTGGCCGAGAAGCTGATCCTTGGTGGGCAGCTCGGCGATAGCCTTAACATCATCAGCGGAAACGGCCTTGCCGTCGGAGATACCGCCCTTGATCTCAAGGACGCCCTTGGACTTAGCGGAGAAGTCCTTAAGGGTCTTAGCGGCCTCGACCGGCTCGGTCTCATAGAACACATAAGCGACGGGGCCGGCGAGGATCTCGTCGAGCTCGGGCTGCTCCTGGTTCTTGAGAGCGATCTTGACCAGGTTGTTCTTGTAGACCTTCATCTCGGCGCCGCACTCGCGAAGCTGATGACGCAGCTCCTGAGCCTGCTTAACCGTCAGACCGTTGTAGTTGACGACGAACAGACCGGCGTTCTCGGCGATACGGGACTCGATCTCTGCAACCTTGTCGATTTTGTACTGCTGGGGCATGAATTACACCTCCTCGAATTCTTTCCGGGCACGGTCCGCCACAAGGACGTGACGGGGGCATGTCCAAAAAGAAAGCCCCCGCGCTGCATGAGCGACGGGGGCGAGAAGACATATCTACTCGACCACCTCGGCTGGCGGGATATCCCATTAAGCTCGCGGGCAAAGCCCGTTAGCGCCGGCTGTCTCTGGCAGCGGATTCGTGCGTGAACTGAAAGTATTATGGCGGGGATCCCGGCGTCGGTCAACGGAAAACCGGGCTGCACACAATTCCACCATCCGGCACGCGCCGCCGAAGGCCAGGCGCAAGGTTTTCGCTCGGTCAAGTCCTGGGCTCGCACGAAGGCCACATTAAGTGGCCTTCGGCTCGTGCGGAATCTACGAAAACCTTGCGCCTGGCCTTCGGCGGCGCGGCCTGCGTCAACTATGGGGCAGCCCGGTTTTCCGTTGGCCGGCGCGCCCCACTCATAATGCTTGGGTCGGCGGGCTGATGGTTTTGGGTCCCGGTGGGCTATAGGGTTGACACGAAGTTGGACAGGCGGCGGAGACCTTCGTCCAGATTTTCATCGCTTACGCAGTAGCTTAAGCGGATGTGACCTTCGGTTCCGAAGCAGTTTCCGGGGACTAGGGCTACGTTTGCTTCTTTGATGGCTTTGATGCAGAAGTCTTCGCTGGTTAGGCCGAACTTTTTGATGCTCGGGAAGGTATAAAAGGCTCCTGCGGGCTCTACTGCGTCAAGGTCCATGGCGCTTAAGGCCGCGAGCACGCGTTTGCGGCGGGCTCGGTAGACTTCGAGCATGGGGGTGGGGTCGACGGTGAGGGCTCGGGCTGCGGCGTCCATCTCGAAGGAAACGGCGCTCGATACTAGGTATTGGTGGGCCTTTGCGATCTCGGCGATGACGGGGGCTGCCGCTGCGAGCCAGCCCAGGCGCCAGCCGGTCATGGCCCAGGGCTTGGAGAAGCTCTCGATGACCACCGTCTGCTCGCGTAGCTCTGGGTGGCGCTGGGCAAAGCGCTCGTAGCCGTCCACGTAGACCAGGCGGTTGTATACGTCGTCGCAGATCACGTAGATGCCCGCCTGCTCCGCCACGTGTGCCACGGCGTCGAGCGATGCTGCGTTGAGGATGCAGCCCGTGGGGTTGTTGGGCGAGCAGATGACGATGGCCTTGGTCGCCGGTGTCACGCAGGCACGAAGCGCTTCCTCATCGATCTGGAATTGCGCGGGCTCCGTATCAAAAAAGACCGCCTTAGCGTGGTTGGCCACGACGATGCTCTCGTACAGGCCAAAGGCCGGCGTGGGAATAATGACCTCATCGCCGGGGTTGAGCATGGCCATGAATGTTGCCGACAGGGCCTCGGTCGCGCCGTCGGTCAGGATGACCTCGTCGGCGGAAAACGCCAGGCCCGCGTCATCCATATATTTGGACAGTGCATCACGCAGGGCGGGGCGACCGTTGTTGGGCGGATAGTGTGTGTCACCACGGTCCAGTGCGGCGGTCACCTCGGCGCTAATCACATCGGGCGTGGGAAAATCGGGCTCGCCAAGCGCAAGCGCGATACACCCCGGGTGCTGGGCGGCGAGCGCGTTGATCCGGCGGATACCGGAGGGCTTGAGCGTGGCAAGCGAGGTATTCATGGGCAGACACATGGCGTTCCTTTCGTAAGGGTTGCACTAGGATAGCGCGGCGGAGCGCCACGAGACGGTGTAACCTAAACGGAAACCAACCGGAAAGGAGGCGGTATGGAGACAATCGCACGCGGCGATGTACCAAAAACACTGCATAACATCGCGTTTGTCAGTATTCCCGAGAGCGCCGATCTTGAGTTTTTGCTCTGGGACCTGCAGGATGCCATCGCCGCCTATGCTCAACTTTCTGGCACCGCGCTCCCCCGCCCGGTTGATTTGAAGGCGGATGACGCCGACGGCGTTGCCGATGGCATCGTACTGGCCATTGAAGATGTGGCTGACGATGAGACGTTGACAGCTATCGAGCAGGCTCTTGAGCGCTTTGGCGGTACGGGAACGCGTGTCTATGCCGCGATTCGAGCCGCGCAAGAGGGCGCTGAGCAGGCGCGTGGGACCACCGTTCGTCTGCACAAGGCATGCGAGCGCCATGACCAATTGTGGTGTGGCGGCGTTGTCATCTGTTCCGGCGGCGGCATCGCAGCGCTTCGTCGCTCTCCGCGCATGGGACTCTTGCGGCGACCGTTTTCGGAAGCGATGGATAAGCTTGTGGGCGCTGTGCGCATGGGCTGCTCCGTCGAGCATGCACAGCGACTTGGCGGCGGCAATGCCGCCAACGTCGACGCCGACGGCATGGTTTGCGCCGAGCCAGCCGTGCCCGCGCCGATCTGGCGAGGCGTTCTGAAACGTCTGGGCGCCCACGCTCAAACAAAAATCTAAATTAAATAACAGCCCAGTCAACGGCTTCGTGCCAACGCTCAACAAGACGTTCCAGGCGCCAGGCGGCATTGGCAGGACTTGTCGAGGGCAGGACGACGGCGGGCAACCCCGTCCGATCTTGCAAGTAGCGTTTGTAGAGTCGCCCTGCCGTACCGCCGTTACAGACAACGACCTCGATCGACGCGGCATCGGTAATGCGCTCGATATGTGCCGGCACAACGTTGCGGATGCTCGCGTCGCTCGAGCCCTTAATGTCGCAGCTCTCGATTACATCCCACAGGGCCACACCGCCGTTGAGCAGCATAACCCGCTTGGCGGCAATCGAGGCATCGAGCGTCGCGAGCTCGCCGCTCGCCAAAGAGTCTCCCTCGTTGGGCGGCACGGGCACACCGAGGCACGCGGCCATCACGCGCCAAAAGCGGTTCTGCGGATTGCCGTAGTAGAAGGCATTGGCGCGCGAGAGCACCGAGGGAAACGACCCCAGCACCAAAACGCGCGAGTGCTCGTCAAACACGGGCTCAAACCCATGCTCAATATGTTGATAGCCCTCGTCCGGCGCGGCCACGAGCTAGGCCCTCAGCAGATAGCGCACCTCATAGGGCGCAAGTTCAAGGGAGCCCGACAGCTCGACCGTGGGCGTATCGTCGGCAAGCAGGTCGACAAAGGACCCGTTGAACTCGCCGGCGCCAAAGGTGTAAGGCTCACCCACGGCATTCACCGCCACGAGTACCGTCGCGCCGTCACAGGCGCGCTCGAACAGCAGCTGCTTGTTCTGGATCACCACGTTGCGATAGGCACCGTAGTTGAGAGCACGGGCAGCCGCGTCGTCGGCCGAGCGAAGGTGCGCAAGCTGCGTGATGAACGCCGTCAGCTCGTTGGGCGCAGGCTCATTGAGCGCAGGTCGCAGCGCCCAGTCGCCATCGGGGCCGCCCTTTTCGCCGGCAATCCCCCACTCGCTGCCGTAGTAGAGGCACGGAATGCCCGGCATACCAAAGAGCATGCCGTAGGCGGGGCGCAGGCAGGACTTGTCGGTAAGGATGCTCGCCAGGCGCGGCACATCGTGGTTGTCGACAAACGACAGCAGATGCTTGCCACGATAAATGCACCACGGGTCACCGCCAAACTGGCGATGCAGCGAGTGGGCAATCTCGAACATGTTGACCGAGTTAAAGCTGGAGTACAGGCCCTTGTAGCACTCGTAGTTGGTGCAGGAGTCGAGCATCTCGTCGTTGACGATCTGGTTGTAGTCGCCGTGGAGCGTCTCGCCGATCAGCACGAAGTCGGGCTTGAGCTCACGGGTAAAGGAGTGTAGGCGGCGCATAAAGTCGCGGTCAAGCATATAGGCAACGTCCAGGCGCAGGCCGTCGATGCCAAAGACCTCGGCCCAGCGACGCACGGACTCAAGCAGGTAATCGACCACGGCGGGGTTTTGCAGGTTGAGTTTCACAAGCTCAAAATGGCCCTCCCAGCCCTCGTACCAAAAGCCATCGCCATAGCAGGAATCGCCGTCAAAGCTAATGTGGAACCAGTCCTTGTACGGCGAGTCCCACTTGCGCTCCTGCACATCGCGGAAGGCCCAAAAACCGCGGCCGACGTGGTTGAAGACGGCATCGAGCACCACGCGGATGCCATGGGCATGCAGCGTGTCGCATACGGCGGCAAAGTCGGCGTCCCCACCCAGGCGACGGTCGATATGGCGCAGGCTGCGTGTATCGTAGCCGTGGCTATCAGATTCGAGCGGTGGGTTGATGAGCACAGCGCCAACGCCGAGTTCCTGCATGTAGTCGGCCCATTGGGCGACCTTCATGATAGGAGCATCGGGGTTGGGCGCGGCGTTGGCAGCCTGGGCGAGCTCATCCTCGGCAACGGGCGCGGCGTTTTCGCGCGGAGCCCCGCAAAAGCCCAGCGGATAGATCTGATAGAACGTCGTCTCGTATGCCCACATAACAGCCTCCCGGTAAGCTCAACACAACGACATCCATTGTATGCCCAGCTTGTATCCTCTCCCCCAAAATAAGTTGCGGTGGAATAGTTCCTGTCTGGGCCTTCAGAAGCCTTAAACAGGAACTATTCCACCGCAACTGATGAGGGGACGTGATTAGGCGACGGGCTTGGCGCGGCGGATGGCTGGGAACATCACCGTGATGGCGAGGATAACGCCCACGACGGCAATCGCCCCGCCCACAAAGCCGATCCAGGCGATACCGGGACCCGAAACCACGGCTCCGCCGATCGCGGTACCCGTGCCGATACCGAGGTTGAACAGGCCCGAGAAGATCGACATGGCGACGGCCGACGAATCTGCCGGCGTGTGCTTGATGAGCTCGGCCTGAAACGCCACGTTAAAGGCCGTGGCGCAGCAACCCCACAGTGCGCAGACGGCAAGCACTGTCACGAGCGACGATGCGGCCGGCCCCATGAGCAGCAGGGCCACCGGCACGCCGGAGAGCGTGATAGCAAGGAACGGAAAACGGTGCCCGTCGAACAGGCGGCTGAACAGCCAGCTGCCCACCAAGCCGGAACAGCCAAACGCCGTCAGCGTCATGGTGATGGCGCCCGCATCGACGTGCGCGACCTGCGCCAGGAAGGGCTCGATATAGCTGTAGCTTGCGTAATAGCCGGTCGCCATGAAGACCGTGACTGCGTAGAGCGCGATGAGGAGCGGGTTCTTGAGCAGCTCGGGCAGCTGTTTGACGGTAAAGCGCTCACCCGCCGGCATGGCCGGGAACACCGCTGCCTGGTAGACGACCGCGATGGCTGAGAGGCCCCCGACCACGGCAAACGTCATGCGCCAGCCCACGGCCAAGCCAATGGCGCGACCGAGCGGCAGGCCAAAGATCTGCGCGATGGAAGAGCCCGTGGCGATCATGCTGATGGCGAGCGCGCCGTGGCGAGTGTCGACCAGGCGCGAGGCCATAATCGAGGCGACTGACCAGAACACGGCATGTGCGCAAGCGACCACCAGGCGCGCGCAGACCAGGATGGGATAGGTCGGCGCCACAGCGGACAAGAACTGACCGAGCGAGAACACGGCCAGCACGCCCAGCAGCATCCGCTTGAACTCGAAGCGCGAGGCAAACACCATGAGCGGCAACGACAGCAGCATGACGCCCCAGGCATAGACCGAGATCATGATGCCAGCTTGGGCCTCGGTGAGCGAGAACGACGCGGCGATATCAGTCAAAAGGCCGATGGGCATAAACTCCGACGTGTTGAACACGAACGCACAGCAGGTGAGCCCGACGAGTGGGAGCCACTGCTTGAGCGTGATGCCGTCTTGCCTTGTCTGAGTCATATATAACGTCTCCAATCGTTTTGAGCGGAGGCGATTATATAGCAACGGCCCCGCATCCGTCAGTACAGATGCGGGGCCGAAAACAATTCGATACACAGAGGTTGCGCCGTCAATTCATAACTAAGCCAACCCCAGCAATATGCCCGCCGAATGCACGACAAACGCCACGATCCAGGCGACCGTCACCTGAAACGCGAATACAGCCACGGCATAGCGCGCGCCCAACTCGCTCTTGACGGCGCCGATGGACGCCACGCAGGGCGGGTACAGCAGCGTAAAGACCAGGAACACGTAAGCGGTAAACGGCGAAAACATAGTTGACAGCACCGCGGGAGAGGTTGCGCCCAAAAGCACCGTGAGCGTCGAGATGACGCTCTCCTTGGCAATGAGCCCCGTGACGAGCGCCGTGGATGCACGCCAATCGCCAAAGCCGAGCGGGGCCAACACCGGCGCGATGATGCTACCCAGACCGGCAAGTAGACTCTGCGACTGATCGGCGACCACATTAAAGCGAATGTCGAACGTCTGAAGGAACCAGATGACCACGGTAGCGGCAAAGATAATGGTAAAAGCCTTGGTAATAAAGTCCTTGGCCTTATCCCATGCCAGCATCACCGTCGTCTTGACGCTCGGCAGGCGGTAATTGGGGAGCTCCATGATAAACGGCACCGGGTCGCCCTTAAATGCCGTGCGGTTGAGCACCAAAGCTGCGATACAGCCAACCGCAATACCAATCAGATAGAGCGAGACCATGGCGGGAACTGTCGCCTGCGGGAAGAATGCTCCGCACAGCAGACCGTAGACCGGCAACTTGGCCGAGCAGCTCATGAACGGCGTAAGCATGACCGTCATCTTGCGGTCGTGCTCGGATGGGAGCGTACGGGTCGACATGATAGCCGGCACGGTGCAGCCAAAACCGACGAGCATGGGCACGAAGCTGCGGCCCGACAGGCCAAAGCGACGCAACACCTTATCCATGACAAAGGCTACGCGTGCCATGTAGCCGGAGTCTTCCAGAATGGAGAGGAACAAGAAGAGCACGACGATAATCGGCAGGAAGGTCAGCACACTGCCCACGCCCGTAAGCACGCCGTCGACAGCCAGCGAGCGCACCACGTCGTTGGTGCCGAACACCTTGAGGCCTGCATCGGCCGAAGCGATGATGGCAGCGATGCCGTCCTCCATAAGTCCCTGCAACGCCGCGCCGATCACGCCAAACGTCAGCCAAAAGACGAGGCCCATGATCAGCAGAAACGCCGGGATGGCCGTATAGCGACCCGTCAGAATGCGGTCGATCTTGACGGAGCGCACGTGCTCGCGGCTCTCGTGCGGCTTGACGACACAGCGCCCGCACACGTCGCCGATAAAGCTAAAGCGCATGTCGGCCAGCGCGGACAGGCGGTCGGTGCCGGCCTCGCCCTCCATCTGGGTAATGATGTGCTCGATGGCGTCGAGCTCGTTGCGATCCAGGTGAAGCGCCTCGGTTACCAGCTCATCGCCCTCGACCAGCTTGGTCGCCGCAAAGCGCACCGGGATGTGCGCCGTCACAGCATGGTCCTCGATCAGGTTAGCAATACCGTGGATGCAGCGATGCAGCGCACCGCCGTCCGGACCGTCGGGCGCGCAAAAGTCCAGGCGACCGGGGCGCTCGCGGAACCGCGCCACGTGCAAGGCATGATCCACCAACTCGCCGATACCCTCGTTGCGGGCAGCACTAATGGGAACAACGGGCACGCCCAACAGACTCTCGAGCAGGTTGACGTCCACGGCGCCGCCGTTGGCGGTCACCTCGTCCATCATGTTGAGCGCGATGACCATAGGACGGTCGAGCTCCATGAGCTGCAGTGTCAGGTACAGATTACGCTCGATGTTGGTAGCGTCAATGATGTCGATGATGGCGTCGGGGTTTTCGTCAAGGATGAATTGTCGGCTGACGATCTCTTCGCCCGTGTACGGCGACAGCGAATAGATACCAGGCAGATCAGTGACGCTCGCCTCGGGGTGGTTACGGATGGTGCCGTCCTTGCGGTCGACCGTCACGCCGGGAAAGTTACCGACATGCTGGTTGGAGCCCGTAAGCTGGTTGAACAGCGTGGTTTTACCGCAGTTTTGGTTGCCGGCGAGGGCAAAATGTAGCGGTGCGCCCTCGGGCACGGCCGTTTTTGCCGCACGGGGCGAATACGTCCCCTCGCCGAGTGCCGGGTGCTCCGTCGTGCCGATTGCGGCGTTAGCGCGCGGACCCGTATCGGTGTCGTGAACACCCACGAGCTCAATCCGTGCGGCATCGTCCTTGCGCAGCGTCAACTCGTAGCCACGCAGGCGAATCTCGAGCGGGTCGCCCATGGGGGCGTACTTCATCATGGTGACTTCGGTGCCCGGTGTTAGGCCCATGTCCAAAATATGTTGTCGGAGTGCCTGGTCGTCCGATGTCACCGATGCGACAACGGCGTCCTTTCCAATCTCGAGCGTATCGAGCTTCACGTCCGTGTTCCTCCCCCGGCGCCCACTGGGCGTTGCATTTTGTTTACCATGGCTAACCGTTTGCCATGGCTAACCAATTGTAACCATGCATGATAGCGCGAACACGCAACGATGTTCAATCAACAGATCGGTGCAAGGGGAACGGGTTACTTTGCGCCAACTTGGTGCATTGGGGCCAGGTTACCTTGCACCAAGTGAGCAGATTCCGGGTCGCAGTTTCCCAGACGACGACCTTGTGGAAGCTACGTCCCGCTCTGGAGCGCCAGAACGGGATGGATTTTCCGGTTGAGGCCCAATGCGGAAAGTCCATCCCGGAATGGGATGCGCTTTCCCTTTGGAGCCATCAGCGGAAGCTACGTCCCGGAATCGACGCTCAAACTGGGATGCGGTTTCCGGACGGCAGGCCAAAACGAAGTTGCGGTGGAATAGTTCCTGGCTGAGGCTTCATCCTGCCAAATCAGGAACTATTCCACCGCAACTTAAGCTGACGAATGGGTCGCAAGGGGGCCCGCCAATGTTGCGCAACAACGGGCGAGCGTTCGCCCTTAGCATGAGGACAGAAGGAAATGTGCCCGGTATTCGCGAGGGCGCCGATCGAGGGGGGTCTGCACATGTTCTGCCGAAATTGCGGGTCGAAGGTCGAGGACGGGACCAGGTTCTGCCCCGTGTGCGGAGAGCCCATCGCCGCCGAATGTGAAGCACCGGCCGAATCGCAGGGCGGCTTTCAATCCGCCCCGGCAGCCGAGTCGCAGCCGACTACACCGGCGCCGGCGAAGGCCAAGCGCCCAAAGAGGTCCCTCCTGATCGCCGCCGTCGTGGCCGCGCTGCTCGCCGCAGGCGGCGGCGCTGGCTACTACTTCGGCATCTACGCCCCTGAGCAGGCACGGGAGGCGGCCGAGCAGGAGGCGCTCGCGGCGAAGCACGCCGTGCGCTTTAGCGTCTCGGCCCAGGGCTGGGACACCTCGGCAGGCGCGAGCAGGCTGCCGGTTCATATTACGGGCAAGGAGGAGCGCGGCAAGAAGGTCGACGCCGTGCGCTACGTTGACAGCGACGGCAGGGGCGTCGAGCTCCGCCGCGGCAGCTACGAGGTAGAGGTCGCCGCCTCCCCCATCGCCGCCGACGGCACGATCTACGCCGTCCCCGACGACAAGCTCGACATCAAGTTGGGAGAGAAGGCCGCCGAGAAGAAGACCGTCAACGCGGGCGACGTGGCGCTGGAGCCGGTCGAGGCGACCGAGGTGACCGACGACCAGATCGCCGCGGCGAAGAAATATGCCGAAGGGGACAAGTGGGCCAAGAAGGCAGGGTTCAGCATCGACTCCGAGGCGCTCTCGACCGCCGCGACCAAGCGCCGCGACGACGCCGTGGCAGTCAAGCAGGCCGAGGAGGAGGCAAGGCGCCAGGCGGAGGAAGAGGCCAAGAAAGCCGAGGAGGCCAGACAGGCAAGGACGTTTGAGACCGACTACTTTACGATGGTCCTCCCCGACTGGTTCCCCATGGATTGGTTGGAATTCGAAACGACGTCCGACACCCTTACCGCCAATGACGTTACAGCGCAAGATGTTGCCTCGAAAGCGAACTTTACGGTATACGCAACCGATGGATCGCCGCACGGCGCAGAGACCGCCTTCTCTAAGACGATTGGAAAGACGTCATCGGGCAAGACTGTAGTGCTGTCCGGCGGACCTTACTGGGGATATGTCCAGGATGGATACCGCCCGCTTGGGATCAATTATGATTTCACGGGAGAAACGTACTGCGATCTCCTCGCATCCTGCATTACGCTGAAATAGCCGACTGCCGCCGCCCAAAATGGTCAGCCCTCCTCCGTCCCCGGTGGATCACGGGTCACAGTTTCCCAAACGGCGCCCTTCTGGAAAGCGCATCCCACCATCCGGGCGGATTCCGGGATACCGTTTCCCGATGGGACCTCTCGGGGAACCTGCGTCCCAGAATTCTGGCTCGAAACGGTATATGGTTTCCCAAACAAGCCTCTTGCGGAAAATACATCCCGGAATCCCCGCTCGAAACGAGACGCGCTTTCCCAGTCGAGGCCCTATGGGAAACTGCGGCCCGCCTTCGAGGGCAAAACCGGGACGTAGTTTCCGGGCGGGGCATCAAAACCAAAATTGCGGTGGAATAGTTCCTGCTTGGGCTGGTTGAGGCCTTAAATAGGAGCTATTTCACCGCAAGTTATTGAGGGGATGTCCGTCCTCTTACAGATGGCGCTCCAGGAAGCGGAAGGCCAGGCGGATCCAGGGACGGACGGAAACCTGCTTGTCCTCGTTGTCGACCGCGGTATTGGCGTTGCCGAGCGAAAGGCCGTGGCCACCCTGGTCAAAGACGTGCATCTCGCATGCAACACCCTCCTCGGCCATGCGCTGCGCAAACGGGTAGACCTGCGCGACCGGCGCCGTCTTGTCGTCCGAAACGCCCCATACAAAGGTCGGGGGCATCTGGCGCGAAACGTGCGTGGTAGGGCAAATGTCGGTCAGGTGCTCATCGGTCGCCTCGCCGCCCGTCACCATCGACAGATAGTCGTTGAGCAAATCGCGCCCCGTCTTGCCACCCGTCTTGGGCACGCGCAGGTCGATGCGCGGGTCGCGCGTCTGCATATCGCGCACATAAGCAAGGTCGAGCAACGGATAGCCCAGCACCACGGCGTCGGGACGAATATCCTCCGGACGAGCCCCGGCAAGACCCGCGAAGGGTCCGGTCTTCCACTGCGTTGCCAACGAGGCGCAGATCATGCCGCCCGCCGAGAAACCCACGATGCACACGCGCTTGGGATCGACATGCCACTCGTCGGCGTTGGCGCGCACGGTAGCGACCATCTTGGCGAGGTCCGCCTGCGGGCGCGGAAAGCTCACGTCGCCCGTGGCGCTCGTCACATAGTTGAGCACAAAGGCCTGGTAGCCGCGGTCCAAAAATGCAAACGCCACCGGGTCCTGCTCGTGCGGAGCGATATGCGTAAACCCGCCTCCGCCGCAGATAATCACCGCGGGGCGGCGGCCATTGGGCTTGTCGGGCAGCGGCTCGGCACCCAGATACGTAAACGTCGCCGGATAATCCTCGGTCGGCTCCTCGCCCCACAGCGCATGGTTCTCAATAATCATAGGTGCTCCCTCCGTGCGATTCGCGCGCACTCGTTTTTCGCACCTTAGCGTACCCCACTTGAGCCCGCGGCGCAGAAACACCCCCGCAATAAGTTGGCCTTCAACTGATATATCACAAAATCGCTGTTCAGAGGTATCGTTGGGCAGCGTAAAATAGGGGCGCTGACCGTGCTGGGAAACACATACGAAACGTTTCCGGCAAAACTACACGCGCGCGATATGCGCACTTGATACGTTGGAGGCAACTATGGGTCTGCTCGATTCGCTCAAGTCCACGTTCACTTCGTCGGGCGAGGCGTCCGTTCCGCCCGCAGCAAGCTTCGCCACCCGCGAAGGCGTCATCTACGCTCCCGTCAACGGCGTGCTCGTCAATCTGAGTGAGGTTCCCGACGAGACCATCGCCTCGGGCATGCTCGGCCAGGGCTACGGCATCGAGCCCATTACCGGCACCATTTACGCCCCCGCCAACGGCCGTATCGGCGCCACCACCGTCACCAACCACTCCATCGGCATGATCACCGAGGACGGTCTGCGCGTGTTCATCCATGTTGGCCTGGGCACCGTGGAAATGAACGGCAAGGGTTTTGCCCGCTTTGTCGAGATGGGCGATGTGGTCAAGGCCGGCCAGCCGCTCATCAGCTTCGACCGCGACGCCATTAAGGCCGCCGGTCACGAAGACATCGTGACCGTCATCGTCTCTGAGCTCGACCGCCTCAAGAGCATCGACCACGTCGGCGAGTCTGGCACGCTTATCGGCGGCAATCCGCTCGTCAAACTTGGCGATCCGCTGCTGGTTGCCAAGACCAAGTAGCCGAGCATCATCGCATAAAGGCTCAACCACCCGTGCATCTTTGCCGCATCTGTGCTGTTGTTTTTGCCTATGTAGAGGTTCTGAAACGTTTCTATATAGGCAGCTGAGCATCAACGCAGGTGCGGCTTTTGCGTAGCGAGGCATCGCCCCGCGGCATGTTGTTCAACCGCACGAACCCCCTTCCCTTGTCCGCGCAGAGCGCTAGACTGCTAGGTCGACATTGGAGGAAGATCGATGCAAAACACACCCACGGGCGCCGCACATGCCGCGCCTCAACGCAACCAACGCATCGTCGCGCTCGACGGGCTCCGCGCCCTCGCCATCGCCGGCGTCGTCCTATATCACCTTCGCCCCAGCCGCCTGACCGGCGGTTTTTTGGGCGTTACGCTCTTCTTTACGCTGAGTGGCTATCTCGCCACCAAAAGCATTATGCGGGCTACGGCACGCGACGGATTCTCGTACCCGCGCTATATCTGTCGCCGCATTGCGCGCATGATGCCGCCGATCGTCGTGACCATCGCGCTTACCGCCGTCGCCACCTACATCGCAGCCCCGAGCCTACTCCCTAAGGTGCAGCAGGACGCCCTGCCATCGGCACTCTTTTTGAGCAACTGGTTCTACATCTTCCGCAACGTCTCGTATTTCGCCGCCGCGGGGCTCCCCTCGCCGCTCACGCACCTGTGGTTCTGCGCTGTCACCATGCAGTTCTATCTGGTATGGCCGGTCATCCTTATGGCACTGTGCGGCAAAACCAGGTCGCGCAACACCGCCATCGGCATCACGATCGCATTCGCGCTTGCATCGACGGCAGCCATGGTCCTCATGTTTAATCCCACCGCCGACACATCGCGTGTCTACTACGGAACCGACACCCGTGCCGCCGAGCTTCTATGCGGAGCCTTAGCCGCCATCGCAGCGCCGCGCCTGCGCGAGATGCTGAGCGGTAACATCCATACCCCCGGAGCCAACAAGGGCATCTCAAAGGTCAACGCGATTTCTATCGCGTGGCTCGTTGCCGTTATAGCCGGCGCACTCATGCTGACCGGAGAGAGCGCCTGGCTCTACCGCGGTGGCTTTTTGCTGCTCGCCCTACTCACCGGGCTCCTTATCATCTGCGTGCAGAATACGGAGTGCATCGTGCGTCGTCTATTGTCGGTCAAGCCGCTCGTCTGGCTGGGCCAGCGCTCGTTCTCGGTCTATCTGGTGCACTATCCCCTACTGCTTCTTATGAACCCCGCAACCCGCACTACCCGCATCGCCTGGTGGGAGCAGGTATTACAGCTTGTACTGATCCTTGCGGTAGCCGAGGTTTTCTATCGCCTCGTCGAACGCCCTTGGTCCCACAAGCCGGCCCAACAGAACAGCACGGCAGGAAAGCACGTCCTCGCGCCCGCCATGGTGCTCCCCGC
The DNA here is from genome assembly GCA_902478365.1 of uncultured Collinsella sp. Taxonomy (GTDB): domain Bacteria; phylum Actinomycetota; class Coriobacteriia; order Coriobacteriales; family Coriobacteriaceae; genus Collinsella. The sequence continues at coordinate 17,959 of CABSKX010000003.1, read as the reverse complement.
GCTTGGCGCCGCATGCGTCGCCGCACTTGCCTTCGCGCCGCTTGACTGGGCAGGCATCGCCACCGCCCGCGCCGAGCAGCTCCGTCCCGAGCTTGCCCAGAACGCGACCTCGTCCCAGGACAACGGAGCCAACAACAAGGGCGCCGAGCCCGCATCCGGCAAAGATTCCCAGCCCAGCGACACCGCATCCGATGACGCCGCCAAGCAAAAACCCAAAGGGGGACCTATCGCCGAAAAGGTCCCCAAGAACTTAGACTGGAAGAGCTTTACCTACGACGAGGCAACCGGAACCTGCGACGCCCGCGTGCTCATGATCGGCGACTCGGTCACCGCAGGTGCCCAACCTGGCATTCAGGCGGTGCTTCCCAACGCGTACATCGACGGCGTGGTGAGCCGCCAGTTCTACACCTTCCAGGATGTCTACGCGCAGGACAGCGCCAACTACGACCCGAGTGTGGTCATCTGTGCACTTGGCACCAATGGCCTCATCCGCGACCCCCAGCAGGTGCAGGACGTGATCAATGCCGTGGGCGGCAAACCCATCTACTTTGTGACCGTGCGCGTGCCGCTCGAGCTGCAGGACCGCAACAACCAGACGATCCGCGACGTATGCGCCCAAAACGACAACGCCGGCGTCATCGACTGGAACGGCGCCTCGGAGGGCCACAGCGAATACCTCGTCGACGACGGCACACACCTCACCCAGGCGGGAATCGACACCTACGCAGCCCTCATACGCCAAGCCATCTGCGGACACTAGGCACCGCAAAATCGGCGCTTGCGCGGTGCCCACGTCACGCTCATACATCGAGCTTGCCGTTTTGCTACGCCCCCACTCGCGGGTTAGAATGGTTAACTGTTTGGAAATAATCCGTACAACCGTTATGGGAGGATACGTGAACCGCACCAAAATCGCGCAGCTCTATGCCGATGCCGAGTCGCTCGGTGGCCAGACCGTCACCGTTGCCGGCTGGGTCAAGTCCGTCCGCGACATGAAGAACTTTGGCTTCGTTACACTCAACGACGGCAGCTGCTTCCGCGACCTGCAGGTCGTCATGAACCGCGAGGCGCTCAACAACTACGACGAGATCGCCCATCAAAACGTCTCGGCCGCACTCATCTGCACCGGCACCGTCAAGCTGACCCCCGATGCGCCCCAGCCCTTCGAGCTTTCTGCCACCTCCATCGAGGTCGAGGGCGTCAGCGCTCCGGATTACCCGCTGCAGAAGAAGCGCGCAACCGTCGAGTTCCTGCGCACCCAGCAGCACCTGCGCCCGCGCACCAACCTGTTCCGCGCCGTGTTCCGCATCCGCTCTGTCGCGGCTGCCGCCATCCACCGCTTCTTCCAGGAGCAGGGCTTTGTCTACGTCAACACCCCCATCATCACCACGAGTGACTGCGAGGGCGCCGGCGAGATGTTCCGCGTGACCACGCTCGACCCCAAAAACCCGCCCCTCACCGAGTCCGGCGAGGTCGACTGGAACCAGGACTTCTTTGGCAAGCATGCGAGCCTCACCGTGTCCGGCCAGCTCAATGCCGAGAACTTTGCCATGGCCTTTGGCGACGTGTACACCTTTGGCCCCACCTTCCGCGCCGAAAACTCCAACACCACGCGCCACGCCGCCGAGTTTTGGATGATTGAGCCCGAGATGGCATTTGCCGACCTCAACGACTACATGGATAACGCCGAGGCTATGCTCAAGTACGTCCTTAAGGACGTTATGGCCACCTGCCCCGACGAGCTCAACATGCTCAACAAGTTTGTGGACAAGGGTCTGCTCGAGCGCCTGGACCATGTCGCCAACTCCGACTTTGCCCGCGTCACCTATACCGAGGCCGTCGAGATCCTGGAGCAGGCAGTCGCTGCGGGTCACAAGTTTGACTATCCCGTGAGCTGGGGCATCGACCTGCAAACCGAGCACGAGCGTTTCCTGACCGAGGAGCACTTTAAGCGCCCGACCTTTGTAACCGACTACCCGGCCGAGATCAAGGCCTTCTACATGCGCATGAACGAGGACGGCAAGACCGTCGCCGCCGCCGACTGCCTGGTTCCCGGTATCGGCGAGATTATCGGCGGCTCACAGCGCGAGGAGCGCCTGGATCTGCTCGAGGCCCGCATCAAGGACCTGGGTATGAATCCCGAGCAGTACAAGTACTACCTTGACCTGCGCCGCTACGGTTCCTGCAAGCACGCCGGCTACGGTCTGGGCTTCGAGCGCTTGGTGATGTACCTCACCGGCGTGGGCAATATCCGCGACGTCCTGCCGCACCCGCGTACCGTGGGTAACGCCGACTTCTAATCGCCATAGCACACCCAGCGCATTACAGCACATCGCGCCAGCGCCTTTCGGCAAGCCGAGGGGCGCTTTTTTTCAACAGCATCCGTCAAGCTTTTGGCAAGGTTTTGGTCAGTTAGGCAGGGTTGTTGAAAACTCGACCCGCCGTTTGCCGGCAACCATCGACCGTCCAAGGCGTCACGCGTCCTTGGCCAGGCTTCGCGCCCTAGGCTCTAATCCGCCATCACCAAAAAAGGAAAGGACGTGGGCGCTATGACCGAAGCCGTTGTTGAAAACTACGAGACCACGACTAGGGGCTCCGCCTCGATGGCAGCCTATCGCGCCGTACGCATCCTGCAGCTCTTGAGCGAGAACACCGGCGAGGACAAGGCGCTGCTTTCGGACGAGCTGGTCGAGCTCCTCGCCCATCCCGACGACCCCACCCGCATGCCCATCTCGGCGGCACGCCGCAGCATCTATACCTCGATATCCGCACTTCGTCACGCCGGATACGAAATCGACTATAAGCGCGGCGTGGGCTATCGGCTCCTCACCCGCCCGCTTGCTGACGAAGAGATCATACGGCTCCACGGCATGGTCATGCGCAACCGGTCGACGCCCATAGCCATTCGAAAGAGCATGGCGCAGCACCTGGTCGCCATGGCGAGCGCCGATGTTCGCGACTATCTCGATATGCCCGAACCGGCACCGGCCGCCAACGACGCGCCCGTCAAGACAACGCGTCCGCACGCCAAGCGTATCGACACGTGCGAGCTCATCGAACAGGCCATCGACCATGGAACAACCGTCAGCTTTGATATCACAAACGTCCTTACCCGAGGCGAAATCGAGGTGGTGCGGATGACGGTCCGGCCCTTTGCCATCAGGCAGCGCGATGGCGTCTCGTATCTGCTGGGAACGGTCTACGACACCCGAGGCGCCGACGACACCCTGCGCACCGTTGAGGTCAGCCGCATGAGAAACGTCAGCACGCGTTTGCTCGACGGCAAGAAACTCTTTGCCGCGCTAGACGAAGAAGACAGCCCCGCGCCCGCAGCGTAAGCCCCGTTACCGTCCGTCGTTCCTCAGCACCGCCCATCCAGTTCAGTATTAAAAAACCCGCCAGGTTATTGTAAAAACGGACATCGGCGTTACTATAGTCCCACTTGCACTTTTTCCTAGTGCAGTGTTTCCAGCCATTTTTATACTGGGGGTAATGATATGAAGGACATCACCATCAGCCGCAGGAGCCTTCTTGTCTCCGCTGGCCTGCTCGCGCTCGCTCCGCTCGCCGGATGCGGCGGCAACTCTGGTTCCGGCTCCGCTGCCGCCGGTTCCGACTACACCATCGGCGTTCTGCAGCTCACCGAGCACTCCGCGCTCGATGCCGCCAACGACGGCTTCGTCAAGGCCATCAAGAAGAGCGGCCTCAAGGTCAAGATCGACCAGAAGAACGCCCAGAACGACCAGTCCACGTGTAAGTCCATTGCCGACAAGTTCGTAGGCGACGGCGTCGACCTGATCTATGCCATCGCTACGCCCGCCGCGCAGGCTGCCGCCGGCGCCACGGCCGACATCCCCATCGTGGGCTGTGCCATCACCGACTACGCCGCTTCCGGCCTGGTCCAGGACAACGACAAGCCCGGCACCAACGTCACGGGCGCTTCCGACCTCACCCCGGTCGCCGAGCAGCTCGAGATGATGCAGAAGGTCTTGCCCGACGTTAAGAAGGTCGGCCTGCTCTACTGCACCGCCGAGTCCAACTCCGACGTCCAAATCAAGGCCGCCAAGAAGGAGCTCGACAAGCTGGGCCTCGAGTACACTGACTTCACCGTCTCGAGCTCCAACGAGATTCAGTCCGTCGTCGAGTCTGCCGTGGGCAAGGTCGACGCGCTGTACTCCCCCACCGACAACACCATCGCCGCGGGTGCCTCGCAGGTCGGCCAGATCTGCAAGGAGAATAAGCTCCCCTTCGTTACCGGCGAGGAGGGCATGTGCAAGGCCGGCGGTCTGTTCACCCTCTCCATCAACTATGAGGACCTGGGCTACGCCGCGGGCGAGATGGCCGTCAAGATCCTGAAGGGCGAGGCCAAGCCCGAGGATATGCCGATCAAGCACCTCTCGAGCAAGGACCTGGTCGTCGTCAAGAACGACGAGATGGCCGAGGCCCTGGGCATCGACCTCTCCGCTCTGGACGAATAGCGCCATGCGCGGTGACGCGTCTAGGGCCCGCACGCGCGCCACGGCTGCGTTATTCAATATCTGAGTCATTGGGGCGAACGCTAAAGACCGGCGTTCGCCCTGCTTGTTACGGATGAGACAAAACATCCGGCCGCAGCTCTTTTATGCAGTGTTACCGCTATTATGGAAAATCACGTGTCCACCCTATCCTAGGAGGTATGAAGCATGCTCATTGCATTGCAGGGCGCCGTTTCGCAGGGCGTCCTCTGGGGCATCATGGTGCTCGGCGTGTTTATCACGTTCCGCCTGCTCGACATCCCCGATATGACCTGCGACGGCAGCTTTGCCCTCGGCGGCTGTGTTTGCGCCGTGCTCATCGTCAACAATAACGTCGACCCGCTGCTCGCCGTGCTGGCCGGCATGTGCGCCGGCGCCATCGCCGGCGCTGTCACGGGCATCTTGACCACCGTTTTTGAGATTCCGGCAATCCTCGCCGGAATCCTTACGCAGATCAGTCTGTGGTCCATCAACCTGCGCATCATGGGCAAATCCAACACGCCCATCCTTGCCAAGGGCACCATCTTCTCATCCGTCAGCCACATGACGGGCCTGCCGCAGTCCACTGTTGCCATTATCCTGGGCATTGTGCTGGCCGTGGCCATCGTCGCCATCCTGTACTGGTTCTTTGGCACCGAAATCGGCTCGGCACTGCGCGCCACCGGCAACAACGAGTACATGATCCGCGCCTTGGGCGTCAACACCAACTCCACCAAGATGATCGCCCTCGTGCTCTCTAACGCCCTTATCGGCCTTTCGGGTGCGCTCATCTGCCAGAGCCAGAAGTACGCTGACATTGGCATGGGCACCGGCGCCATCGTTATCGGTCTTGCCGCCATTGTTATCGGCGAGGTGCTCGGCCGCCTGCTGCCCGGCGGTCTCACGCAGTTCTCCGTCCGCCTGGCCTCTGCCGTCTTTGGCTCCGTGGTCTACTTCCTCATCCGCGCCATCGTGCTGCAGCTGGGTATGGATGCCAACGACATGAAGTTGCTCTCCGCCGTGATCGTTGCCGTGGCCCTGTGCGTGCCCGTGGTTTGGGAGCGCTATAAGCTCCGCAGCTCCTACACGAAGGGGGATGAGGCAGATGCTTAAGCTCTCGCACGTCAAAAAGACCTTTAACAAGGGCACCGTCACCGAGAAGCGCGCACTCACCGGCGTCGATCTCACCCTTAACGACGGCGACTTTGTAACCGTGATCGGCGGCAACGGCGCCGGCAAGTCCACGCTGCTCAACATGATCGCCGGCGTGTATCCGCTCGATTCGGGCGTTATTGAGCTTGACGGCAACGATATCTCGCGTCTGAGCGAGTCACAGCGCGCCAAGTACCTGGGCCGAGTGTTCCAGGACCCCATGCGCGGCACCGCAGCCGACATGCAGATTGCCGAGAATCTGGCCCTCGCCAAGCGTCGCGGTCAGCGTCGCGGTCTTTCGTGGGGCGTCACCAAGGCCGAGAAGGACGAGTACGTTGAACTGCTCAAGCGCTTGGACCTCGGTCTGGACACGCGCCTCAACGCCAAGGTCGGCCTGCTCTCGGGCGGCCAGCGCCAGGCGCTCACCCTGCTGATGGCCACGCTCACCAAGCCGCGCCTGCTGCTGCTCGACGAGCACACCGCGGCCCTCGACCCCAAGACGGCTTCTAAGGTGCTCAACCTGACCGAGGAGATCGTCGACGAGAACCACCTGACCACACTCATGGTCACGCACAACATGAACGACGCCATCCGCCTGGGCAACCGTCTGATCATGATGCACGAGGGCCATGTGATCTACGACGTGGCCGGCGACGAGAAAAAGTCGCTCACCGTGGCCGACCTGCTCCAGAAGTTCGAGGAGGTCTCGGGCGGCGAGCTCGCCAACGACCGCATGCTGCTGAGCTAACGACCTAGAAAACCACCACAAAGGGGACAGGCACCTTTGTGGTGATTTTTGTTAAGGACTAAGGAGACTGCCATGAAAAGATTCGTCCCCCGCTTTGCGTTAGCCACTGCGTTGATCTGGAAGCGCCGCCGCTAAGCTACACCGCCGGGCCTTGCAGCCCCGCCGTGCAGACCTTATATCAAGCACAGAAGCCCGTCCGATGTGATCGGACGGGCTTTTTGGTGGGTATCATGGTTGAACGATCATGAGGAGGTTTCCCTACATGGAATTGTTTGAGCCAATTCTTCATTTCTTTGCACAACGATGGGTCCACAACATCATCTGGGCAGGTATCTTGGCCATCGGCACCGCCGTTGCCGCCAAGGTCGCGTCCAAGACCCTGCGCCACCTGCTCAACCGCGACGACAACCCGCTTCCGGCATCGAGTATCTTCATCAACATCGCGCGCGCCGTCATCTGGATGATCGGCGGCAGCTTTATCCTCGACAACTGCTTTGGTATTAACGCAAACGCCCTCGTCGCCGCTCTTGGCGTCGGCGGCATCGCCATCTCGTTGGGCTTTCAGGACACGCTCTCAAACCTCATCGGCGGCATGCAGGTGACCTTTATGGGCATCATCAAGCCCGGCGACAATATCGAGGTCGGTGGCGTATCGGGCGTGGTCCAGGATATCACCTGGCGTCATACGACCATCGAGGACGCCTCCGGGCAGACCATCATCGTTCCCAACTCAAATATCTCCAAGAACACGCTCGTGCATTTGATGCCCTTTGGGCGCGTTGCCGTGCCCGTCGCGGTCAAGGACACGTCCAAGTGGGCTTCACTGGACGCGTTGGCAGATGAGCTCACTGACGCCACCAAGGCCGCCGTGCTTCCCATCTCGGGCTTTGACAAGGAGCCGTATGTGCTCTTTAGCGAGATCGGCGACTTTGGCATCAAGGGCAAGATCATCTTTATCGTCAGTGACGACAGCACCACCTTTACGGCAGCCGACGCCTGCATCCGCGCCATCGCCCCCATCATCGCCTAAAGCCACCACAAAGGGGACAGGAACCTTTGTGGTGGTTTCGCATCGTGGTACCATGGTTCATATCGTTGTTTAAACGACTAAGGGAGTAGACACCATGGAAGAGGCCTATCGTCAAGCACGCAAGCGCGGCGAGCAGGGACGTCGTCGCGCCATCAGCCAAAGCGAGCACCCGTACCTTACGGACCTCGACGGCCTCGTTGCCCAGCTCCCCTTAGGTCAGCGAGAGAGCGTCGGCCTGAGGGACATTCCGCTCGAAATGGTCGTCGGCACGGTCACCAAAGGCCGTCAGTCTGCCTTTTCGTGTAACTTTATGCCCCTGCTGCCGTTTAACACCGAGTTCGCCCGCAAGTGGTCCAATCTCTACGACATCCAGGTGACCGAGGGCTATCGCGACCCCATCATCGTCACCGAGTTCATGCATCGGTTCTATGTCCAGGAAGGCAACAAGCGCGTCAGCGTCCTCAAATTCCTGGACGCCCCGACGGTTTCGGCCAAGGTCACCCGTCTCTACCCCGGCAAATGGAACTCCGTCGAAAGCCGCCTGTACGGTGAATTCTGCGCGTTTTGGCGCGTCTGTCCCCTATACGAGATCGAGTTCTCGCGTGAGGGAAGCTACGAGACGCTCGCCAAGATGCTCGGTCAGAACCTTATCGAAAAATGGCCGCAGAAAAAGGTCGACTACCTGCGCCACACCTTCTTGCTCTTTAAGCGCGCCTACCTTCGCGCCGGCGGCGACCATCTGGACATTACACCCGCCGACGCCATGCTCGTATACCTCAATGTGTACAACCAAGACCGTCTGCTGGACACGCCGACGGACATCGTCGTAAACCGCCTGTGCAAGATTTGGCGCGAGTTGGTCATTGCCGGCAAAAATGACGAGGACAAGGTCGATCTTGTCGAGGCACCGAGCGTCGATGAGGAGGAGTCACCCTCCAAGTCCACCTCCGGCGTGCTCAACTTCTTTATGGGCAAGACCGTTTATTCGGTGGCCAGCCCTCTGCGCATCGCCTTTATCCATGAATTCCCCTGTGCATCGTCGAGCTGGGACAGCTTGCACGACCAAGGGCGTCAGTATCTCGACGAGCACTTTGGCGGCATCGTGCGCACCGAGGCATTCGAGGACTGCCACGATCCGGACGTGTTCTACGCCGCCGTGGAGACCGCCGTCAAGCACGGGGCGAAGGCCATCTTCTCGACTTCACACCGCCTGATGGAATATACGCTCAGGGCCGCCGTTGAGTATCCCCAGGTGCGATTCCTCAACTGCTCCATCGGCCTTCCCCACCAAAGCGTGCGTTCGTACTTTGGCAAGATGTACGAGGCCAAGTTCCTGCTGGGCGCCCTTGCCGCCAGCATGGCGGACAACCATCGCATTGGCTACCACGCGTCGGTCTTCGCCTCGGGCGCACTCAGCGAAATCAACGCCTTTGCGATTGGCGCCTCGTTGCTCGATCCCCGCGCGCAGGTAATTCTCACCTGGGGCGATGTGCCCGCCGGCGGTCTTGCCGAGGCCATGTGCCGCGAAGGCGTGAGCGTCATGACCGGCGCTGACATGTCAAAGTCGCTGGAGGACCCCACGGCCTACGGGCTCCACCGTCTGGTCGATGGCAAGGTCGTCGGCATCGCCATGCCGGTATGGAACTGGGGCCGATACTACGAGCTTATCGTGCGCAGCTTGCTGCACGGCACTTGGGACGAGACCAGCGACGACAGCCAGGTTCGCGCCGTCAACTACTGGTATGGCATGAGCTCGGGCGTCATCGATATTCGCTACGCTCCGGGTCTGCCCTATCAGACGCGCAAGCTCGTTCAGCTGCTCCGCAATGGCATTGTCGAGGGTTCCATCAATCCATTTGGCGGCGAACTCCACAGCCAGAACGGCGTGGTGCAGATCGAGGGCTTTCCCCCGCTGCCGAGCACGCAAATCGTCGAGATGGACTGGCTGGCCGACAACGTGGTAGGCGCCATTCCGCAGCCCAACGATGAGCCGAAAGTTCGCGCCCTATGAAGATCCTTGCCGTAGCCGATACCGAAGAACGATGCCTTTGGGAATGCTTTCACAAGGAACGCTTTGAGGGTGTCGACCTGATTTTGTCCGCTGGCGACCTGGACCCGGACTATCTTGAGTTTTTGGTCACCGTCATCAACAAACCGCTCATCTACGTGCGTGGCAACCACGATGACCGCTATGCACGTCATGCACCGGGTGGCTGCATCTGTGTCGAAGACGTCGTCTACGTGTACCGCGGCGTCCGCATTGCGGGGCTTGGCGGCTCCATGCGCTACCGAGATGGTGCCAACATGTATACCGAGCGCGAGATGACCAAGCGCATGCGCAAGCTCTCCCGCAAAGTGAGGATGGTCGGCGGCTGCGACATCCTGCTCACTCACGCGCCCGCCGCCGGCATGGGCGACTTGGATGATCTGCCGCATCGAGGATTCGAATGCTTTAACACGGCGCTTGAGTCCTGGGGGGCCGACTACATGGTGCACGGGCATGTGCACCAATGCTATGGTCGCGACTTTCAACGCGAACGTCAGCACGCATGCGGGGCAACGATCATCAACGCCTGCGGCTATACGCAGTTTGAGCTCGACCAGACGCGCTACCCCATCCGTGGCTGGCAGGCAGCTTGGCTCAATTCGCAAACTATGCGCCGCGAGCTCAAGCGCCACGAGGACATCGAGTCCTCAACCGCCAGAACCCCCTGGTAACCACCTTTAAGGCTTGACGCTGTGCCGGCCCCAAGCACCCCATCTCGCCCCTCAAGCCGTCGCTCGCGTACCAAAGTACGCGTCGCCCCTCTTTCGGGGCGACCTGGGGCACTTGGAACCGGCTCGCTGCGATGCCATAACATTGACGTCTAAGTGCCCAAACCACCACAAAGGTGCCTGTCCCCTTTGTGGTGGTTTTGGCCCGAGATAGCAAGAAACCCGGTCCTGCACGAGGCAGAACCGGGTTTCTTTAGCAATGCTTGCTTTGCTCAGGCAGTAACTGTTAGTTACTCAGCCAGGAAGTCACGCTGGACAGCGGGATCGACCTTGACGCCAGGGCCCATGGTGGAAGACACGGAGATGGACTTGACATACTTACCCTTAGCAGAAGAGGGCTTGACGCGCAGAATCTCGGTGTACAGGGCGGCGTAGTTCTCGACGAGCTGCTGCTCGGAGAAGGACTTCTTGCCCAGGGGCACGTGGCAGATGCCGTAACGGTCGGCGCGGTACTCAACGCGGCCGGCCTTGAGCTCGGAGACCATCTTGGCGACGTCCATGGTCACGGTGCCGAGCTTGGGGTTCGGCATGAGGCCACGGGGACCAAGGATCTTACCAATGCGGCCAACCTTGGCCATCATGTTCGGCGTAGCGATAGCGGCGTCGAAGTTGATCTCGCCCTTCTGGATCTGGGCGACGAGCTCGTCGGAACCGATGATGTCGGCGCCGGCAGCCTCGGCCTCGCGGGCCTTCTCGCCCTCGGCGAAGACGGCAACACGAACGGTCTTGCCGGTGCCGTGGGGCAGGGAGATGGAACCACGGATGTTCTGGTCAGCCTTACGAGTATCGATGCCCAGACGGAAGTGGGCCTCGACGGTCTCGTCGAACTTGGCGGTGTCGAGCTCCTTGATGAGCTTGGCAGCCTGAAGGGGGGTGTAGAGCGTGGCGCGGTCGATCTTCTCGGCAGCGGCGTTATAGCTCTTACCATGCTTAGCCATGTGCATTACCTCCTGTGGTTAAACGGGCGTGAGCCCTCCCACATCGTATCGTGTGCCCTATTGCACACATATAACGGGCGCCCCGGTCGGGGCACCCGTCATTACCTAAAGAAATCGCTACTCAGCGATGGTGACGCCCATGGAGCGGGCGGTACCGGCGATGATCTTCTTGGCGGCGTCAATGTCGTTGGCATTGAGGTCCGGCATCTTGATCTCGGCGATCTTGGTGAGCTGCTCCTGGGAGAGCTGACCAACCTTGTCGGCCTGCGGCTTAGCGGAACCAGACTTGAGGTTCAGCTCCTTCTTGATGAGGTGAGCCGCCGGCGGGGTCTTGGTGATGAAGGAGAAGGACTTGTCCTCGTAGACAGAAATCTCAACGGGGATGATGTCGCCCTTCTTGTCCTGCGTCTCGGCGTTAAAGGCCTGGCAGAACTGCATGATGTTCACGCCAGCAGCGCCCAGGGCGGGGCCGACGGGAGGAGCGGGGTTAGCGGCACCAGCGGGAATCTGGAGCTTAATGACGTTGGCAACCTTCTTCTCAGCCATGGTCATTCCTTTCGAATCACGAGTGTGAAGTACTTGCTATATCGTAAGCACGCACGTGTTAGAAGCACTCCAGTGATGAGCAGTCACAGAAGAAGCACGCTCGCGCGAACGGACGAAAACTTAAGCGATGACAGCGACCTGGTTAAAGTCGAGCTCGACCGGCGTCTCGCGGCCAAAGATCATCAGCGTGACCTTGAGCTTGCCAGCCTCGGTGTTAACCTCGGAGACCTTGCCATCAAAGTCGGTAAGCGGGCCATCGGTGACGCGGACGGACGTGCCGACCTCAATATCAACCGAAGTGCGCTTGGGCGAATCGCCCTTACCGGGACGACGAGTCATCTTGTTGTACTCGTCGCGGGAAAGCGGAGCGGGCTTGCCGTTGCCGCCCAGGAAACCGGTGACACCAGGCGTGTTACGAACGCACGTCCAAGCATCATCACCCATCTCCATGCGGACCAGGACATAACCCGGGAAAATCTTGGAATCCTTGGTCTCACGCTTGCCACCCTCTTTAATCTCGGTGACGCGCTCCATAGGAATCTCGATATCAAAGATACGGTCCTGCATGCCCATAGTCTCGATGCGATGCTCGAGATCGGACTTAACGCGGTTCTCGTATCCAGAGTAAGTGTGAACGACGTACCAACGCTTAGACATGGTTTAGCCCCTCAATCCAGAGAACAGAGCAAGAGCCTCGCCAAAGCCAGCATCGAGCAGAGCGATGACGACGCCGACGACGATCAGAGAAGCGCAAACGACGACCGAGTAGTTCACGAGCTCCTTCTTATCGGGCCACGTGACACGCTTCATCTCGGACTTGACCGAAGCGAAATACTTCTTGGTGCGGGCGAAGAAACCAGGCTTCTCGTTCTTCTTGGACTTCGCAGCCTTCTCGTTCTTCTTGGCAACGGCCTTCTTGGCCTCAACCTTGGAGTTGGCGGCAGCGTTGTTGGCAGGCGCCTGCTGCTGAGCCTTCTTCTTGTTCTTCTTGTTGGCCATTTGGGTTACCTCCGCGCAATGCGCTTATACATGAGTAAACCGTAAGCCCCCTAATTGGGAGCTTACGGAATAATGACTGGCACGCCAGGAAGGACTCGAACCCTCAACACTCGGTTTTGGAGACCGATGCTCTACCAATTGAACTACTGGCGTATGTGACTAGAGACTAGCGAGTCTCTTTGTGCAGCGTGTGGTGACGGCACCAGGGGCAATACTTCTTAATCTCCATACGATCAGGCATGGTCGACTTGTTCTTGGTGGTCGTATAGTTGCGGCGCTTGCACTCAGTGCACGCAAGAGTAACTAGAGTACGCATGTATCCTGAACCTTTCATTTCCGCCCCGTACGGGCACGAGTTGATACTTTATCAGCTCTACGTAAGTGCTGTCAACGAAAACCTCGAATCAATTGGTTCTCGGTGAACCCATTCATATTTGGAACACATCAATGGAGCCAACGAGATCTAATCGACGGTGCACCCAGGACCATAATCGATCCTCTCGACACCAGCAACGGCTCAATATCCATTGCAGAAAAGAACCCGGCACCCATATAAGTGCCGGGTTCTCTAAGTCAGCTATATCAAAGAGCTAATTTACTCAATGATCGTGGAGACGATGCCCGAACCGACGGTGTGGCCACCCTCGCGGATAGCGAAGCGCAGGCCCTCCTCCATGGCGATCGGGTGGATGAGGTCGCCCTCGATGGTGATGTGGTCACCAGGCATAGCCATCTCGGTGCCCTCGGGGAGCTTGACCGTACCGGTAACATCGGTGGTACGGAAGTAGAACTGAGGACGATAACCATCGAAGAACGGGGTGTGACGGCCGCCCTCCTCCTTGGTCAGAACGTAAATCTCGCCGGTGAACTTGGTGTGCGGGGTAACCGAACCGGGCTTGCAGAGAACCTGGCCGCGCTCGATGTCCTCGCGCTTGATGCCGCGGAGCAGCAGACCGACGTTGTCGCCAGCCTCGCAGAAGTCCATGGACTTACGGAACATCTCGATACCGGTAACAACGGTGTTCTGGGTATCCTTGATGCCGACGATCTCGACGGGCTCGTTGAGCTTGAGCTCACCGCGCTCGACACGGCCGGTAGCAACGGTACCACGGCCGGAGATGGTCATAACGTCCTCAACGGCCATCAGGAACGGGAGGTCGTTGTTACGAGCAGGCGTCGGGATGTACTCGTCGACAGCCTTCATGAGCTCGCGGATGGCGTCCATCCACTTGGCGTCGCCCTCGAGAGCGCCCAGAGCGGAACCACGGATGACGGGGATGTCGTCGCCGGGGAAATCGTACTCGGAGAGGAGCTCACGGGTCTCCATCTCGACGAGGTCGATGAGCTCGTCATCGTCAACCATGTCGCACTTGTTCAGGAAGACGACGATGTAAGGAACGCCGACCTGACGGGCGAGCAGGATGTGCTCGCGGGTCTGAGCCATGGGGCCGTCGGTAGCGGCGATGACCAGGATAGCGCCGTCCATCTGAGCAGCACCGGAGATCATGTTCTTGACGTAGTCAGCGTGGCCCGGGCAGTCAACGTGAGCGTAGTGACGGGCAGCGGTCTCGTACTCGACGTGGGAGACGGAAATCGTAATGCCGCGCTCGCGCTCCTCGGGAGCCTTGTCGATGTTCTCGAACGCAGTGAAGTCAGCCTTGCAGCCCTCGGTCTCGGAGAGAACCTTGGTGATGGCAGCGGTCAGCGTGGTCTTGCCGTGGTCGACGTGACCAATGGTGCCGATGTTAACATGCGGCTTAGTGCGCTCAAACTTCTCTTTGGCCATAAAGCCCTCCTCTTAACAGGTCGTCCCCGGACGGGACTTTGCCTTTATACCATAGTGGCCTCTCAACATACTATTGAGAAGCCACCGTGTTACCTATGGTAGCGGTGACTGGATTCGAACCAGTGACGCCACGGGTATGAACCGTGTGCTCTAACCAACTGAGCTACACCGCCGGATGGAGCCTGCAACCAGACTTGAACTGGTGACCTCTTCGTTACCAACGAAGTGCTCTACCGACTGAGCTATACAGGCACTTGACGGGTGGGAGCTATAGGATTCGAACCTATGTAGGCAGAGCCAACGGGTTTACAGCCCGTCCCCATTAACCACTCGGGCAAACTCCCAATCGTTCAAGTATCCGCAGGTCCTTTGGTCTTTTGGACCGCCGCCCCCGCGAACGAAGAAGATAATACGATGCCACCTTGGGGGCTGTCAACGAAAACCTCTAGATACACGGTGCCGGGCGTATCTATATGCTTTTGACCTGCGGTTTTGCTGAGTTTGGATATGAAGGAAGGTGAATTTGCATATAGCGGTGACATTTACCGAGGGAACACTTTGGCGTAGTGGAGTGAGCCTGCAGAATATTACTTCGATAACGACTCATTTGGACCTATATATAGGTCGAGATCGGGCTTCCCAGACAGATTCGAGCGTGGATTATCTCCCGTTTGAAATCGAGCGTGGATAATCTCCCACTTTTGGCGTGCCACTGGGCCCAAAGTGGGAGATTATCCACGCTCATTCACTAAGCGGGAGATTATCCACGCTCGTATGTCCGATAAGCCACGCTCGACCAGAATGACTTGGACCGGCCCGGCCTTTGTCTCGATCTGTAACGGTAAGAGGGTTATTCCTCCCCCATCTGTTACAGATCGAGATATTACGCAGAGACCCCAGATTACGTCTCATTCTGTAACAGCTAGAACGGTTTTCGGCCTCTTCGTGTTACAGATCGAGATGTTATCGACCATCCCTTGGCATTGTCTCGATCTGTAACTATAAGGAGGGTTTTCAGCCCACCCGTGTTACAGATCGAGACAAACCTGAAGCTTGGTGGAAGTCAAACCCGCTTACATATCGACATAAATAGAAACGGGCCCTGTCCCATAAGGAACAGAGCCCGAAACTCTCATGGAGCCAGTGACAGGAATCGAACCTGCAACCCACTGATTACAAATCAGTTGCGCTACCGTTGCGCCACACTGGCACACTTGGCGCTTTCGCGCGAAGCTTGTTTAGGATAAAGGAATTGAGCACGTGGCGCAACAGACCCTTTGACCGACCACATCTCAAAACCCTTCGTCAGAACGAATAGTTTTATCTGTTCGCCAGAACCAAAAATTATTCGTTTTGGCGAGGCCGGCCTGCAACTCACTGATTACAAACCAGTTGGTTGGTCAATCGAGAAAGCAGCCCCCATTGAAGGTCTACCTACCTCCCGCGCAACGCCTTGAGCTTTGCCAGGGCATCGGGGCTCAGGCGACTGCCCAGAGTCATCTTGATCTGCGGGGCTTCCTCGACCTCGTGCACGTCGTTGTCGATCTGTTTGATCTCGTCCACCAGCATGCGGCTCGAGATGCGCGTAACACCCTTGCCCATGACGACGGCCTGGATCGTGCCGTCGCTCGACACCACGGAGCACGCGCGGCCTTCCTCGCGCGCCTCGATGCAGAGCTTCTGTACCACGGTATCGGCAGAGACGCCCGTCGGCGAGAACTCGATACGCACGCCGCGGGCCGGCAGGTTGGGACGCTCGCTGGAGATGTTTCCCGCGCCGTCGAACACGATCACAGCCTCGTAGCGGCCCTGGGCAAACGCCGCCACGTCGTTGATGAGTGCAGTGCGCGCCATATCGTGGACGTCGCTGGAATACGGATCGTCGGAATGGTCGTAGACGAGCTTTTCGTAGCGCGGTGTGCAGTGAATCACGTTGTAACCGTCGACCACCAGCAGCTCGGGCTTATTGCAGTGCACCGTCGAGACCGGATCGGCGATGGCCTGCGCAAACGCATTGCCGCCCACGCCATAGGTCGCGGCCGAAACAATCGGCTTGGCCGAGCCCTCGCCAAAGCGCTTGGCCTTGGACTTGGCACGGTTCTTTTTGGACATGCGCTATTCCTCCCCCATGAGCTCGCCGGCGTTGCGGCGCAGCCACTCAAAGCACAGCGCCGTGGTCGCCTGGGCAACATTGAGGCTCTCGGTCATGCCGCGCTGGGGAAGCTTGGTCAAAAAGTCGCATTTCTCGAGCACCAGGCGCGAGATGCCGTCGCCCTCGGAGCCCATGACGAGTGCTACGCGACCCTCGAAGGGTGCATCCCAGCAACTGCCTTCGGCATGCTCGGAGGCACCGCCCACCCAAAAGCCAGCGGCCTTGAGGTCGTCGAGTGCACGGGCGATATTGGGAACCTGCGCGATAGGCAGATGCATGACGGCACCGGCTGAGGTCTTGTAGCTGCCCACGGTCACGCCGGCGGCACGCTTGTTGGCAATGACGACGCCGGCCGCGCCAACAACCTCGGCAGAGCGCACAATGGCGCCAAAGTTGCCGTCGTCGGTCACGTGGTCGAGCACCACGACAAGTGCCGGGCCGTCACCCGCGCGATCGAGGATATCGGCGACATCGGCATAGGGGAAGTTGCCAACCTCGAGCGCGATGCCCTGGTGAGCGCCATGGCTCGACAGTGCGTCGAGCTGCGCGCGCGGCACATACTTAATGCGGACACCCGCGGCGTTGAGGTCGTCGACCAGGCGCGACAAGGCGGCATCGCGCTCCCCGCCCTCGGCAATGAGCGCGCACTTGATGGGAAAACCAGTGCGTAGCGCCTCGGCGGCAGCACGACGACCTTCGATAAACTCGCCCTTGGGAGCCTGGACAGCGTCGCGGTTGCGATCGCGCTGCGGACGCGCGGCCTGGTTGCGATCGCGCTGGCCCTTGGGAGCGGCGGCGCGGTCATTACGGCGAATCGGACGCGAGCCAGAAGCGGCCTGCTTGCCGCCACGAGGCGCACGCTTGCGATTGTCGGCCATAAAGCGACCTCCTAAATACAACTATCAAACGAAACAAATAGACCGACCGCCCGAGGTGCGGCAGATTGCCTTGAAAGAGGAGGGCATAGACCTTGAGGTCATGCCCGACGATTGAAAGGCAAGGTGCCGTGGCTCGGGCGGTCGGGTGCTTGGGAAACCCGCGGGGATTAGAGAGATTTGATACGGGTGCCGGCGGCGGTATCCTCGATCGTCAGCCCGAGGTCCTTGAGCTGGTCGCGGATGGCGTCGGCCAGATCCCAGTTCTTGGCGGCGCGGGCTTCGGCGCGGGCCTCGAGAATCTTGGCAGCGGCCTCGTCCACGTCGTCACCCGTATAGGCGACCAAACCGGCGGCAACGCCCAGCAGACCCAGCGGCAGCTCGACTTTGGGCTCGGGGAGCTCAACGCCAAGCGTATCGAGCCTGTCTCTTATACACATCTCCGAGCCCACGAGACTAAGGCGA
>CABSKX010000002.1 GCA_902478365.1 uncultured Collinsella sp. | reverse complement strand
GCGGGGGCTTGCTGATAATAGCTTATGTACGGAGTCGCCGTCAGGGTATCGCCTATGCTCGGCGTGTCGCTATTCAGCTTGACGCTGTTAAGCTCCATCTGACCGGCGCCCAGCACGGGGCCAGGAATGTAGTTGGCATTGATGCCCGAGCCGGAAGAAACGGACGGACCATAGTAGTCCTTGCCATCAACCGTTACCTTGCAGATGAAGTATTTGCCTTCCATCGCGGCGGTGACGGTGAGCGACTGCTCGTGGCCTACGACCTCGGTGTAGTCGGCGACATTGCTGCTGGCCCTGGTCGTGCCGGCGAGCCAGGTGTAAGTCCAGGTGCCGGGATTGGCAACGGACTCAGTCGAAGTGCCGTACCAGTCGTCCTCGACCTCATCGTACATATTTGCCCAGAGCGTGTCGCCCGCGCTGAGCGCGCCCGACTTCGTGGAATAGGAGCTGTCCTTATCCTTGGTGTCCTGGATGAAGACCTTGGCCTCGCTCGAAAGCGTTGTGGCGGACGCGGCGACGGCGGCGTTCTTCTGCTCCGAAGCAGCAGGCACCGCGGGAGAGCTCTCGGACTCAGTCGCGTTGTCTGCTGCGGTGTCATCGCCATTCGCGGCACTCGCAGTTGCGCCCTGATCTGCGCCGGCGTCATCGGCAGCAGCGCTCGCCGCCGCACTGTTCGCGCCGGTGCCGGCAGCAGCGCCATCGTCGGCCGCCGCGCCCTCGCCGCCCGTTGCGGCCTGAGCCACGGCCTCGGCAATGCCCTCGGCACCCTCAGCCCAAAGTTGCGCCGGCGTGGTGCCAAAAGCCATGGCAAAAGCCAGGAACGCCACCAGACCGCGCTTGGCTACGCCACGGGCAATCGCTCCATGACGACGCCACGAGGCGCGCTGGCACTCGTCCTCAAACATATCCATTTGTCTCCTATTGTCTGCACTTGGAGCATTGCCCAGCGGCTGCCCCACGTCATCGCGCACATTGCGCTCGAGTACCCCCATCGGGGTCCCCCTTCCCTCCAGAGCCCAACGCGTACCGGCGGCATGCGCCACGGTCGCGTGCAAGATGGGAGGCGATCCGACTTAACCTTACCGACCCGGGCGCGCCGTCCGATCTGCGACGTGACCATCCCGGGCCAAGAGGAATTACGGTTACTGGTACAGCCGGGGACTTGCACCCCGATTCTCCCAAACACGCAGGAAAACCGCGCATTCGTGCGTCTCCGCACCACCATCTAGGCCATCGATTATTACTGTCGATATGGTAGCACGCAAAAGGGCCCCGCACACAGGCGAAGCCCAAGGTAAAAGCTATGGTTTGCGATAGAAGAATGCAGTGACGGTCGCAGCCTCTAGTGCTTGCCGCCGTGGCTGTTGCGCCAGATCTCGCGGCCCAGCATCAGCGCCAACACCAGCGCGCTCACGTAGCCCATAAAGCCAATGACAGGGATACCAAACACAACCGGTTCGATGCGCGCGTAGTACACCACCGACGAACCGATAAAAAGACCGGCGATCACAATTGCCATCGACATGCGGTCGATAATTCCACCCAGCTGTCGCAGCGCCTTATCGCTGCTCATGATCTGCGTGTTCACCTTAAGCTGGCCGCGCGTGAGCATGCGCGACGCCAAGCCCAGATACTCGGCCGCCTCGAGCGAGCCTTTTGCCGCGCGATAGCTGCTCGCGGCAAGATCGCGCCCCATATCGCGCACGCGCGCATAGGTGCTCTTCTCGTTTTTGATATGCATCTGGATGATCTGGATCATGTTGACGTTGGGCATGTACTCGGTCAGCAGGCCCTCGAGCGTCACCATGCCGCGGGCGAACATCGTCACCACGCTCGGCAGCTCAACATCGTTCTTGCGCGCCAAATTTAGCAGCGAGGTCAAAAACTCGCCGATATCAAGATCCTTAAGGTCAAGACCCGCGAAGTCAGCAACGATAAAGTCCAGATCGCACAAAAAGGCCGAATGGTCAAGCTCGGCCGAGTCGCCGCGCGTCACGGCAAAGCGCATAAGCGAGTCCTTGAGCTTGGGAACGTCACCCTCGGCCACGGCGAAAATCATGTCCTTAACGATACCGCGGTCGTGGCTCGACATGCGCCCGACCATGCCCAGGTCGATAAAGTAGACGATGCCGTCCTTGAGAATGATGTTTCCCACATGCGGGTCGGCATGGAAAAAGCCGTCATCGAGCACCTGCGTCGAATAGTCCTCGACAATCGCCGAGCCGATCTTTTCCAGGTCATAGCCCTCGGCCACCAGGCGCTCGGGATCGGCAATCGAGATGCCGTCGACGTAATCCATGACCACGACGTGCTCGGTGCACAGATCCAAGTAGGATTTGGGACACGACACGCCATGCACGCTTTTGTGGAACTCATAGAAATCGTTGAGGTTTTTGGCCTCGGCCAAAAAGTTGGTCTCCTCGCGAAACGAGGTCCACAGCTCTTCGACCACGCCGTGCAGGTCAACAAACTGATCGGTGTTGACAAACTTGGAAACGATGCGCACCACCGAGCGAATGATGTCGATGTCCTGCGCCATCACCTGCTGCGCACCGGGGCGCTGCACTTTAACGGCCACGTCCTCGCCGGTCACCAGGCGGGCGCGGTGCACCTGCGCGAGCGACGCGCTACCGAGCGGGTTGGGGTCGATGGCGTCGAACATCTGCCCCAAGCGCTGGCCGTACTCCTCTTCCAGACAGCGGAGCACTACCTCATATGGCACCGGCTCTACGTCGGAGCGCAGGCGACGCAGCTCGTCGCAAAACCGCTGCGGCAAAATCTCGGAGCGGTTGGCCAGAATCTGCCCCATCTTAACGAACATGGGGCCGAGCTCTTCGAGCAGACGACGCAGGCGCACCGGCGTGAGGTTATCCCATACGCGATACTTTTTGATCAGGCGAACGATCTGCCCAATGCGCTCACGACGACCTGCCGGCGTGAGCTGGTATTCCTCGTCCGGCGCCATCGCGTCGGGCTCCTCGGGGACCATATCGACAGCGCGCGGCTTCTTGCGAGCGCCCGAGACGGCGGCCTCAACCTCATCGACAACCGCCGTCTCGTCACCCAAGGGATCTAGATTGTTGTAATCGGTGGTGGAATCTGCCATCTGCGCTGCTACTCGGCCTCTTCGGCGTCCTCTGCGTCGTCGGGCTCAACGGACTCGACGGGCACCGAGGTCACGTTGTCCTCGACCGAATCGACGATGTCGCGCACATGGGCCAAAAAGGCCGTGCGCTCAGGGGCGGTCATAACGCGGACGCGGGCCAGGATGAGCTCGTCGAGCACGCGCTGCGCCGCAGTCTCGCCCTGCATGCCCAGGCGCTCGGTCAGGTCGGAGATGGTGCCACCCGCCTGCTCGAACATGTCAGACACGCTGCGGGCGATATCGGGGGTGCCGGCATCCTTGCGGACCTGCTCGCCCTTGGTATTGAGGTCGTCAAGGACCTTCTTGCCGCCCTCGACGGCAACGGCGGCGGCGCCGAAGCCCACGTTGATGGCACCGTTAACAAGCTGATCGAGTTTCATAACCATGGTTGGCTCCAATCATGAACAACTGCATTGGCCTTCTTGTACCCAAGATTGGGCGAACGACACAAAATCGTTTTACCGCCAAGGTAGGAATAGAGCGGGGCAAAGCCCTCGACGGCGTTTGCCCCGCTCGCTCGTTGCAAGGTCGGCTTTACCTCACATTGTCGTTCATCGCGAAGGAATTCTTCATGGCACAGCTCGTGGTGTAGAGGACCTTGCCCAACAGAGCATCGGTCTCCACCCGCACGCGCTCGGCAAACTCCTCGTTGGCGCGGGCAAGCTCGGCGGGCACCTCGGCCTCGGGCAGCGCGGCCACGACAGCGTCAACGTCGTGAATCTGCTTGTGGCCCATGCCGCCGACCTTTTCCTGATAATCCTCGACCGCACGACCGCACTCATGGAAGCGAACATCGGCCAAGGCACCGATCAGGCGATTTGCCCAATAGAAATTCTCGGACGTCACGCGAGCCTGCGTGTCGGCATAGTACTCGGGCATGGTCTCGACATTGGCGTACAGCGGCACGAGCGCGTTAAACGAGTTAGAGCCAAACGCCATCCACTGCACGGCGCGATACGCCGGCTGTACATAGGGACGCAGCTGCAACACGGCAAGCTGGCTGTTGCGGTTGATGCCGATGGGACGATAGGCACCGCGCGTGGCGGGCGTGCCCTTGCTGCCGTAGCAGTCGTACTCCGTGCCCTGGTAGTGGCTCGAAAGCACGTACTTGATGTCCTCGATGGTCACCTTGCGCTCGGGCACGCGGCTCCAGGGGATGTCGTCGCTCTCGGGCGTGTAGTCGGCCTCGGGACCGTCCCACACATCGCTGGGATTGAGGCAGCGCTGCATGTACCAGGCGCGCGGCGTGTTGTAGACGTGATCGCTGTCGCTGTGCGAGCCAAAGGCCTCGCGCGGGTTAAAGACCGCGGCGGGACCATCGCCCTCGACGCCCAGCGTCAGGTCCAGATGCCACTCGGTCATCCAGGAGCGCAGGTCGGCGGAGCACATGTGGTCGACCTGGGCGCCCTCGGCGTCGTCCAGGTCAAAGCTATCGATACCCAGCTGGTTAGGCATGGTCACATAGGCGTCATCGGGCACGCGCTTGGCGATCCAGTGGTGGCCGCCGATGGTCTCGAGCCACCAGATCTCGTCAACGTCACTAAAGGCGATGCCGTTGTTCTCGTAGGTACCGTAGCGCTCGAGCAGGTCGCCCAGGATACGCACACCGTCGCGGGCGGACTTGGCATACGGCAGCACCAGGGTCACCATGTCCTCCTCGCCCAGACCGCCGGGCTGCGCCGGAACATAGCCGTCCTCGCCCTCGTTGCCCTTGGCGGGCACGTAGTCGACAAGCGGATCGGCGCCGCGGACGCGCTCGTTGGTGGTAAGCGTCTCGGTTGCGGACATGCCAACGTTGAGCTCGTTGAAGCCGGCCTCAGCCCAAATGCCATGACCCGGGACAACGTCGGGGACGCTTGTGTAACGCATGGGATTGTCGGGCAGCTCAACGGTCAGGTGGCTCAGGACACTCGTGTAGACACGCGGCTGCTCGTCGGGATGCACTACGCGCATGCGCTTGGGCTCAAACACCCCGTTGGACGAGTCCTCATTGCGGGCAACAAGCGTCGACCCGTCGTAGCTCGCGTTCTTACCAACCAAAATCGTTGTGCACGGCATGCGCATCCTCCTTGAGCGAAGAAATCAAACGGCAACAGTGTATCGCTTCGGAGCAAAAAGGGCGAAACCGCGACCCCTCGAGCCCCTCGAGATCCCTGTGGTCAAAAAATGCCAAATATGAGTACTGTCACAAATTTAGTAGCAGCAATTTAAGCGAATGCAGGTGTCGATAATCTACATTTGTTCAAAAGCTTGACAATGTAATTCCTCATAAGTCCAATAAAATAGGCTCTCTATCGATAATAAATACCGATAGAGAGCCAAAATGACCTAAAACATATGTGACTATCTTGGCAACAGTACTCATATTTGGCGTTTTTTGCCCACGTGGTATATGTCTAACCCCCTCAAACAGCCCAAAACGCCTATTTCGATGCGCGCTCCGCCGCCTCAATCACGTGTTTGGCAAGAACCGCTGTCGTTACAGCCCCCACGCCGCCCGGCACGGGCGTGATGGCGTTAACGATCGGCTCCGCAGCATCAAAATCGACGTCCCCGACCAGCTTGCCAGCATCCTCGTCCCAATTAATGCCCACATCGATAATCGTCTGGCCCTCGCGAACTGCATCCGCGCCAATCGTGCGCGCGCGTCCAACGGCCGCAACCACAATATCAGCCGCACGGCACTCGGCAGCCAAGTCGCGCGTATGCGTATGGCACGTCGTCACCGTGGCATTGCGAGCCGTAAGCATGGCGGCTACGGGACGGCCAATCACCAGCGATCGACCGACGACCGCGACCTTGGCCCCATCCAGCTCAACGCCGTAATGATCCAGCAACGCCAACACAGCCTCAGCCGTGCAAGGAGCAAAGCCCTCGCCTCGCCCCGAAAGCGTGGTAAGCAGCGAGGCCGGCGTCATGGAGTCAACATCCTTGGCGGGATCGAGTGCCGCGGCAACCGCATCCTCGTCAAGCCCAGCGGGCAGCGGGCGAAACATCAGGCAACCGTGAACAGCGGGGTCGGCATTGATGTCCTTAATAGCCGCCAGCAGCTCATCCTGCGAAACATCGACAGGAAGCAAAACGCGGCGAGCCTCAATGCCAACCTTTTCGCAGCGCTTGAGGGCACCGCGCTCGTAGGATAGATCGTCCTCGCGCCCGCCCACGCGAACGATGGCCAGCGTCGGAACAACGCCGCGCTCACGCAAAGCCGCGCAGCGAGCAGCGAGCTCCTCGGTCAAAGCACGGGCAACGGGAGCACCCTTCAGCAGTTCTGCCATGGCTATCCCCTCTTCCTTGCGGCGTCAGCAGCGCGGCGCGCCAGCGCATCGGCGCGCGGCAGCCACGTATCCAACAGTTCATCGCACGCCGCCTCGAGCTCTTCGGCGCGTGCCCGGTCTTTCATAGACGTGGTGTTCGCAAAGAGCGTCAAGCTCGCGCCCTGCATGGCGGCGCGGCAGAACACGGCACCGCAGGCCACATCGGACAGCAACTGGCGCGAGCCCTTATCGGCCATGTCCTCGAGCAGCGCCAGCGCGCGCCCGCACGCATCCATAATGCGGTACGGCGGCATGGCGGCCACGTGCAACGCATCCTGAATCGCCGCGGGTCGAGCGGGGTCATCACGAGGAATACCGTATGCCGCAGACACCTGGCCGTACGCACGAACGTCCTCGGCAACCAGACCCACAAGCTCCTGAGCCAGCTCGTCTGCCTGGGCAAACGCGTGCGTCAGATCGTCCGCGCGATCGGCAAGCGCGGGATTGGTCGCGCCATAGCGAGCAACCATCCCGCACAGCGAGGCACCCAGTGCTCCCACAAACGCGCTCGCGCTTCCGCCGCCGGGAACCGGCTCGCGTGCAGCCAACGCCTCGGCAAAACCGCGACAGGTCTTATCCATCATCTCTTGGCTCATCGAAACACCTCTGCCCACCGCGCCGGACACCACGGACCGCACGCATAATAAAAAATGGGACAACGACGCCAGGAAGCGATTATCCCATTCATCGATCTTGTCCAAGTCAGTCTAGCCCATAAGACAAAGGCTGTCAGGAGCTCTGGCTATCGGCGTTTCCGATTGCCGGCTATAGGCACGGGCGCCTAGTCCACCTGAAACGTCGGCAGCAACGTGTCGATAATCTTCGACCCCATGTCGCGGTTTGCAGTCGAGTACTCCAAATGCGCCGTGGCAATCGTCGAATCCGTGACGATCGTCTTTTCGTAAATGATCGTATCGTCCTCGCGCCACGAGACCACGTACCAGTTGTCGCCCTCTGCGGTATAGAGGTCGGCCTTGCCCGAGGTGTCCGCGTCGACGAACATCTCGTGTGCGGTTTCTTCGTTAATGTTGACGTAGCCAAACAAGTTGATCACAAAACCCGTCTCCGGATCCTCATACCTAGTGCCGCTGCCGCTGGGAGTATCCTCCATCTCAAAGCGATTGGGAATCGACATGCTATAAGGATGCATGTCGTTCGTGTACGTATACACGTCGGTTAGATAATCGTCCGAATCGCCCGAGCCGTAGTATGCCGATTCGTCCTCGGGAACGGCTTCGTCATCCGACGACGAAGACTCCTTGGCCTTGGACTTGTCGCTCTTCTTCTTGGCAGAAGAATCTTTCTCGTCCGAAGATCCGGTATCGATCACCGAAATCTGCGTGTCAGAGCTCTTGGACCCGTTGAGCATCGTAAGCGCAAACACCGTGCCACCCCCGAGGAGTACCACGGCGGCACACGCCACCGCGATAATGACCGGCGCCTTGCTCTTGGGCTTTTGAGGTGCAGGCGCGACCGACGGCATCGACTGGGTCAGGCCCGGACCGGCCGTGGGCGCAGAAGTCGGAGCAGCAGCCGCAGGCGTCGGCGCGGAGCCACCCGCAAGCGACGCCCCGCAATGCGTGCAAAACGTCGATCCATCGGGAACTTGCTGTCCGCATTTTTGACAGAACATCGTTCGACCTTTCGTGGTTTAGCTTTTGTCACAGCCAAGTCTAAAACCTCAAGCCAGCATCGCTGTTGCGCAACATTGGGAGCATCAACCAAACCGCACGCTTGCCCAGCACCAGGCCCACCTTGCGGCAAGCCCGCACACGCAAACATGGGACATATGGCCCACCTTTCGAGACTCCCGGACAGAACAAGCTGGGGCATATCTATAAGTAAGGAACCCGTTGGGGCACGGCCGCGCAACGGCCACAAGCGATGAACGGAGGTATAAGCCGCACAGTACACAGAGACATCCGCCGCCAGCGCAATCAGCACCCCAACAGCATGCGGCGCCGTGATGTCATCGGCAGACAAGGAGGACGCCACCATGAAGAAAAAGACCCTATCGATCCTTTCC
Organism: uncultured Collinsella sp.; assembly: GCA_902478365.1. Classification (GTDB taxonomy): domain Bacteria; phylum Actinomycetota; class Coriobacteriia; order Coriobacteriales; family Coriobacteriaceae; genus Collinsella. Next base: position 56,594 of record CABSKX010000002.1, on the reverse strand, counting down.
CTTTGCATCGCCCTCTTTGCCGCGTTTGCCCTTGTCGGCTGCGGCGGGAACGCATCGGGCGGGGGCGGCAGCACCTCAAAGAACGAAGGCAAGGAAACGGCCCCCGTTGCCAAGAAGAATGACTTCATTTGGTTTAAGGTCGAGATGCCCGAGGGCGTTGGCGTAAGCGACTCCGCTGGCAAGAATGCCGACAGGGTCCAGCTCACCTTCCCCGAAGACGAGAACGGTTCGGCCGATCGCTTTATCCCCGTTTGGAAAAAAGCGCTGACGGCAGAGGAATCCCACGCCGACCAGGCAGAAAAGAAAGGTGATACGTTCCGTTGGAAGGATGGCGGGTCCGTCGAGTATAACGGCAGGACGTGGCTCGTCGGAACGTACGAGGACAACAGCGGCGTCTCAACCCTCCTCTTTACCGACGTTGAGCCGGGAAGCGTCTACGTCCTCATCTCGAACTTCGATCTGCATAAGAAAGAAGCCGAGGCGCTCCTCAACTCCATCGAGTTTCCCGATGACATGGCGAAGGCAGTTGCCGAGGCACGCGAAGTCGAGATTTCGAGCATCGAGATCAAGCATTAGGGGATCGCACGCAGCATCGCATGCGCAGTCATTAAATGATCGGACGCCCAGCCAGGGGAGGATCGGATCGGCCGGCCCTTCCCTCTTTTACGCCCGAGCATATTGCCACTTGTCGGCGCAAATCAGGCCCCCAGAATGGGACACATGGCCCACCTGAACGAGCCGCTCGCGCGTACAGTAAAGGCAGGTAATCCATGGGCGGTTACAGATCGAGGAGGACACGACCATGAAAAAGAAGGCCTTTGCGATTCTCACCCTCTGCATCAGTCTCTTTGCCGCAGTTGCCCTGGTGGGCTGCGGTGGCAGCGGCGGCGCTACCGGAAGTGGCGGTGGCGGCGGAGCAGAAAAACCAGCCGTGGATATGAGGACCGACTTCATTTGGTTTAAGGTCGAAGTCCCCGAGGGCGTCGAAATCACAGACGTCGCAGGCGATACCGCCGACAGGGCCCAGTTTAAGTTCACCGAGAGCGAGCATGCCAGCGACCGCTTCATCCCCGTCTTCGATCCTGACAAGAACGCCGATGAACTGTTTGACTACGAGGCAAAGTGGAAGGCCAACTCCGGATGGACCGAGAGCGATCCCGTTAAGTACAACGGCAAGACCTGGCGCAGCGCCTACTTTACGCACTCGGGCGGCGTGACGACCGAGTACTTCACCGACGTTGACGGCGGCAGCGTGTACGTGCGTATCGACAACGTCGAGGAACACAAGGACGCCGTCGAGACCATGATGAAGTCCCTGGAGCTTGCCGATGATATCGCCGAGGCAAAGACCGAGGCCATGGACGTCAAGCTCGACGATATCGAGATTAAGCGCTAAAGCTCCAACGGCATGCAGCAGCGCCGTTTTAGCTCAGCCGGGATGCAAGGTGCGACTCCTTGCATCCCGGTTTTTTGTGTTCGAAAGCGCCCGGTCACATCACCATATTGAGCACGCTGACAAATTCCTGAGCCTGGGAGTGACTGCTCAGCCTGTAGGAACAGGCGGTCAGCAACCTATTGCGGAGGAACACGCGCTTACCCTTGACCCCGTTGACACCCGTAATGTCCTTGAGGTAGACGATCTTGGTATGGGTACCGAAGAAGTCGTTCTTCACGACCGCCTCGATGCGATTGGGATAGATGCTTATTCCCTTGAAAACGCCGGCACCCTTATCGTGAAACAGCAACGTGTTGTTATCCACGCGCGCCACCCCCATGGAGTTCGATAAAACCATCTCTATGACCACATTTTAGTCACCGCAAACCCTTTTCGCGGTCGTGCGCAGAGCGCCAAATCGTGTCCGCACGAGGCTTTAAACTAGAGACAATAAAGGTGTTCGATGCGCTTGGTGGGCTCTTAGGATGTTCCTCAAATCGCCGGCATCGGAGGAGGTCTTACATGGTTTACGTATGGGAATTCGAGTTCTTTGATTCGGACGGCATTGTCGATGCTGTGCCATGTGACTCGCTGGGCGGAGGAGGAACGTTCGGATCCGACCTAAACGACGCCGTCGAAAGCGCCGTCGATTTTCTCGCATGTATGGTCGACGATCACCTTATGGGCGGCGTCGATCTTCCCGCGCCGGACTTTGGACACCAGCCACAACACGGCGGCAAGATTATCGCCGTGGCCGTCAGCCGCGAGCTCGGCGACATCCCCACCGTCACCGCAGCGGATGCCGCACGTATGCTCGGTGTTAGCTCAGCACGGGTATCGCAACTGATAAATGCAGGAATGTTGGATTCATGGAAGGACGGCGCCAAGCGCATGGTGTCCAAAGCTTCCATCGAGGCACGACTCGCCGACGCACCAAAGGCAGGGCGCCCAAAAGAGGTCCCTATTGCCGTATAAGGCGAGGCTACTTCGCACTTTTATTCCACACGATGTTTTCAGCCTGGTATAAACAAGTTCAATAACAGAAAGCAAATCCAACCATCGTGTCTAATTACGAAAGGATTTTCGCCTTTTCTGCAGCAAACTCTTCCTCGGTAAGTACTCCACTATCACGCAGCGCTGCAAGTCTCTCGGGCCTTGCAACTACATCACCACTATCCACCAGCGTCTCAATAGTCTGTGAAACCTGCGGATACTGCTCGAGCTCCTTCGATAGGGCATCGACTATCTCGGCAATATTCTTTGCATTTTTGCCCCCGTTTAATACGTTTGTCCTGACCTTAGATGACGAGTTGACAGTAACGCCAGATCCGCCTTCAACTGGAACAACCGAAATACTGATATTTTCACCCCAGGACCAAAGGCTCATACCAATCTCGGCTGCAACTGTTCTTGTTGCGGGCGATGCGCTATCAACTTTTACTTTAGGCAGCTTTTCCATAGCTGCCTTCAAGGCATTAAACGTGTCGTCAGGAGAATACGGTACCTGAATCTGAAGCTGCTGATCCGCAAAACCCATAATCCGGCCTCCGCTTCTACAAGATTAAGGCTATCGGCAATGGTAGCACGTTCCCAGCACTTTTAAATTCATCTAATGACCTTGTGATGCAGCCCGACACCCCAGCACTACTCCCTATTTCCCAAATAGCGCACCCAGCAGACCGCGGCGTTTGGGCTTTTCCTCTCGGTAGGAACCCTCCGCCGCCGCTGCCACCTGCCGCGGTTGCTCGCCGCCTCCGCGGCGTACGATCTGGTATAGGAAGGGCGATTTAACGTATTTGACCTCGATGGGCGTGGCGTGCACGGTGCTTTCGCTCGACAGCATCACGTTGGGATTGAGCGGTGCCACCACATGCGTCTCGCGCTTGTCGCTAAACACCACCGCGGCCGCGCGACCCGTCTGGCCGTTCACGGCGATGCGCACCTGCTCGCCGTCGCGGCTATCCGACGCCGGGCGATCGACAAAGTAGACCGGTACCATCACCAGGCCGTCCTTATGTTTGCGGGCCTTGCGCGCCCAGGCGCGGATGCTCTTTTTATTGAGCCCCAGCACCGCCTCGGCATCGTTGCCGGCAATATCGAGCGCCAGCTTATCAATGACCACCTGGTCCTTGGTAGACGCATCGACGGAAACGACGCGGAAGTCACCTTCCTGCATGGCAGGATCGAACGGCCCCACCTTGCCAAAATCCCACGGCTCCAAAATGCCCACAAGGCGAACGTCCAGGTAGTTTGCCCGCGGATACGCCCAGTCGAGCACCTCGTAGTACACCAGGGTCTCCTTGCTCAGGCCCTTGCCCGGGAAGGACGCCATCATGCGCAAATCCGCCAACGCCATGGGGAAATAGAAGAGCATCATGTCGTTTTGAATCGCGTCTTCCACGTCGTGACCGGCAAAGGCGTCGGGGTACTGGCGCACCAGCTGCAGCGCGTTAGCACGTGCCTGCTGCGGCGATATCTCACAGGGGACGCCCTGTTCGGGAACGTATTCAGCACCCACGCCCATGGTCAGGCGCTTGCTAAAGGTACCGGGCTTGAGAAGGTCGGCCACGCCAATCTTGTTGCCGCACGACGGGCACTCAAACACGCGTTGGGTCGACTCGCCCTCAAAGGACGCGCCACAGAAGGGGCAGGGAATGCTCACGTGCGTCGCCTCTTGGAACTCTTGCGCCGTGCCACGGTCCTCCCACAGCAGATGCTCCAGAACCGACTGATTGCGCCAGTGCGAATTAAAGAAATACCAGTCCGGGTCTACCGGGCGCTCAAGCTGCGAGACGTGCGTGAGCTTGAGCAGCCCGTCAACCACCGTCAGCGGCGTATGACGGATACCCAGGACGCTCTTGGGCTCCCCCGCATCAGCCTGCCACGGAACGACCGTGCCGCAATAGGCGCACTCAAAGCTGCGTTTAGCCTGGTGCGAGTACATAGGGCCGCCGCAGTTTTGGCATTTAATGGCAAACATCTCGTCCATGGATACTTCCTCCTTTGCACAGGGGCTGTCGACATTAAGTATGTCGGGCAGGCAGGCACATGCCCATACCCATGTGGCCCAAAATGGAGCACCTGGTCGGACGGGAAGGCGCACTCGTTAGCGCCGGCAGACCATTGCTGCATTTTCTGAGCATCGGTACACGTTGCGTCTGTGCGAGCTACACTATCCCCTTAATAAGAATGCGAGGAGATACGCCATGCAATTTGTAAATCAGCTGGTACATACGCTTGTTCCCGGCAGCGAAAGCGAGCCGGTCGATACCTCCTGCCGCACCAATGCGGGTTTTGCCGCAAGCCTCATCTGCATTGGCCTCAACATCACACTGTGCCTGGCCAAGGGCATAGCTGGTCTGCTCGCGGGCTCCGTCTCGCTTATCGCCGATGCCTTCAACAACCTCTCCGACGCCTCGAGCAACATCGTGAGCCTGCTCGGGTTCCGCCTTGCCAGCCGCCCGGCCGACGAGGGGCACCCCTATGGCCACGGCCGCTACGAGTACCTAGCGGGGCTGTTTGTCGCCGTTCTCGTTTGCGCCGTCGGCATCAACCTGATCCTGGAGTCGGTCACCAAGATCATCAAGCCCTCCCCCACCGCGTATTCGGCGCTCTCCATGGCAGCCCTTATCCTGTCCATGCTCGTCAAGTTTTGGATGGCGGCGTTCAACCGCACGCTGGGCAACCGCATCGATTCCGAGACGCTTATCGCCACGGCGCAGGATTCCAAAAACGACGTGATTACCTCGGCCTCAGTCCTGGCCGCAGCGCTTATTTCGCAGACGACCGGCTTTGACCTCGATGGCTGGGCGGGCCTGGGCGTGGGCATCTTCATCTGCATCAGCGGCATGGGCCTGGTGCGCGACGCCATCAGCCCGCTGTTGGGGCAAGCGCCCGACCCCAAGCTCGTCCAGGCAATCCGCGACAAGATCATGTCGTATCCGCAGGTCCTAGGCACGCACGACCTGATGGTGCACGACTACGGCCCCGGTCGGCAATTTGCCAGCGCACACGTGGAAATGCCCGGCGAGGGCGATGCGTTTGAGCACCATGAGATTCTGGACACCATCGAGCACGATATCAGGCATCAGATGGGCATCGGTATCACGCTGCACTGCGACCCCATCGCCACCACCGGCGACGACCTGCGTGGCTGGGTCAAGCGCGGCATAGCGCAAATCGATCCCGCGCTCTCCATCCACGACCTGCACGAGCACGACAGGTTCGTTTCGTTTGACCTGGTGCGTCCCGACGGCTTTGACATATCCGACGAGGAGCTGCTGGAGCTCGTCACGCGCATCGTGCACGAGCGCCGGCCCGATGCCTCGTGCGTCGTCACATTTGACTCGGGCTTCAGCTCGCCCGACCGCCCGGCCGAACAGCTGTAATCGACAGCAAAACGGGACGCAAGACCGCCGACCAACGCGCCTATGCGCCCGGTCACGCGATCCTGCGTCCCGTTTTTGTTTGCACCGCTAAGGCTCTAGCCGCTCGAGCGCTAGTTCCCCTGCGCGCCCGAAATCCCGTTTTGCAGGGCATCCCAGGCGTTCGTTGCCATATCGCCCAGGTTCTGTGCAGTATCGCCGAGGTTCTGAGCCGTGTCACCCAGCTCTTGGGCCTTATCCCCAAGCTCCTGGGCCTTGTTGCTCAGATTCTCCAGCGTGTTGGAGCTCGAGCTGTCCGCGCCGCCCTGGTCGCCGGACGCGTTGCCCGACGAGCCGTCCTTGCGCGTGAGCTGGACCTCCAGGTTGCCGTTGTCGTTATAGTAGGCAGACGTCACGACCCAGTTGGCATCGACAACGGGCGTCGAGCCGTCGTCGGTCAGAATCACGGCGTTCGAAAGATCGGCCCCACGCGACTTGAGGAGCTTCTTGGCGTTGGACCAGTACTGACCCGGGATATCGCTCAGGTCGACGGTGCCGGACTGGGTAGTCTCGGTCTGCTCGGCCGTGGTATCAGTCGTGGCGCCCCGCTTGTTGAGCATGCCCGACACGATGGCAAACACAACCGACAAGGCAAAGAAGATCGCCAGCACGATCAGGATTTTCTTGATCACGCTCGACGAACGCGAAGGCTTCTTCTCCTCGTCCTCGCCATACTGAGGGATGGACTTGGGATACTCACGATACGGCTCGCGCGCATATCGGTCGCGCGACTCGTAGCGCGGCTGTGCCGTGCGCGGCATATATGTCGTCTGCTGAGGTTGCGGAATGGGATTTTGCAGCAGGTCATCATAAGGGTCTGCCGCCGCGTTGCCGTAGGGGCTCTGCGACGAGACACCATACGGGTCCTGCGCTGCGTTTCCGTAATTCACAACGCGCGTGGGATCGGCCGAGGCCTGGGTCGCATCGGGCGAGGCGTAGCTGGGATTCGGCACGACGCGGGTCTCATCGGCGCCATTGCCCGTCCGCGGGGAGCCGTAGCCACCCATTACGGTCGTCTTATCCTGGTCCATGCAACGTTTCCTTTCCGTCGCCCGTAAGCATCAAGTTATCCATGCATTCTACCCGCGCAAAAGCCTATGATGGGCAAAGCCCGCCGGTATCTACAAGACATGCGCGGCGACGGTCACAATCGAATCGAGGAACGTTATGGCAAAAAGCAAGCTCATCAAGGACACGACGCGTGCCGAGCGTGAGGAGATCATCAAGCTAGCGCTCGCGGGCTGCGGTAACGGCAGTTGCGACAACTGCGGAAGCTGCAGCTTGGGAGCCGGCGATCCATATGGCACCTACCAGCCCTACATTGACGGCGAGATGGAAATCGCCGACATCAACATGATGGTCGCCGAGCGCAACGCCAAACTCTTCGGCCTCCAGCGCGGCTAATGATCCCTTCTTGGGCTGTGCACCACAAATTGCGCCCATCTACTACGTTTAACCCAAGGGTGCCAACCATAGCCAAATTTGCGTTAACAAAACCGCAGGTAAACGTCTTGCTGCATTGTTAAAAAACGCTCCATGGTCGGTCCAGCCCTGGCAAACGTAGTAGATGGGCGCTTTTCGTGGCGTGGCTGGCCCAGATAGCTTGTTTCGGAGCCAATTTGCATCAAATAGTCCCCGGCGGCGCTGCGTTTTGCGTCACCGGGGACAGTTCAATTTATCCCTCGCGGTCCACCTTACTCATTGGGTACGTACGTAGCCCTGGCTCGCTCGGGCGTCACATCCTGACCACTGGAATAGCTCGAGTCGAATGCGTGCGCAACCAAGTCGTGCGTGTCCCATGCCATGCAGTCAAACTCGCCAGTATCGAGGACAACGATATAGCCCTTGCCGTCGTAGTAGAAATGGTCCTCGGTGTAGTTATCGTCATCGTCGATGTTGTCTTCGGACACGGAGTCCATATCCGGCTTTGCCGTCTTAATTGCCTGCTTGGCTTCACTCTTGAGGGTATCGAACGAGAGCCCATGCTGCGCAAGTGAGTCCTCGAGCGAAACCTGTTCACCCGTCTTGAGGTTGTAGTACGCCGACCTCGTCACCCGTTCCGATCGATACGGAGGTTGATAGCTGTCGGTGAACGTGCGCACGCAGGCAATATCGCCATCGATCGAGACGATCTCGGCGGTGTACATCATGGTCACGCGGCTGTCCTCGTCATCCATCGAGGCCTGCTTGCTCGCATCGAGCGTATCCGCAACGAGCTGGACCATATCCTTGTTAAACTTGGCGACACCAACGCCCTGGCCCTTCACCTGGGGATAGGTCCACGTTGCCGTGATCTGGCACGTGTCATCGGGGGACGGATTCAGCGGGCCTTCGCCAACCGCAGCCGTAAAGTCAACATCCTGCGTGGCAGAAACGGCCTCGTAGCCCACCTGCGCACTGCCATCGTCCTTCGATTTCAGCTGCTCCAGCGTCGTGGCCACCGTTGCGATGCTTTTTGCTACAACTTCCTCGCTGCTGAACAACTCAGCGTCAAACTCACGTACTTCATTGATGTCTTTCACCTTCGAATCGTCAATCGACGCAGGGCCAACAATGGCGCTAAATGATTTGCCGTCATAGGCGTTGAATTCGCACTCGTAGCCATCATGAGATTGGTTAAAGCCATCGGGGACTTCTTTGAAATTAATTGTCTCCCCATCATGCAGATACCGTTTGAATCCATAGGTACCATCGTATTCGTATACGTAAAGCGAGACGCCAGCGCACATGGTGTAAACCTGAGTGTCGGGCTCGTATACCTTCTCGATCTCACCATCGCGATAAGCCCAGACCTCTACCTTGGCAGCAGTGGCACCATTGTCGTTTTCAATCGGCTCGTCAGAGTACTCAATCAACAGTTCGTCCTGGCCATCGCCGTCAAAATCGATGAGCCTAGCGTAGGCAACGCCCCGTGTTCCAAACATCGAAGAATCATCAATCTCAACAGCCTCGCCCTCGCCGTACTTCTTTTGGTACTCGAGGATCTTGTCGGTGAACAGCTCGTTTGCCGTCTTGACCGCCGCCTTGGCAGAGGCCTTGGCCTCCTTCTTGGACTGCGTGAGCTCAACGTTCTTGGGAGCGTCCGAGCCTTCCTTGGCGTAGTCGACCTTCATGGTGGTCGTGCTCTTCTTTTTGCCCTTGCCCGAGGTGATGGTCATCTGGTACTTCTGGTCGGGCAGCTCGCCAAAGTCCTCCATGACAAAGCCGTCCTCGCCATCCACTTTGATGGTGTAGCTCTTGCCCTTGCCAGACACCGGCGCCAGCTCGACGGTATAGCTCTTGAGCTTTTTGCCCTTGCTGTTCTTGGGCAGCACTTTAGTCTCGCACGCGCAGACAACGTAGCCCTTGCCGCCCGAAGTCACCTCGGACGACGAGCCGATGCGCGGCACGACGACGATTGCCACTACGATGGCGACAACGGCAACACCGCCGATAACGGCAGCGACGATACGGCCCCTGTGCTTGGGCTTCTTGGGCTGCGGCGTCGGAACAAACGATTGAGCGGTCTCAGCAGGCTCGGTCATAGGCTCCTCATAACGAGACTGCGCCGCCATATGAACCGGGGCACCCTGAGGAGCTTGCTGTCCCACAGGAGCGGACGACGGCGCATCCCCTACCGGAAACGCCACAGGCTCCGCCTGGTCCTCAACTCCGCCCACGCGAGCGCCGCAGCTCGTGCAAAACGTGGAGCCATCGGGTATCTGAGCTCCGCACTTGGTGCAATACATCGCATCTCCCGTCTCTCGTCGCAGCCGCAATGCGCCCGCGCAGTTCTTCCAACTACACCGTACGAGAAAAATCCCCATTCTTGTTGCGCAACATTGCCGCCACGTCCAAAACTATGCCGGTTTACTACGATAAATCGCCCGAACCTGAGCACGCTACTTTACTAGAAAACAAAACCGCAGGTAGACGAATCGGTCATTATCGGAAAATCCAGATATGGTCGAGGTATACCGATTCATCGTAGTAAACCGGCATAGTTTTGGACGAACAACCCCATACGGATAGCCTCATTGACCCAACAGCCGCAAAATGATCCGTTTCCCCCATCCCCTTGGGATCAAAAAAGCCCCGCCGGGCCTTGGTTGGCGCGGCGGGGCGGACAAGCGGCTATGAGTAGCAGGCTTAGAACAGGCCGGTGATGTTGCCGTCGTTGTCGACGTCGATGTTCTCGGCCGCGGGAACCTTGGGCAGGCCAGGCATGGTCAGAACGCTGCCGGTCAGCGCGACCACAAAGTGGGCGCCGGCGGAAACCTTGAGCTCGCGCACGGTGATGCGGAAGCCCTCGGGAGCGCCCAGCGCCTTGGCGTTGTCGCTAAAGCTGTACTGCGTCTTGGCCACGCACACCGGCAGGTTGCCAAAGCCGTTCTCGCGCAGCTCGGCGAGCTGACGCTTGGCAGCCGGCGTAAAGTCGACGCCGTCGGCGCGGTAAACCTTAGTGGCAACGGCCTCAAGGGCATCGGCAACATCGGCACCGTCCTCGTAGGCAAACTGGAGCTCACTCGGCTGCTCAATCAAGCGCATGACCTCATCGGCCAGGTCGAGCGCGCCCTCGCCTCCCTTGGCCCAGACCTCGGACAGCTTAACGTTGACACCGAGCTTCTGGCACTCGGACTCGATGAGCTCGAGTTCGGCCTCGGTGTCCGTCGGGAAGCGGTTAATGGCGACCACGCAGGGCAGACCGTAGACATTCTGAATGTTGTCGACGTGGCGCAGCAGGTTGGGCATGCCGACCTTGAGGGCCTCGAGGTTCTCCTCGTTGAGGTCAGCCTTGGCAACACCGCCGTTGTACTTGAGCGCGCGGGCGGTTGCGACGACCACGACGGCGCTGGGACGAATGCCAGTCATGCGGCACTTGATGTCGAGGAACTTCTCGGCACCCAGGTCGGCACCGAAACCAGCCTCGGTAATCGCGACGTCGCCAAAGCGCATGGCCATGCGGGTGGCCATGATGGAGTTGCAGCCGTGGGCAATATTGGCGAAGGGACCGCCGTGGACAAACGCAGGCGTACCCTCGAGCGTCTGCACCAGATTGGGCTTGAGCGCGTCCTTGAGCAGGGCCGCCATGGCACCCTGAGCCTTAAGGTCACGGGCGCGGACGGGCTCGCCGGCATAGCTGTAGCCGACAACAATCTCGCCCAGGCGCTCCTTAAGATCGTTGATGCTCGTGGACAGGCACAGGATTGCCATGACCTCGGAGGCAACAGTGATGTCGAAGCCATCCTCGCGCGGCACTCCCTGGGCCTTGCCGCCAATGCCGTCGATAACATGGCGCAGCTGACGGTCGTTCATGTCGACAACGCGCTTCCAGGTGATGCGCTTAACGTCGATGCCGAGCTGGTTGCCCTGCTGAATATGGTTGTCGAGCATGGCTGCCAGCAGGTTGTTGGCGGCACCGATGGCATGGAAGTCTCCGGTAAAGTGCAGGTTGATGTCCTCCATGGGGATGACCTGGGCCCAACCGCCACCGGCGGCACCGCCCTTCACGCCAAACACGGGGCCGAGCGAAGGCTCGCGCAGGGCCACGGCGCTCTTGACGCCGCGACGACGCAGGCCATCGGCCAGGCCGATGGTCGTGGTAGTCTTGCCCTCGCCTGCGGGCGTGGGATTGATAGCGGTCACGAGGACAAGCTTGGCCTGGTGGTCGGTCGGCTCGTTGAGCAGGGAATAGTCGACCTTTGCCTTGTCGAAGCCGTACGGAATCAGATGCTTAACGTCGACGCCGGCGTTCTTGGCCACCTCGGTAATAGGCAGCGGCGTAACAGAACGTGCGATTTCGATGTCAGTAGGCATGGGCGGTCCTTTCGTTACCGGATGAGAAAAAGACCAATCCAGCATAGCACGCGCGCGCAATAGTAAAACGCCCGTAACCGACGAACGGCGATATGTTTACCCGATGCCCAGCGATAGCCTACAGATGCGCTAAAACAAGCCCATTCCTACAGGGTCGGTTCAATACCCAAATGCTCGAATGTGCGCAGGGTTGCCTGGCGACCCTGCGGTGTGCGAATCATCAAGCCACACTGCAGCAGATAGGGCTCATAGACATCCTCGAGCGTACCCGGGTCCTCGCCCACCGCACTGGCAAGCGTGGTCAAGCCAACGGCACGGCCGGAGAACGTCTTGGCAAGTGTCTCCAAGATGCGAATATCCATCCAGTCCAAGCCAAGCTCGTCGATCTCGAAAAACTCGAGCGCCTGACGGCAGATATCAAGCTCAATAGGACCGTTGCCGCGCACCTGCGCATAGTCGCGCACACGTTTGAGCAGACGGTTGGCAAGACGCGGCGTACCGCGCGAGCGCGAGCCGATCTCGAGCGCGCTGGGATGGTCGATCGTCACACCCAGAATGGTCGCCGAGCGTGTCACAATCTGGGCGAGCTCCTCAACGGTGTAGTAATCCAGGCGATACGAAATGCCGAAACGGTCGCGTAGCGGGCCGGTCAACATGCCCGAGCGAGTCGTTGCCGCCACCAGCGTGAACTTGGGGATATCCAGGCGAATCGAGCGTGCAGCCGGACCCTTGCCGATCACAATATCGAGGGCAAAGTCCTCCATCGCAGGATACAGGACCTCCTCGACCGAGCGGTTGAGGCGGTGGATCTCGTCGATAAACAGCACGTCGCCCGGTTGCAGGTTGGTAAGGATGGCAGCCAGGTCGCCGGTGCGCGCGATGGCCGGACCGCTCGTCGTCTTAATCTGAGCGCCCAACTCGTTGGCGATAACCGTAGCCAGCGTGGTCTTGCCCAGACCCGGAGGGCCCGAGAAGATCACGTGGTCGAGTGTCTCACCGCGGCTCTGCGCCGCCTCGATGAGCACGCGAAGGCTCTGCTTGATATGCTCCTGACCGCAGTAGTCATCCAAGCGCTGGGGGCGCAGGGTACGGTCGACATCGAGGTCCTCGGGCGTCAGCTCTGAACCCACCATACGCTCGCCATGCGCCATGGATGCCGCCGGCGAGTTGCCGGGCGTCGCCCACAGGTCCTGAGAGTCATCGGCTTCCCACATCACGCATCCATTCCGAGTCGCTTAAGCGCCGCGCCGAGCAGATCCTCGACACGCATATTCTGCCCATCATACCCGCTCAGGGCAACATCGGTCTCCTGCGGGCTAAAGCCCATGGAAAGGAGCGCCGCACGGGCGTCATCGATCGCCGAAGGAGCGGCAGCAGGAACCGGCATCGCAACCTGGCCGGGGATTACGTCGACCGGCACAAAGCCCTTGTCCTTGGCAAAGGTGCTCTTGAGCTCCAGGATCAGACGCTGCGCTGTCTTTTTGCCCACACCGGGCACCTTGGCCATGCCCTTGTCGTCCTCGGCCATCACCAGCGAATACAGCTGTCCCAAGGTATAGGTGGAGAGCACGGCAAGTGCCAGGCGCGGACCTACACCCGAGACGGACACGAGCCGATCGAACATCGTGCGCTCGTCTTTGGAGGCAAAGCCAAAGAGCGTCATGGCGTCCTCGCGCACCTGCATACGGGTATACAGGCGAACCTCGCCGCCAGGCGTCGGCAACGTGGCCGCAGTGCTACCCGAGATGCCGAGCTCAAAGCCCACGCCCGATACATCGACGACGGCCGAGCTCATCGTTGCCTCGACAAGCGTTCCATGGAGCTGGGAGATCATCAGTATCCGGTTCCTCTCTGTTGATAGAACTCGCCACCGGTAAGCGCCCGGGTGCGGCTGAGGTTTACGTGGCAGATGGCGCAGGCCAGGGCATCGGCGGCATGGTCGGGATGCGGGTCGTGATCGAGCTGCGTGAGCGTACGAACCATATACGCGACCTGCCGTTTGTCCGCAGCGCCGGTACCCACAACAGCCTGCTTAATCTGCATAGGCGTGTACTCGCCAATCTCGAGCGCGCATTCCGAAAGCGCCACGAGTGCAGCACCGCGGGCATGCGCCGTAGGGATGGCCGAGCGAACGTTGGCGCCAAAGTAAATGCTCTCGATAGCAGCGGTATCGGGTCGATAACGCTCCACGACACCCTTGAGGTCGCGGGCGATATGCGACAGGCGCACCGCGAGCGGACTGCCCGCGCTGGTCTCGATACAACCGTAGGCACGGCAGCGAACCTCACCGCGCCGCTCCTCGATAATCCCCCAACCCGTATGGGCCAAACCGGGGTCGATACCCAAAATAACCAAGCCGACCTCCCCTCGCCACTAGCACGGCGCGAGACAAGGCCCCACGCACTATTCACGAACGTCTGTTCTAGAATAACACAACGGGGTCAAGATGCTTAGTTGAAGTATCGGGGTTGGGAGCGAATCCCATCCCCAGTTTAGTTCTGCGAGAAGAACGGAAACTGTCGGGGATCAACCGGCGGTTGCGGCATCGGCGTGCCCTGGGGCCCGCCCTGCGGGCCACCCTGGCCGCCCATCATCTTATCGATGGCGTCCTGGACCTCGCCCTCAAACTTCTTCATACCCTCATGCAGGCGACGCTGGCCATCCTCGGAGCGCAGCTCCTCCATCTGCTCGGGCGAAATACCCAACAGGTCACCCAATATGCCCATCATCTCGACACGCATGCGCTCGCTTGCATCCTCGTCAGCAAAGCGGTTCACCTCGGCGCGCGCCAGCGCATCGACCGTCATGCGTTCCTTGCCGCTCAGCCCCAGGTCGGACCACGCGAGCATGTACGGCCAAGCGCGCTCGACAAACGAACGGGCCGAGACGATCGGCGCCGTCGGCAGCTGGCGGCGAGCCGCCTCTCCCTGACGCACGAGCATCAGCAGCAGCGAACAAGCCTCGGGCTTGCCGGCAGCCATCGGAATGTCGTCGAAGGGACGGTTGCGGTCGACGTGCGACTCGAGCGTGCCATCGACCTCGCCCGGCTCAAGTCCGCCGAGCAGCTGCGCCGCACGATCGAGCATGTCGACCGGGCCGTCGAGCGTCGAGAGCGCCCGCGCCAGCACGCGCTCCATGCAATCCTCCACCGCGTTGAGCGTCACGAGCTCCTGCGGCACCACGGCGGACGTGCGGTTACGCACACGCGCCACAAACTCGAGCGTCGACAGGTATACGTCACCAAAGGGCGCATAATCGCCCTGGTAGCCACCGCAAAGCGCGGGCGCCGCCAGCGCGTACTCAGTTTTAGACAGTGGGCTCAACGCCATCGCACCCAGCTCGAGCGCCGTATCCTCCAGCATGAGGCCCAGCGTACGCGAGCGCAGGCGCTCGGCGTCGCCCGCCGACACATCGCGGTCGAGCACACGCGCGGCATCCGGCGCATCACGCTCAACCGTGCGAATATGCAGACGCTCGGCAATGGCGCGAACGGCGGCACAGCGAGCAGCCTCGGCCTCCTCCTGCGCCGGCGTAAAGATACGGTTGCGTCCCAACACCAGGCCGACCACATTGCGCGGACCTAGGGCGTCGACGGCAAGCGCCGCCAGCAGGGACGACGGCAGGTCGCCCTCGAGCGCCACCACGGCGCGCGACGTACCGCGGGCACGGGCGTTATCGCGCACAGCGAGCACCAGCGCCTGCCACAACCACTCCTCGGAACGAAAATCGGGCAGCTCGTGGTCCTCCAAAGCATCGAGCATTACGCCGCGCTGAATCTCCTGAACCAGCAGGCTCTCCTCAAAGCACGGCGCCTGGGCCACCACGCGGCCGCAGTCGTCGAGCACAAACGAGCCGCCGGTATACACCGACTCGTCATAGGCACCGACCGGTGCCATGCAGGCAAACCATACGCTGCGCTTGGAGGCGATCTTGCGGTAGGCTCCGCTGCGCACGGCGGCGATCGCAGCGCTCTCGCGGTCGGTCATATCAAACGCGTTGAACTGGAAATAGGCAATGAGGTCGACACCAGTCGGCAGCATCTCGAGCTCGCGGTCCAAGTCGAAGATCACGGCGATACGCACGCCGTCCACATCGAAGACCGGCGGCGCCCAACGGGCATCGCCGGTCCCACCGCGCTGCAGGGCAATGCTCGAACGGGCCGGCACCACATGGCCGTCCTTGAGCATCATGTAGTCGAGCAGGGGCTGGCCCTCAAACGAAACCGCCGCGGGCACGATGCAGATCATATCGAGCTCTTGGATACGCTCGGCGACGCCGGTCAAGCCGGCAAGTATGTCGTGCTCAAAGTCGGCAGCGCCCACCAGGCCGCCGGGCAGGGCTCCCATAAAGAGCGGAGCCGGGACGCACAGCACGCGCGCACCGCGCTCGTGGGCCAGGCGCGCCTGGTCCTCGATGCGACCGCAGATACCCTCAATATCACCCAGGCGCATATCGATCTGTGCAAGTGCGAGCTTCATGGCTCAGCCCTTTCCGTCGTAAACCATCGTTGTCGTAGTAAAAGCGCCGGCCGCATGATGCAGTCGGCGCTCGCATGTGCATATGCTAGCTATGATACCCCGAGCGGGGGCGCGCTCCTAGAACGTCGCGGACCACAGCCCGTGCAGGTTGCAATAGGCATAGACGGTACCGGTCTTGGAACCGCCGGCAAAAAACGTCGCGGGCTTCATGCCGGGCTGGAGGTAATGGACCTCCAGACGGCCCTCGGCCTCAAGGGCGATCCACTCGATGTAGTGCTCGGGCACCATAGGATGCTCGACCGAGCCCACGCGCGCACGGATCACGTGACCGTCGCGCTCGCTCTCGACGACGGGCACGTGCTTCTCGTGCGCCGCGTCCTCGGTGTTCGCGGTCAGCTCCGTGCAGCCGGCAGGGGTTGCAACGTCGTTGCCAAGGGCGGCAATGAGCTTGCCATCGGGGTCCTTAAAGAATTTCGCCATGATGTTCTCCTTTGCTGATGTGCCGATGTTCTTGAGGTTCTTATGCCCAAAGGCAGGCGAACCATCCACGGCATGGCAAATGAACACATAACGAGCGGGGACGATGGGACAGCGCGGGCTATCCGCCCTGGCGGCCTCACCCGAGCGGGTTAACGCCCGTCACCGCCGAGCAGCGCCAGAACATCCTCGCGGGTAAACAGCGCCGAGGAGATGCCGTCGCCGCCGAGCACGCTGTTGACCAGGTCGCGCTTGGACTCCTGCATCTGCATAATGCGTTCCTCGATCGTGTCCTTGGCGATAAGCTTGTACACGGTCACGGTATGTTGCTGGCCAATACGGTGCGCGCGGTCGGTCGCCTGGTCCTGCGCGGCCACGTTCCACCACGGGTCATAGTGAATGACCACGTCGGCCGCCGTCAGGTTGAGGCCCACGCCGCCCGCCTTGAGCGAGATCAGAAACACCGGCACCTCGCCCGCCTGGAACTGCGCGACCATCTTGGCACGGCTCTCCTTGGACGAAGCGCCCGTGAGCTTAAGAAAGCCGATGTCCTCCTTGGCCAGGCGCTTGCCAATGATATCGAGCATACCCGTAAACTGGCTGAACAACAGAATGTGGTGCCCGCCGTCGAGCGCACCGTGCACGAGCTCCATGCAAGCGTCGAGCTTGGCGCTCCCTGCCTTGTAGTCCTCGTAGTGTAGATGCGGGTCGCAGCAGATCTGGCGCAGCTTGGTGAGCTCGGCGAGCACCTTGAGCTTGTCTTTCTTAAACTCGGATGCCTCGCGGTGCTGCACCTGCTGGGCGATGCGGTCTTGGTTGGCCAGGTAGAGCTTGCGCTGTTCGCCGGTGAGCTGCGCCATGACGGTGTCCTCGATCTTCTCGGGCAGATCGGCCACCACGTCTTCCTTTACACGGCGCAGCACAAACGGCGACACGAGCGCCCGCAGACGAGCGGCGCTATCGCCCTCGGCGTGCTCGACCGGGCTCTCAAAGCGCTTAGCAAACGACTCGCGCGTGCCAAGCAGGCCCGGCATCAAAAAGTCGAAGATGCTCCAGAGCTCGGACAGGCGGTTCTCGATGGGCGTTCCCGTCAAGGCAAAGCGCACACCGGCCGGCAGGCGCTTTGCGGCGCGCGCTACCTGCGTGAGCGGGTTTTTAATGTACTGGGCCTCGTCGAGCACCACACGGGCAAAGTCCTGCTCGGCATACTCGTCGATATCGCGGCGCATGAGGTCATACGACGTCACGACCACGTTATGCTCGTCGGCGCCGGCTATCTGCACGCGGCGCTGCGCCTTGGCACCCACGATGGCGCACACGTCGAGCGAAGGCGCAAAGCGCTCCAACTCGGCAGTCCAGTTATACACGAGCGACGCAGGGCACACCACAAGCGTGGGCTTGGCGTCCCCCGCCTCCACGCGCGCCAGGATATGCGCGATCATCTGCAGCGTTTTGCCCAGACCCATATCGTCGGCCAAAATACCGCCGAGGCCCAGATGCTCGAGCGAGCCGAGCCACTGGTAGCCGTCGACCTGATAGCCACGCAGTGTGGCCTTGAGCGAGACCGGCACCGTAAAGTCCATCTTCCCGAGCGTATCCAAGCGCTCGACGGTGCGACGGAGCGCGGCATCGCGATCGGCCTCGAGCGCCGGCGTGCGCGCGAGCATGCTGTCGACGAACAGGGTACTCGACGCGGGAAGCGACACGCCGTCGAGCAGGTCGACAGCATCGACACCCAGGTCCTCGGCAAGGCCAAACGCGGCGCGCGCTCCCTCGTCCAGGCGTACGATGTCGCCGGACGTCAGGCGCGCAAACGTCTGGTGGCGCTTGTACGAGTCGAGGTAGATGGCAAGGTCTGCCGCCGAAAGGCCGCTCGCGCCCAGTTCGACGTCGAGCAGGTTACTCTTGACGGTGGCGCGCACCGAGAGCCTGGGCGCAGGGCGCACCGAGATCTGGCGCAGGCGGTCGCTGAGCATAACCTCGCCCAACTCGGACAGGGCAGACAGGCCCTCGGTCAGCAAGTGGAACAGGCTCTCGTCGTCGCGCTCCTCAAACGCCAGGCCGCCCTCGTAAAAATCGAAATACAGGGCCGCCGTGTCCATAACGCGAAACTCTGCTATCTCGTCGCGCGGCGGCACACCAGGGCGCTGTTCTTCGAAGGGGCTGCCCGGAGCACCCAGGCCAAAGAGATCTGCCGACCAGTCGCCGTAGGTAACCGTAATCTTGCAGGTCACGAGACCGTCGTCGACACCGATTGCCATGGCAAAGCTCGGCTCGGGCGCCACGGTGTCGAGCACGGCGGGAGCGGTGAGGTCAGTGTATTCGCGCAGCACGGGCAGTGCCATGCGGCAGAATTCGCCCACCTGTTCGGCGGCGATATGGACCGGCGTGCGACAGGGCAGCAAGCGCGATAGGAACGGCGCCGCATGCTGAGCAAACGCCGCATCGGCGCGGCGCGCGCGGTGCGTGTCGACCAGATAGGCAACGTCGCCCGAGGCAAAGCAGTACATATCGGCGGGCAGGCGCAAGTCGTAGCTGCCACCGGCCGCCGGCGCGATCTTGGCGGCAAGGAGCGGCGGTTGTTTTGCCGAGACCTCGTCCTCCCCCACCGGCGACAACTCAACCGCCACCTCGTAGGAACGATGCGTCGTCGTTCCCCGCGACCAGGCGGGCTCAAAGGAAATGGTCCGGCCACGCAGCAAGTCCAGCATGTATACGATGTCATGCTCGGACAGCGGCAGCTGGCGCTCGGCGACAAAGCCGCTGCGTGCAAAATCGTACGACGCCGAACGCGAACTTGTGATGTCGCTCAGATACACAACCGTTGCCACAACAAGGTCGAGTAGGCGCACCGAAACCTCGTCGAAGGCCTCGGGCGCATGGAGGAATGTAAGCTTTTTGCCGTACGAGAACGTGCCGCCGCGCACGTAAGCGGCGGCCATGCCGTCGATGTCCTTGACCACGTAGGGCACCGAGCCGCAGCGGATGCGAAGCTCGAGCGCCCAGCTAAAGCGGTCGGCAAACAGCGGATTGTAGTACGGCACCAGCGAGGGCTCCAACACCGCCTTGGGGGCATCGGGGTCGACAGTGCCGGCGAGCTTGCGGCGCATGCCCGCCAACTCATCCATGCGCGCGTCCGAAAGATCGGAGAGCGCCTTCATGAGGCTCGGGCTCGTGGGGACGGGCGCCGGGAAGGGAAAGTTAGGGTTGACCGCCGGTGCGGCGGACGAGGGACGCGCGGCTTGCTTGGGCGCCGCCGTAAACGTGCGGACCGGCGTGCGCAGCCCCTCGACGGGCTCAATGCCGCTGGCATCCAGGTACGCCAGCGCCGTGGCGATGGCGTGCTTGCACATGCCGGGGTAGCGATAGGCAGCGGGGCAATCGCAGTCGTAGTCGATCACCTCGTGCTCGTCCATGTCGAGCGCCACGTGCGTCTTGTACAGGTCGCCGCGCGAGCCGCGCACTGCACCCTCAACCGTCACGTTTTTGGAGAAGCGCGAGCCGCTGTCCTCAATCGACAGCACAGCACCGTTGAGCATGAGCGAACGCCCCTTCATAAAGGTGCCGCTCAGCGCCGCCTCTTTCCGGAGCGCCTGCACAAACGTCCCCTGCGCCATCACTTCCTCCAATCTCGCGCGGACCAGCAAGGTCGCCTTTAGATCACCGTCACTCTGCCTTGGTTACCCACGATGGCCTTGGCCTCGGCCAGCAGCGGAATCGAGCGCGCGTTGACCTTGGCAGGTACCTCGGCGCGCAGCACGCGTCCGTCCACCTGCTCGATAAAGATCTCCACGCGGTCGCCGCCCGGGTTAGTGGTGAGCACCGTGGCCAGGCGCGCCATATTGCCCTGGCTAAAGCGGCTGTTGGGCACCATGACCTCAAACACCTTGGGCTTGTTGTTCTCCTCGTTGAGCTCCAGCGGCACGATCTCCTGCGCGATGATCTGGTCGCCGCGGTCCGAGCGCTCGAGTTTGCCCTTGATGCGCACAAAGGCGTCGGACAGCTGCGCACCGGTCTCGGGATCGACCTCGCCGTACAGGTACCCTTCGGCCTCTTTATAGGTCTTGGGGAACACGACGACGGTGGCCTCGCCTTCCATGTCCTCGAGCTGCACGATGCCCATGGGGTCGCCGTTTTTGGTCACGCGCTTGGACACGCTCGAGACCATGCCGGCCCACCACAGCGCCTTGCCCTCGGGAATCTCCTGGTTGATGGTGCCGCCCGTAGGATTCTGAACTTCGTAGCCGGTGTCGATCTGCGAGAACGAAAAGTCGCGCGCTTTGCTGAGCGCATACTCAAACGGGCGCAGCGGATGGTCCGAGACATAGATGCCCAGAACCTCCTTCTCCTGGCTCAGCTTGAGGTGGCGGTCCCATTCCTGGCCGTCCGGATCGGGCACGCTGACCTCGAAACCCGAGCCCTCAACATCACCAAACATGTCGAAGAACGAAGTCTGGCCGCTCGCGCGGTCCTTCTGGCGCTTTATCGCGGCGTCGATGATGTTCTCGGGGTTGTTCTTGTCCACAAAGTGCATCATCTGGCGGCGCGGATAGCCCGTGGAGTCGAAGGCACCTGCCTTGATCAGCGATTCGATCACGCGGCGGTTGGCCTGGCTCGAGTCCACGCGCTCAACAAAGTCGTGCAGCGTCTTAAACGGACCGCCTGCCTCGCGCTCAGCGATAATCGCCTGCGCCACGCCGGTGCCCACGCCTCGAATACCGGCCAGACCAAAGCGCACGCCCTCCTTGGTAGCCGTGAACTCGGTGCCGGACTCGTTGACATCTGGCGACAGCACGGGGATGCCGTCGTGACGGCACGCCGAGACGTAGTGCACGATCTTGTCGGTCTTGCCCGTATAGGACGTCAGAACGGCCGCCATGTACTCGTGTGGATAGTGCGCCTTGAGCCATGCCGTCTGCATAACCAGAATGGCGTAGCCGGCGGAGTGCGACTTGTTGAAGGCGTAGGATGCGAATTCGAGAACATCGTCCCAAATCTTCTGGGCGACCTCGCGCGTGTAGTTGTTCTTGATAGCGCCGTTCATCCAGTGGTCGTAGGTGGTCTCGTCCGAGCCATCCTCCCAGTGGAGCACCGTCGACGTGAGCAGCTTAATCTTTTTCTTAGCCACGGGCTTACGGATACGCGAGTCCGATTCGCCCTTGGAGAAGCCGCACATCTCGACGGAGATGAGCATAACCTGCTCCTGGTAGACCATGGTGCCGTAGGTTTCGCCCAGGATGTCGTCCAGGCGGTCGTCGTAGGAGACGGCCGGCTCCTTGCCGTTCATACGGTTGATGTAGGACGAGACCATGCCGGCGCCCAGCGGGCCCGGGCGGTACAGAGCGATCAATGCCACGACGTGCTTGTACTCGGTGGGCTTCATGTTCTTGATCGTGGCCGTCATGCCGGCGGACTCGACCTGGAAGACGCCGGCGGTGTGACCGGAGCCCATGAGCTTAAAGATCTCGGGATCGTCAAAGGGAATATCTTCCTCTTTGATGTCGATGCCGAAGTTCTTTTTGATGTTTGCCTTGGCCTTAGAGATAACCGTCAGCGTACGCAGGCCCAAAAAGTCCATCTTGAGCAGGCCCATGTCGGCGACGGTATGGCCCTCGTACTGGGTAATCTCGACGCCGCCCTTGGTGTCGAGCTTGGTGGGCACGTGCTCGTTGACGGGGTCGCGGCAGATCAGAACGGCGCACGCGTGCACGCCCTCGCCACGGGTGAGGCCCTCAATCGAAAGCGCCGTGTCGATGATGCGGCGGGCGTCGTCGTCCTTTTTATAGGCCTCGGCAAAATCGGGGTTAAACAGATCCTCTTTGCCGGGCTGTTTGTCGAGCACCTGCTTGAGCTTGACCTTGGGGTCGCTCGAGACCATCTTGGACAGGCGCTGGCCCATGTAGACCGGGTAGTCCAGAACGCGTGCGGCGTCGTTGATGGCTTGCTTGGCCTTGATGGTCGAGTAGGTGATGACGTGGGTGACCTTTTCTGGGCCGTAGAGCTGGCGAACGTGCTCCACGACCTCGAGGCGCCGCTCATCGTCGAAGTCCATATCGATATCGGGCATCTCGGTACGCTGCGGGGACAGGAACCTCTCGAACATCAGGCCGTTCTCGAGCGGGTCGAACGCGGTGATGTTCATGGCGTAGGCGACGATAGCGCCGGCGGCAGAACCACGGCCGGGGCCGACGCCGATGCCGTTGTCCTTGGCCCATTGCACGTACTCGGCAACGATCAAAAAGTAGGCGGCAAAGCCCTTGTCGCAGATGACCTTGTATTCGTACTCAAAGCGCTCTTTGATGTTGACGCCACCGATCTCGCGCGTGGCCCAGTCGTCACCGTAGTGCTGGCGCAGGCCCTTCTCGCACTCGCGGCGGAACTGGCTCTCGTGCGTCTCGCCGGGGTCGAGCAACGGGAAGCGCGGCAGGATGATGGAGTCCCAGTCCAGCTCCACGTAGCACTTGTCGGCGATCTCGAGCGTGTTGTCGCAGGCCTCGGGGCAATACGGGAACATCGCCCGCATCTCCTCCTCGGTCTTCATGTAAAACTCCGAGCCGGTCATGCGCATGCGGTTGGGGTCGTCGACCTTGGCGTTCATGCCGATGCACATGATGACGTCCTGCACGGGCGCGTCCTCGCGGCGCAGGTAGTGGAAGTCGTTGGTCGCGATGACCTTGACGCCCACCTGCTTGGCGATATCGATGAGCGTGCGGTCCATCTGCTCGTCGGTCAGGCCGTTGTCGGTGGTGATGCCGTGCTCCTGGATCTCGATGTAGAAGTCGCCGGGGTCGAAGGTGTCGCGGAAGGTCTCGGCCCATTTAATGGCGCCTTCCATGTCACCGCGGTCGATGTATTTGGGGATGATGCCGGCGATACAGGCGCTCGTGCAGATCATGCCCTTGGCGTGACGGCGCAGGTTGTCGAGCGTCACGCGGGGCTTGTAGTAAAAGCCCTGTACGGCGGCCTCGGAAACCGTCTGCATCAGGTTGACGTAGCCCTCCTGGTCCTTGGCCAAAAGGATCATGTGGTAGAGCTCGGGCTTGTGGTCGCGGGCAAGGGTCTCGTCCGGCGTAAAGTAGACCTCGCAGCCAAAGATGGGTTTGATGACCAGGGGCGGCTTGAGCTCATCGATATTGCCCTTCTCGTCCCACATGGCCATGTCCTTCACATACTGGGCATGCTCGCGCGGGTTTTCCTCGGGATCGGGCTCCACCAGCTCGTCGCGGCGGTCCTTTTCCAAGAAGGCCTTGTCGTGGCTCCAGGTTTTGTACTCGGGCGTGTTGTGGTTGACGGCGTCGCAGGCCAGCGCCAGGTCGGGCACGCCATACATGTAGCCGTGGTCGGTAATAGCCACGGCGGGCATGCCAAGCTCAACGGCACGGTTGACCATATCCTGGATACGGGTTGCGCCGTCGAGCATGGAGAAAACAGTGTGATTGTGCAGATGGACGAATGCCATGTGATGAGCTCCGATGCGGGTTCGTGTTCTGACTGAACGATTTTACCCCACGGCACGGACAGCACCTGAACCTAGCCAAACCCACACGGGTAGTCTTTTTGGGACCTTCAAAAAGGGGAATGAGGGCATCCAGATATATCGAGTATTACTGGAACCCCGGCGATGCGCGGAATGATTTGTGACGAATAGTCATGTCCATTAAGAAGGCTCGACGCTTCGGATAGCTCGTCAATCGATATATCAATTCTTGGAGACCTGCATTCCTACCATTTTTAATGAAACGACGGCGGTAATTGCTATCGCGATTGCGCCAATAATACCGAGCGCTATCTGAATGGGATATAACCCCAACACATGTCCAAATATGGAGAAAAACATTGCGGAAAAGAGAGCCCTTACCAGAGATGCGATGGAAAGGATCGTCGCGCGGAGATCGTCCGCTATCGCGTCTTGGATTAAGTTTTCCGAAGTGATGTACACCACTTCTGGGAGAAAACAAAGCACCATGCTAAGGCCAAACAAACACAGCGGATTTGAAGCGAACCACGGAAGAATCATGAAAAGGCCAGCCTCGATTAGCATCGAGCCGCGCATGGTATTTCTTTTCCCGAAACGCGATGAGAAGAAATCTGCTGCAATGTAGGCCGTCGCATTTACTGCATAGGATGCACCGAAAAAGATTCCTATTATGGAGACGGGAGCATCAAATGCGTCGAATACCAACTGATTCAAGTTGTAATAACTCCCATAGAATCCATCGAGCATGCTTGTGCCGATTAGAAGAAGCAATACCGCAAAAGCGGATTCTCCAACACGCCAGGTTTCGCGTCTGAACATCTTGGCTGCGTCAAACCTCCCCTTTTCTGATCTTTCAGAACGGGTCGTTTCCGTCCTCTCAATGGGATACAGAAGGAAAAGCTGCAGGAGATAGAAAACGGAGACACATACGTAGAGGGCACTCCAAGATACTTGGGCAATGAAAGATCCGAGCACAATTGCCATTCCCGTAGCGATTGATTGCGCGGCAAGCAGCCGAGCGTTGATGGTGAGGAAGCGCTCTCCTTGACCGGCATTTCGGGCAATTTCATATAAAAGTGCTTGTTCGGATCCCGATTGAAGGGAGTAGGCGAGTGCCTCAACAAGGGAAAGCACGACAAGAAAGGGGCCTGAGAGCAACAGCATGCCGGCGGTATGGAAGAAAAGCAGCAGCACGCCCACTTGAATCGAAAACTTCTTTCCAAAGAAATCGCCTATCAGCCCTGTTGGCAGCTCGAGGACGACCGTTGCTATGTTGAACAGGGCTTGATAAAGCGCGATTTCCGTTACAGACATTCCTTTCTCCGCAAGGAAAAGTAGAAACACTCCCCGATTTAAAACAAATCCCGTGAGAACGAAAAAGGCGGAATAGACGTGCAGTTGCGTAATGGCGTTCTTATTCATTTGGCACTACCATCAACTATTTTTGTCGGGCCGCTCGCTACTGATTCGAAGCCTGAAGTGTTCACAGTTGATGTGAAGAGCGGTAAAGCTTTTGCACAGGGTATCAATGGAATACATCCGAAGCGTTTTCGGCAGTATCATCGGCGAAGGCGGGATTAGCCTTTACGCGGCGCTCACCCTCGATGTATTTGACGATTTGATCAATTGTCTGGTTGGCGTGGCTCTTGAGCTTGCGCTCATAGAAGAAGAGGCCGAGCTTGCCGCGCGTGCCAGACGTGTTGCCACCCACACCCTGAAAATCCTCGGTATAGGTGAGCTCGCAGGCACCATCGCCAGCAGGTGCAGCCTCATAGCGCATGGTATTGATGCCCGCCGCATACTGAAAACGGACCTCATAGAGGCACGGGTAGTCAAAGTGCTTGATCTTAACCTTGATCGCCGTGCCCTTGGCCTTGCCTTTTGCAGACTGGGCACGCTTCTCGTACTTATAGCCGTTGAGCTTGTTGCGGCTGGGACGCTTGCCCGTGGCGTTCTCGATATCCTGCATGATGGACCCCGCCAGAGCGTCAAAAAACTCCTCCGGTGTCACCTTAAGCGTTTTGGTGAGCTGCATGATGGCTCCTTATTCGTTTGAACCGTTCGAGTCATTGTACCGCCCCAGGCTCTCCCATGCGTTGCGGTGCTATTTGGACGATTGAGGGCTTTACGGCCGCAAAACTAACCAAATAGCACCGTAAAGCTTGAGGTGGCTAGAGGTTGTAGGTGACTACTTGAGGTTCGGCAGGTTTGACGAAGAGGGTCGGATCGGCCTGTTCCACGCGGACGAACTTGACGGTCACGGCCTCAAAGCCCGCCTTGTGTAGAACATCAGCGTAGACGCGCGCCTGCAGGACGTGCTTCTCCTGCAACTGTTCCGGCGTCTCGTCCGGTGTGCCGCCCGTCTTGTAGTCGATGACCAGCGCGCGTGACGGATCGGCCGGGTTCGTCGCCAAAGCGTCGATGGCG
Source organism: uncultured Collinsella sp. (assembly GCA_902478365.1). Classification (GTDB taxonomy): domain Bacteria; phylum Actinomycetota; class Coriobacteriia; order Coriobacteriales; family Coriobacteriaceae; genus Collinsella. Next base: position 30,080 of record CABSKX010000002.1, on the reverse strand, counting down.
CCCTCGGCATATGCACCGTAGCGAGCGATGTCCTCGTCCTCGCAGCCCAGCGAAAAGAACGGCACCTCGGCGCGAACGCACGGCCACGCGAGCAGGTCGGCACGAACGGCCGACTTGAGCCAGCGGTCCAGAGCAACGTCGAAGCGTTCGCGCTGCTCCGGCGTCAGGCACCACAGACGCGCCAGTGCATCGGCACGCGCGGCGGGCAGCGCATCGGCACCCATCTCGATCAGCCACTGGCAGGCGGCATGGAACGCCGAGCCCAGCGCCATGGGGTTGCCGGTAGGCTCAACGGCGGCCACGTCTGCATCCGTCATCTCGGAACCATCCGACTCCGCATCATCGCCGGCCTCGTCCATGGGCACGTGCGTCTCGGCAGCACGGTCCTCGGACTCGGCATGCAGCGCCGCTGCAATTGACGAGTAGCTGTACGAATCGCGCGCCGGATACGGGCAGATGCCCATTCGCACGCCCACCGCCTGGGGATACACGAGCTCAAACGCATCGGGCTCAGGGTCGGCAGGACCGGGAACGGCGGCGCGGGCATCTGCACCGGCGCCCTCCGGCTCCGCATCGCCGCGGACAAGCCTGCCCTCGGCATCCAGCGAAGCGTTGGCCTCAAACGCCTGCTCGCCAAAGGTAAAGTTCGCGAGCGAAATGAGCTCGTAGTCGCCCGGCCGGGAGTTGTCGAACACCAGGCGGTCGGCATCGAGCTGCGGCATGTCCAGAGCGTCGGTCGGCAGAATACGGCGCAGCACGTCATAGGTCAGATCGGTCTCGACGTCGAAGGTCGGCGCACACAGCTTGCCACGGCTCACGCCGGCATCCATCGCCAAAATCACCAACTCTCGCGCACGCGTCATGGCGACATAGAGCAAACGAGCCCGCTCCTCGAGCGAAAGCTGCAGGTCGTCGTTGCGCAGGCGAGCAAATGCCTCGGCGGGAGAACCCGTCGCACAGACGTCCTCCATGAGCTCCGGCGGCAGCCACAGCGACGTGCCCTTGCCCTTAAACGCATGCTCAAACTGCTTTTTGACATCGTCGCCCTTTACGAACGTGCCGTCCACGAGTTTAACGCCGTCGAAGCGTGCCGGCAGTGCCACGACTTGCGCTCCGCCCTCGACGCGACCCATCTGTGCCGCACCCGAGGACTTACGCACGCCAAAGCACTCGGCGACCGCCACGACCGGATATTCCAGACCCTTGGAGGCGTGCACCGTCATGATGCGCACCGCGCCGTCGCCCTCCTCGTTGAGGGCGCCTGGGGCTTCCTTGCCCGCCAAGAAGCGGTCGAAGGCCAGCGCAATGGAGCGCGGCGAGTTACCGAACTCGGCCTCAGCCTCAGCCACGGCATCAAGCGCCTTGAGCACGTTGGCGGCAATGGCCTTGCCCTCGGGGCCGCGCTGCGCCAGACGCACGAACCAGCCCGAAGCGTTGACCACGTCGTGCGCGATCGCCGCGAACGAATCGCGGCCCACGCGACGAAGCGCATACCGCAACACCTCGCGGGCGCGCGTCACGAGCGGCAGGTCTTGCAGGCCCGGCACATCGGAATCACTCATGATGCCCACGTCGATATTCCGGCGCGAGGTCTCCCCCGTCTCGCTATCGAGCTTGGTCGCCAGCGCCAAAAACTCCTGGGCGCCCAGCGCAAACATCGGCGAGGCGAGCAGCGGCATAAGGCCCTGCGCCGTATCGGCCGGGTTGGCGAGCGCGCAGACCAGGGCGCGCACCGTCTGCACCTCGGCGGCTTGGGCAAAGACCGAGCCGCCCGCGATGACGCAGTCGAGCCCCTGGTCACGGAAGGCCTGTGCGTAGACGTCTGCGTTGGTCATGCGGCCCAGCAGCAGCACCATGCCGCCCTGGGGCTGGCCGGCATCGGCAAGCGCGCGGAATCGCTCGGCGATCGCACGGGCCTTGGCCTGTGTGCGCTCCTGCGTACTGCCGCCGGCAACAAAGAGGGCCTGGCGACGCGAGGCGTCTGCCACCAGCGTGTCCTTGCGGCCGTCGCTTGCCTCAAGGTCCAAAAAGCCCTGCATCAGGCCGCCGTCGTCGCCATCAAAGACGCGGGCCACATAGCGCAGTACCTCGTCATGACTGCGGAAGTTGCGTACGAGTTTGACGAGCTCGCCAGCAGGGGCGTCGGTCACGGCAGTCGCCTCGGGCGCGGCAGACGAGCCCACCTTGCGCTCCTGGCGACGGAACACCTCGACCTCGGCGCCGCGGAAGCGATAGATTGACTGCTGCGCATCGCCCACGGTACACAGCGCGCGCTCCCCCGCGCCGGTCAGGTAACGGATCAGGTCGACCTGCATCTGGTCGGTATCCTGGAACTCGTCGATCATGACCATCTTAAAGCGGCCCTCGTATGCCGCTCGGATGGCCGGGTAGTCGCGCAGGGCCTCGTAGGCCATGCGCAGCAGGTCGTTGTTGTCGAGGGCAGACTGGCTGGCCTTGAGCGCGCGGTACTCAGCCTCTACAGAGCGGGCCAAGCCCACCAGCGCATCGAGCGCGGGACCACCGCAGGCCAGCACGATATTGATAAATGCATCGGCGGCCTCGGCCTTGAGCAGCTCGACCTGCTCCTTGGGGAATGCCTTGCTCGCCCGCGGCATGGTGCACGACATCATGAGTCGCGCCGCATCGGCCATGGTCTTGCCGCTCGCCTCGAACGCATCGATGGCGTCGAGTGCAACCTGCGCCTTCTCGGTCGCCGCCTTGCTTGCACCCAACGCCGATCGATAGGCATCGGCGAGTGCCGAGGTATCGGCCTGGCCGCGCGCCACGCGCACGTCGTCCATACCGCCCGGCAGCTGGCTCGACAGCTCCAGCAGCTCGCGCACCAGGCCCTTGATGGTGGTGCCGGCGCCAAAGGGGCCGCCCTCGCCCGCCATGGGATACCAGGCGTAGAGGGCCTTGAGCGATGCCGCGAGCTCGGGGGCGGCATCGGGCGCCGTCGCGCGGGCCAGCACATGCTCAACAGCCTGGTCCATAAGCTCGTCGGTATCGGTGAGCACCGTGAACTCGGGGTCGATGCCCAGCTCCAGCGCATGCGCGCGCAGGATGCGCGAACACATGCCGTGAATGGTCGAGATCCACGCATCGTCGACGGTCAGGGCCTCCTCGTCCATGCCCTCGTCGATGAGCGCGCGGCGCACGCGGTCACGGATCTCGGCCGCGGCATCTTTGGTAAAGGTAATGGCGAGCACCTGGTCCAGATGCTCAACGAACGGACCAGACTCGGGCGAGAGCGCGTAGACGATGCGGCGCGTAAGGGTAAAGGTCTTGCCCGAACCGGCGCCCGCCGAGACAAACAGCGGACGGTCGAGCGTTTTGACGATCCGCAGCTGTTGCGGCATCAAAGTCGAAAGATCCATGGTCTACACGTCCCTCCTTACAAACGTTCCTTCGTGGTTATACGAGCAGCGCGCATGCGCGGCCTGAGCCGACATCGGGTCGACGGCGGCAACGTTGCCCGCCTCGAGCTCGCGCAGGCGCTCGGCGATGCCGGCCTCCACACGATCGAGCAGGGCGTCGAAGTCCATGCTGCCGCCCTCGCCCGGAAAGCCCTTCTTAAGGCCCGGGATGCGACCGTCGCCGCGCTCTTCCTCGAGCAGCTCGGCACTCGCGGCGCCTCGCAGCGCCGGCTTGCCGCCCTTGGTCGAAAAGTAGAGCGCCGCGCGGGTGTCCAAATCCAGCGCCCGGCGCATGGCCTGCGCGTAGATGAGCGTTTGGGTATGGGGCGGCAACCAGCGCGGATCGTCGATGGGCGCCGTACCCGATTCCTCGTCGCGCACCGTGGGGTCGGCGAGCTTAAACTCCTCAACGCCCGTGCGATGCTTGTAGTCGATCACCACGGCACGATTCTCGGCGTCCACGTCCACGCGGTCGATGCGCCCGCCAAGCGGCCAACCGGCATACTCGACCTTGAGCTCGTTGAAGGCGAACTCCAGGTAGCGCGGGGCAAAGGGGGCAAGTGCCTCGGACTCGTAGGCAAGCACGCCCTCCAGCTGCGGCAAAATCTCGGCCACCTGGCGCTCCTCCACCGCAGAAAGCGGCACCAGCGGGCCCTCCGTGCCTCGCTTGCCGGCGTGCTCGGCCAACGTCTCGTCAAAGACCTCGCGCAGCAGCTCCTGAGCGCGCGGCAGATTCTCGGGCGTCACGCGTTCCATGCCCTCCTGGGGCAGGCGGGCATGCAGGTGCTCCAGCACGTCGTGGACAAAGTTACCCTTCTCCATGTTGCCAAAGCCCGCGTCGATGGACTGGGGCTTCACGCGATACGACACGAACCAGCACAGCGGGCATGTCGAGTACGCCTCAATCTGCGAGGCGGACGTCAGGCGCGGCACGAGCGGCGCGTTCTCGTCCTCGCCATCGCGGCGGCGCAGGACCAGGTACGGCACAGCCGCCTCACTCAAATGCTGAGGAGCCTCGCACGCGACGCGCTTGCACTCGATGCCCTCGCCGGCCGCTGGATCAAAATCGGCGACGATACCGCCCTCGCCCACGCGCGTGGGTTTGACAGCGCCAGTGGCCTCGGCGTGCGCCCGCAACTCGGTCCACACGGCAGCCGGATAGCACTCGTGCGCCTGGCGATCGTGGGTCACGCGGGCAAGCGCAACCGGACCGCGCGCGGCCTGCATCGCGCGGCCAAAGCGCACGCGCAGCAGGGCCGCGGGCTCAAGCGTCACACCGCTGCGCCCCAGCTCGGCCGTCAGCGTGGCCAGCGGTCCCTCCTCGTGTGAGAGCGGATAACTGTCCAGATCGACGTCGGCAAACAGCACGGCATCGTAGCTGGCGGGGCGCAGGGCTGCCGCATCGGCAAGCGACGCAAAGCGCACCTGGGCGCGCGGCGTGCGGTCGACCTCGTAGGTCTCGTAATCGTATGCGGCGCTGCGCTTGTCCACCTTGGTACGAACGCCGTCGAGCACGGGCACGGTCGCGGCCTGCGACACGTCGAGCGCGCGGGCGTCGTTCATAAGGATGTCGATGACATGTCGCAGCAGGGCGGTCTCCACCTGGCGACGAGCCTGACCGTCAAGGCCTCCAAGGGCGCGATCGGGCAACGCCTCGGCAACGGCGAGCATTGCCTTGAGCGCCGTCACGGGTTTGTCGCGCCACAGCGCTTGGAACACGTCCGAGACCACGCACGGCACGTTCTTAAACCAGTTATCATCACTGGCGGCCTTGCGCGTGCCCCTGACCTGGCCCTGCACGCTCTGCAGCAGGCTTTTGACGGCCGTGGTGGTCTTGCCGCGCGACAGGCGCATGTTCTTGTCGAAGGTGCGCGCGCTGGCAGCATCGGCACCCGAAAGCGGACTGTAAATCCAGTCGGTAAGCTCCGGAGCGGGCCACCACTCGGTCTTGGAAGCGGTGCCCTCGTCAGCGGCCTTCATGCGCTCGATTAGATTGGCGAGCGCCGTGAACTGCCTGCCCGCGATGGATTGGGAAAACGCCGTGAACTCGGTTGTCTCAGCAGCAATGTGACGCGCCGCCAAACGGGCAGCGAGTTCACCGAACAGCTGGGGCGCCCGGGCAGACACCACGAGCACGCGCACGGGGTCCGCGGATGCCGCGACACCGCCGTCGACCGCGGCGTCCTCACACGTTTTTACCAGCCCATCGATTGCATCCACATAGGCGTGGGCGCGGGCGTGAGGGCCGGCAACCTCTACAAAGGTAGGCTGAGCGGCGGACTTGAAGGCAGTCTGGGGCGCGGCGGCACCCTCCCCCAGCGGCGCGGCCTCAAACAGCACACCGCGGGCATCAAAGGCGGCAGCAAGTTCCTCGCGCATTGCCGCCTGCTCGCGGGCAAGCAGCACAACGACTTCTCCCCCATTGTTCGCCACGGCGGACAGCAACTCGAGCAGGCCGTGCGTAAACGATGTGATACCGCGCACACATACCGCGCGGGCGCACGCCGGCAGGCTGTCGGCCAGCACCTCGGCCATAAGGTCAGCCGCCTCGCAGGGCTCGACCATGTCTCGACGGTCCAAGCCGCCCGCGTAGGCACGCAAAAGCTCGAACACGCGAGCCTCGGCGTCGCTCTTGGGATCGGGCCGGCAAACGTCGCCGCGGCAGCGCTCGGCACCCGTTCCCGCTACGCCCGGCAGCACATCGCGGGCCATGCGCGCGAGCATGCGCACCGTGCCCTGACTGCGCGAAAGCGGCTGCAGGTCGGCATCGTCGCGACGGGCGATCATGTCCGAGAACAGCATCTGGCGTTGCATGTTGTCGACAAAGCTGCGGCCATCGCCCATAAGCTCCCACAGCGAACGAAGCCACGACGCGGGGGTTTTGTAGTCAACGCCCAGCGAGGCGCCAGCAACCGCAGCATCGTGACGGCACACGTCGAGCTCGGCAAACGAGGGCGCCAGCAAAACGGCACGCCCGTGGCGGGCAACCAGGTCGGCGAGCAACGCCGCCTCGGCATCGCTCAAGTCCGTACCGGTATTGGTGGTATAGATTCGAACAGGCATGGTCCTCCACTCAAACCGTTCGCAATAATCAATGCATCCATCCTACCCGCCCACGCGGACAGATTTGCCCCACGCCAACAGATTTGATCCCTTGGGGACGGAGGAAAACGGATCAACGAGGGGGTCAGTCTAACCATGCAATCCGTTTTCCTCCGTCCCCGAGGGATCAAAAAACCGCCCCCGAAGGGACGGTTCTGCGCAATTCGTTTTTGCCGCTGGCCTACTCGCCATCCTCCAGTTTGATGAGGATCTTGCGATAGCCACCGTACTCGCCATTAAGCGCCTTGGACACGCGGCTCACCGTGGTGGACGAAGCGCCGGCGCGGGCCTGAACCTCAACATAGGGCTCGCCCTCATCCAGATAGCGCGCGACCTGCAGGCGCTGCGATAAATCGCAAATCTCGCGCGGCGTGCAGATATCGGTTAAAAACGCCTGGATATCGTTCTCGTCATCCAAAAGACTAAATGCGTGGACCAGCTGCTTGACATCAGGCTTGTCAAACATGTTCTCGATATTCATCGATCACCGCCAAACCCGCCATAAGGCATCGAAGTTGATACTGACATCGGGCATCGTTCGCCCGTAATATGCAATAAAACTATGCATGGGCTATTTGCCCGTAGCAGTGTAGCACACCACCAAACTAAAGCGACAAGACTCTCTGCCAGCGGCACGTTTTTCAGGACGAACGCCGTTTAGAAACCGAATGCGCACGTAAGCTCCACGAATATTTGAGACAATGGGCGCCCAAACACCGCGGCGCGCCCGCGCAACCATCCAAGTCGCCGCCGCAAGCCGCTTCACGCGACGCCAGCAACCCCGGCGCAAGAAAGGATTCACGCCATGCGCTTTATGCTTAACTGGCTCTTCACCTCGATCGCCATCGCGATCGCCACGTTCCTCGTCCCCGGTATCCAACCCTTCGGCTTTGCCGAGGCCTGGGTCTGCTTTGCCTTTGTGGGACTGTTCCTCAACATCGTCGATTCGTTCGTCAAACCGTTCCTCACGGTCATCTCGCTGCCGCTCACAATCATTACGCTCGGCATTTTCCAGCTCGTGCTCAACAGCTTTATGCTGGAGCTCGCCAGCTACCTGTCGGTCAACCTGTTGGGCGTCGGTATCTCCATCGCCGGCTTTGGCTCGGCCTTTATGGGCAGCATCCTAGTGTCCATCATGCGCAGCATCCTCGATAGTCTTGCCGAAGAGTAGAACGCCCCGATACACAGACGCATCGAACCAAATCAAAGGCCGCCCATCGCAAAAATGGGTGGCCTTCTTATTTGCCAAGTCTCAGAGGGCAAGAAAATCTACCATTTCCACCCCGTCCCCACATGGCAGGTGTGGGTTAGATGGCGTAGTCGTAGCCATGGTTGGGAGCGACAAGTTGATCGAGCGTCACGCCGTCGAGGTAGTCGTTGATGAGCTTGTCCAGGTTCTTCCACACGTCGAGCGTGGGGCACTCATCAGATCGCGAGCAGCCCTTGCAGTCGCCATCCAGGCAGGCGACCGGCGCCAGGCTGCCCTCGGTCAGGCGCAAGATCTCGCCCACCGTGTACTGCTCGGGCGGGCGCGTGAGCACATAGCCGCCGCCCTTGCCACGCATGCCCGAAAGCATATTGGCGCGCACGAGCGTAGCCAAGATGTTCTCGAGATATTTCTCGGAAATCCCCTGTCGCGCCGCGATCTCTTTGAGCGGGATGCGACCGGCCGCCTGGTGCTCGGCCAGATCGACCATAACGCGCAGGGCGTACCTGCCCTTAGTAGAAACCAACATATATAGTGCTGCCTTTCGGTCTTTTAGTCCGTTGAAATTCTAGCCGAAAAAATGGGTTTGAAAATACCCGTTCCGGTCAAGATGGTTAATCGACTCGTAATAATCTTCTATTTCCTATTGCATTACTAGGCTTTAGTGTCTACTATGCTTGCCAACAGCTAAACGAACAACCTATAAGGTTTATGGGTTTAGCTGCTACACGCACCGTGAAACCACACGGCAACCAGCAACTTGAACACTTTGGAGGTTCACCATGAGCAAGGTTTACACGTCCATCGATCAGCTTATCGGCCACACCCCGCTTCTGGAGCTCACCCACTTTGAGGCCGACGAGGACCTCAAGGCTCGTGTGCTCGTCAAACTGGAATACTTCAACCCCGCTGGGTCCGTTAAAGACCGCGTCGCCAAGAACATGATTGACGAGGCCGAGAAGGCTGGCAAGCTCGTGCGCGGCGGCGACTACACCATCATCGAGCCCACGAGCGGCAACACCGGCGTCGGCATCGCCTCGGTGGCGGCCGCCCGCGGCTACAAGGTGATCATCACCATGCCCGAGACCATGTCCGTCGAGCGCCGCAAGCTGATGCAGGCATACGGTGCGCAGCTCGTGCTCACCGACGGCTCCAAGGGCATGAAGGGCGCTATCGCCAAGGCAGAGGAACTGCAGAAGGAGACTCCCAACAGCATCATCGCCGGCCAGTTTGTGAACCCCGCCAACCCCGCCATCCACAAGGCCACGACCGGCCCCGAGATCTGGGACGACACCGACGGCAAGGTCGACATCTTCGTCGCCGGCGTCGGCACCGGTGGTACCGTGACCGGCGTGGGCGAGTTCCTCAAGGAGCAGAACCCCGAGATTAAGGTCGTCGCCGTCGAGCCCGCCACCTCCCCGGTGCTCTCCAAGGGCCAGGCCGGCCCGCACAAGATCCAGGGCATCGGCGCCGGCTTTGTGCCCGACGTCCTCGACACCCGGGTCTACGACGAGATCATCCCCGTCGAGAACGACGACGCCTTTGCCACCGGCCGCGCCGTGGGCCACAAGGAGGGTGTGCTCGTGGGCATTTCGTCCGGTGCCGCCGTGTGGGCCGCGCTGCAGCTGGCCAAGCGCCCCGAAAACGAGGGCAAGACCATCGTGGCCCTGCTTGCCGACACCGGCGAGCGCTACCTGTCCACGGCACTGTTCCAGGACTAAGGGCCCGTCACTTGTCGATAGGCCCATGGCATGCCGGCCTATCCTCTCTTCTGGCTGCCTGAGCCCATCTCGTTAGGGTGTCCCACGAGACGTCCGAACTTGCTACAATGTCTGCGGCGCGGAACCAGCCTCCCGCGCCGCTTTTCTTTTTTGGCCACATGCCACCAAGGAGAACCTCCCCATGCAAAACAAGCGCGTGCTCGTCGCCATGAGCGGCGGCGTCGATTCTAGCGTGACCGCGTACCTGCTCAAAAGCCAGGGCTACGAATGCGTCGGCGCCACCATGCGCCTCACCTGCCCCGCGCCCGACCCCGCCACGGGCACGAGTAAGGTCGACCGCGACATCGCCGATGCAAAGGCCGTCGCCGAGCGCCTGGGGATACCCCACCATGTGCTCGACCTGCAGCAGACCTTCGACCACAGTGTTATCGAGCGTTTTGTGAACGCCTACCAGGAGGGGCTGACGCCCAACCCGTGCATCATCTGCAACCGCCACATTAAGTTTGGCGCGTTGCTCGATGCGGCGCTGGACATGGGCTGCGACTACATCGCAACGGGACATTACGCCAAAACGAGCCAGGCGCCCGACGGCACCTGGCAGCTGCATCGCGGCGAGGACCCCAAAAAGGACCAGAGTTACTTTTTGTATTCGCTCACGCAAGAGCGCCTGGCACGCACAATCTTTCCGCTGGCAGGCCTGGACAAGGAGCGCGACGTGCGCCGCATTGCCGCCGAGCAGGACTTCATCAACGCCAAGAAGGCCGAAAGCGAGGATATTTGCTTTATTCCAGACGGTGACTACGCGGGCTATATCGAGCGCCGCTGCGGACATGCCGCTGCACCGGGCGACATCGTATGGCGCGACGGCAGCGTGGTCGGGCGCCACAACGGCGCACTGCGCTATACCATCGGCCAGCGCAAGGGTTTGGGCGTCGCGATGGCGCATCCCGTGTATGTGACGGGCGTCGACACCGCCAACAACACCGTGCATCTGGGCGAGGCCGAGGACCTGACCGCCGCGGCGCTCACGGCCGATGAGTGGATCTGGAGCGCGCCGGACGCGCGCATGGAGGCCGAGCTGGATGCCGGCGGCATTCGCGTAGACGCCAAGTACCGCTACCGTCAGAAAGACCAGGCAGCGACCCTTACGCGCGGCGCAGACAGGCAAATGCTGCTAACTTTTGACGAGCCGCAGCGCGCCATCGCCCCCGGCCAGGCTGTCGTCGTCTACCGCGGCGACGTCGTCCTCGGCGGCGGCACCGTTACGGCAGCCATCAGGTAGCCGCGGGATTATCGCCGCACGTGTCGAAGCACTCCAACAGCAGCATTCACCTCGATAACGCGACGCCCGAGGCCGCGGCAAATGGCCTCGAGTCGACCCTCCGCCGTCGCCCATTCGCTCTGCGAAAGAATCTCGATCGCCTCATCAACAAATCCGTTGAGTCGTGTTGAATCGAACCAATCGAGCGAGTCCACAAGCGCCAGCTGGACGGAAGGGTCGGGCCCAAACGGCTTAGCGGAAAACCCAAACTCCCCAGCTGCGAGCACGGCAGTTGATACGTTGTACCACAGGCAGTTGCCGCTATCGAACAGCGGAGCAGGTTTTATCTCCAGGGTGTCGACATTGCGGATAATGCCGAAGTTTCGCCAATGGCGGTCGCTGTTGGCCAAAAGGGCATCGCAGATAATCATCTGCGACATAGACCTTCTCACAGCGGCCTCATCGACACCATGCTTACCAAGGAAGCGACAGTATCGGTCGTACGTCGAGCTTCCTCGCTGGCCGCCAAGGGCGTTCTTAACGTAAACAGCCGGAACATATTCCTCGCGGCCATCAAGAAAGTCGTCGCACAGACACACAGGGCCATCGAACATCCGCTCAACCGTATAAGGAACAAACTCGCCCTCCGACAGCAAGCGACGATGTAGAGCCGTTGCAACCGCCTCGTTAAAGGGACGTTGATCGTCCATCCCGCACCCTTTAGCCAAAACGCGAATGTCGTTTCGAATCATCCACGATTTAGGGAGCTCGCCCTCGGACGTGTTATCCGGATTTTTAAGACCGATGCCTTCCAGCCAACCCGAACGCTCTTCGGGCGCCGATCGCTCAAATTCGTTCTCAAAATAATTGATGTTTTGCCATTTGAGTTCGGCGCAATCGGCCGGCCGCAGCCAATAACAATCCGAAAGCGAGAGGCCCAGGCACCGAACCGGAGCCTCAATGCCGCTGACAATCCCCAGCTCGCGGTAGCGCGAGATAAGCCCAGGGCGAACATCGGGTACCGACCGATGCCCCCACCACGCGTTGAGCTCCCGCTTATTCACCGTTGGAGAAGAGCTCGAGCATGTGCCAAACGGCATTCGTTGCGTATCGAGAACCTCGGCGATTTCGAAGGAAAACTCGCGCGTCGGATCAAACGAAACACGTGCAACCTCGTAATCGGCGGACATCAGCGTAAACTTGCGCCCCACATCGGCCGCAGGACGGCGTCCACGTTTGCGGACCTTTTGATAAGCGACCGCGGAATTGTACTCAACCATCTTCCGTCCGCCCACAATATCGCACGCGAGCGTTCCCGATGCGGCAAGTTGAGATATGCGGGCTTTCGTAACGCCCAACAGGCGGGCAGCATCACCCATAGACAAGTACTCAGATGTATCCATACGCCGCATCACCTCGTTAAGTATTCCAAACGTAAAGTTAATTAGTTACATACAGCATAATACTAAACGGACTGAAGCGAAAAAAGGCCCGAGCAATCGGGCCTTAGAGCAATTGGTCAGCCGAGTCGCAAGCTGCTCCTCTAGCGTTGTACGTAGGCGCGGACCAGCTCGTAGGTATTGCGCACGCCGTCGATGTGGCTGCGCTCGTAGTTGTGGCTCGCGTACACGCCGGGGCCGATCAGGCCGTGACGGATGTCGTAGCCGGCCGAGAGCGTGGCCTCAACGTCCGAGCCGTAGTGCGGATACACATCGATGGCGTAATCGAGCTCCAGCTCGCGCGCGATGTTGGACAGCGTGGTTACCAGGTCGTAGTTGTACGGACCGCCCGAATCCTTGGCGCAAATCGACACCATGCGCTCGGTGCAGCCCAGGTCGTCGCCCACGCAGCCCATGTCAACGCTGATCATCTCGCGCGTGTCGGCCGGCACGAAAGCACCGCCGTGGCCGACCTCCTCGTACACGGTAAAGAGCAGCGACACCTTGCGCGAAAGCGACACCTCGCCGTCAGCAACAGCGCGGGCCAGACCCAGCAGAATCGACGCCGACAGCTTGTCATCCAGGAAGCGGCTCTTGATGTAGCCGCTCTCCGTCACCGTGGTACGCGGATCCATAGCGATGATGTCGCCGGTCTGAATGCCCAGCTCAAGCACATCGTCCTTGCTGTCGACATTCTCATCGAGCAGGATTTCCATGTTCTTCTCGATGGTCTTGACCGGCTCGTCGGCCACATGCGCCGAAGGCTCGGTATTGAGGACCACGCCCGTGTAGACATTGCCGTCGCGCGTGTAGACGGTGCAGTTCTCGCCATCGGCCGTAGACCACTGATGCCCGCCGAGCGTCGTGGGGCGCAGGCGACCATTGTCCTTAATGGAACGCACCATGGCGCCCAGGGTATCGACATGGCTCGCCAGTACGAGCGGCTCACCCTCGCCACCAAGCTCAACGAGCACGTTACCCTTATTGGAACGCTCAGGCCCAAACCCCATATCGCGCAGGGTCTCCATCAGATAATCAGTCGCCGCACGGGTATAGCCCGTCGGCGAAGCAATAGAAGTCAGTGTCTTAAGCTGTCCCGCGATATAGGAGAGCGTCTCCTCTAGAGAAGCATCGATTACAGAAGTCATGTGCATCCTTCCAAGCAAAACTAAGACCGAGTCCCGATTTTAACCGTTCTGCACGCGCAAGGCTCTGGGAGCCGAGCCACCTCCAGACGTCCTCGCGCCGATTTTGCGCACGCGCACGGCTTACAATCCCAATCTTGCATAAATCCTATCGGTATCTGCATAGAAATGAGGAGTCTTTTTGCTTCGTCTCAGGGTACCCCACCTTGGGCCGTGCAAAAAACGGAGTATTCAGCACCGTGGGCCCCAACGGCCCCATCACGAACGACAAAACGACGTGGTTACAGCAGTGTTGCAGGTCGTCGCAAAGCAAAAACTCAGTAACAACCCCCTCCACTCATCGATAGCCCGCCCACAATGGCTGTCGATGGGCGCCTGCGGGCCACTACGGGCCATTCAAAACGTTATGCATTTTTAAGAGCTTGCTGAATACTCCCAAAAATGCACGCTGGGAAGTGCACCACCTATCCGCAGCGGGCAGTACGCCTTGGTTTTGTCCGTCTCAGGGCATCGGCGCAGCACAAAAAGCCCCGCCGTGCGTAGCACGGCGGGGCCAGCGGCACGTCAAAAGACCATACACCTACGGGCGAAGGACCACCAAACTGGGCTAGGCAACCGGGCAGATCTTCTTGAAGAGCTCGATGACGTCGTCGAGCGTCGCCTCGCGCGGGTTACCCGGGAAGCAGGCGTCGGCCATGGCGTCCTTGGCCAGGACCTCGATCTCGTCAGCCTTCATGGCCTCGCAGACGTGCGGGATGTTCACGTCGGCGGAGAGCTGCTTGACGGCGGCGATGGCGGCGTCGGCGGCCTCGTCGGTGCTCATGCCCGTGGTGTCAACGCCCATGGCAACGGCAACCTTGGCCAGGCGCTCGGCGCAAACCGGCTTGTTGAACTCCATGGCAATCGGCAGCAGCATGGCGCAGGCGACGCCGTGCGGGGTGTCGTAGTGAGCGGACAGGGTGTGAGCCATGGCGTGGTCGATGCCCAGGCCAACATTGGAGAAGCCCATGCCGGCGACATACTGGCCAAGAGCCATGCCCTCGCGGCCGGAGCCGGGCTGACCGGACTTGGCCTCGGCGACAGAGTCGCGCAGGTTCTCGCTGATCAGCTTAATAGCCTCAAAGTGGAACATGTCGGAGAGCTCCCAAGCGCCCTTGGTGGTGTAGCCCTCGATGGCGTGGGTCAGAGCGTCCATGCCAGTGGAAGCGGTCAGGCCGGCAGGCATGGAAGCCATCATGTCGGGATCGACGACAGCAACCTCGGGGGCATCGTTGGTGTCGACGCACACGAACTTGCGGACCTTCTCGGGGTCGGTGATGACGTAGTTGATGGTCACCTCGGCGGCGGTACCGGCGGTCGTCGGCACGGCGATGGTGAACACGGCGTGGTTCTTAGTGGGAGCAACGCCCTCGAGGCTGCGGACATCGGCGAACTCGGGGTTGTTGATGATGATGCCGATGGCCTTAGCGGTGTCCATGGAGGAGCCGCCGCCGATGGTCACGATAGCGTCAGCCTCGGCGGCCTTGAAGGCCTCGACGCCGTCCTTGACGTTCTGGATGGTGGGGTTGGGCTTGATCTCGGAGTAGAGGCTCCAAGCGATGCCGGCGGCGTCGAGCTCGTCGGTCACCTTGGCGGTAACGCCAAACTTGACCAGATCGGGATCGGAGCAGACGAAAATCTTCTTGTAGCCGCGACGCTGGAGCTCGCCGGGGATTTCCTTGATGGCGCCGGAACCATGATAAGAGATGGTATTGAGAACGAAACGATTAGCCATTGATAGCCTCCCATCGTGTGCGGGGCACCCATTACGCCCCACGCTATGAGTCCCATCCTAACGCTTTTGAAACGAAAAACGCGTGAGAACGTCAAAATTGTTAAAGCGTTTCAACAGATGATGAAAAATATTGCGGCAAAGGGACAGCCCCTTTGCCGCATTCGGTTACTTTCGGCAGCCCTCTTTCCAAGCCTCGGCCGCAACCTTCCAGCGTAAGCGCAAGTCGCGCTCGCGGTCGATGAACATGATGGCAAACGCGACAAACAGCAGCAAGCTCGCCACGACGATGGCATGCAGGCCCATGCGCTCAATACACCAGTTGCCCAACACGGCGCCAAACACAAAGATAAAGATCACGCCAAAGTACAGCAGGCCGTTTTCCAAAAAGCCGCGCCTGTGGGTGATGATGTAATCGTCCACGTTTTGCAGCGCGTTGCGCAAGTTGCCGATGCACATGGTCGTAGCGATACCGTGACCGTGAATCTTGCGGAAGCTCTCGACCTGCATACCGCAGGCAAACGAAGTGAGGCAGTTGGCGAGCAGGTTGTAACCGCCACCGGGGATAAAGCTCACGCCCAGCAAGATGACGGCTTCAAAAAACACCGTCACCTGGCGCCAGTGAATCACGCTGCCGAACCGCTCGTGAACCAGGTCGGCAAGCATAATGCCCACGGCAAACGACACCACGGGGAAGAAATAGCGTCCCGCCAGCTGCCAGTTGCCCTCCGAGATGCTTACACCCACGAGCAGGATGTTGCCCGTCTGCGCGTTGGCGAAAACATGGTCGCGCCCAATGTACGAATACACGTCCATAAAGCCACCGGCGAGCGCCAAGATGATGCCCAGCTCAATAGACTCCGATATCTGTTTGGCACGCTGCATCGTCGTGCATCCTCCTTGTTGACGACTCTCTCGTGCGTTGGCGGAAACATAACCGCCGTTCATACTGTAACCCATTGACAACATGGCGTGCGCGCGAGACGGGTTCTCCAACGCGCAGATACACAGTCCGGAAACAAACGATCCCCGTATCGACGCGCCGATCCCCCAGCTCATGTACTCCCCCAGTCTTTTTAGCTCCGTCCCAAAAAGACTGGTTACAATTACGTGCAGCATACAGACACCGGGAGGGATCGTGGCAAAAAAGCCTCAGCACGCTCAGAACAACCAGCGCAGTCAGCAGGGCAAACAGGGCCAGCAGCAAAAGCGCGGCGGCAAGGCGCAGGCCACGGTCGCCCGCGCCAAGCATTCCCAAGCGACGCCCGCCCGCCCCTGGCGCCCGGGCCGCGATAAATTCCTCCCCGTCAGTCGAGCCGACATGGATGCACGCGGCTGGGACCAGTGCGACTTTGTCTACATCTGCGGCGACGCCTATGTGGACCATCCCAGCTTTGGCATGGCCATCATCAGCCGCGTACTCGACGCGCACGGCTACAAGGTGGGCATCATCTGCCAACCCAACTGGACCGACCCCGCCAGCATCACCGTGCTCGGCGAGCCGCGCTTGGGCTTTCTCGTCAGTGCCGGCAACATGGACTCCATGGTCAACCACTATTCGGTGACCAAGCATCGCCGCCACACCGACGCCTACACGCCCGGCGGCGAGGAGGGGCGCCGTCCCAATCGCGCCGTCACGGTCTACGGCAACCTCATCCGCCAGACGTTTAAGGACGCTCCCATCATCATCGGCGGCATCGAGGCGAGCCTGCGCCGTCTGGCCCACTACGACTACTGGCAGGACAAGCTTAAGCGCTCGGTACTGCTCGACTCGGGCGCCGACATCCTCATCTACGGCATGGGCGAGCACGCGATTGTCGAGATCGCCGACGCACTCGACGCGGGGCTGCCCGTCGATCAGATCACCTATATCAACGGCACCGTTTACCGCACGGGTTCGCTCGACGAGGTCTACGACTACGACCTGCTGCCCAGCTGGGACGACCTTGCCGCCGACAAGCTCAACTACGCCCGCAGCTTTAACGTGCAGCAGCAGAATATGGACCCCATCACCGGGCATCGCCTGGTAGAGCCATATCCCAACAGCGTGTACGTGGTGCAGAACCCGCCGTCGGCAACACTCACCACCGACGAGATGGACGAGGTGGCCGAACTCCCCTACGCACGCGATTGGCATCCCGACTACGACGCGGCAGGCGGCGTGCCGGCCTTTGCTGAGATCAAGTTTTCCATTAGCTCCAACCGCGGCTGTTTTGGCGAGTGCTCGTTTTGCGCGCTCACCTTCCACCAGGGCCGCGTGTTGCAGATGCGCAGCCACGACTCGATCATGCGCGAGGCCGAGCTGCTCACGCGCGATCCCGAGTTTAAGGGCTACATCAACGACGTGGGCGGACCGACGGCAAACTTTAGCCGCCCTGCCTGCGACAAGCAGCTCAAGCATGGCGTGTGCAAGAACAAGCGCTGCCTGTGGCCGAGCGTATGCAAGAACATGGTGGTCGACGAGAGCGGCTATACGCAGTTGCTGCGCGACCTGCGCCAGCTGCCGGGCGTCAAGAAGGTCTTCGTCCGCAGCGGCATCCGCTTTGACTACACCATGGCCGATGCCTCGGACGAGTTTTTGCGCGAGCTGCTGGAGCACCATGTCTCGGGCCAGCTGCGCGTGGCACCCGAGCACGTGAGCGACGCGGTGTTGTCCGTGATGGGCAAGCCGAGCCGAGCCGTCTACGACGCGTTCTGCCGTAAATTTGAACGCCTGAACCGCGAATACGGACTCAAGCAGTACGTAGTGCCGTACCTAATCTCGAGCCATCCCGGCTCAACGATGAAGGAAGCCGTGGACCTTGCCGAAGCCGTGCGCGACATGGGCTACATGCCCGAGCAGGTGCAGGACTTCTACCCCACCCCGTCCACCATGTCAACCTGCATGTACTACACCGGCGTGGACCCACGTACCATGCAGCCGATCTACGTGGCACGCGACCCGCACGAGAAGGCCATGCAGCGTGCGCTCATCCAATACCGCAAGCCCGAGAACTACAAGCTCGTGCGCGAGGCGCTGGAAAAAGCCGGGCGTCGTGACCTGATCGGCTACACCAAGCATTGCCTGATCCGTCCCGTGCCGCCGCGACCGGGCGAGACGTCTGCTGGCGGCGGACATGGCGCCGGCAATAAGGGCGGCAAGGCCCACGGTGGCGCTGGCGGCGCCGGCAAGGGGCCTAAGGGCAGCAAGGGTCACGGCGGCATGTCGCGCGCGCAGAACACTGCCGGCCGCAACCGCGCGGCCCAGGGACGGCAGGGCGCCAACGGAGGCGGCAGGCGCAACTAAGGCAGCGGTGCCGTCGCTATGTCCGTCTCTCATGCGTGGCGCAGTGAGCGCATCGCCTCCACGAGGATGATGCCGGCGATGGCAACCGTGACCACAACGTCGAGCGGTGTGCTCACAAACCACAGCAGCCCCATGAGATACGACCCGGCATTAAACGCAAAGTGCAGCAGAATCGTGTAGCGAAGCTTTCCGGTGGTCACGAGTACCCAACCAAAAATGAGGCCGGCAGCGCCCGCGTAGCAGCCCTGCACCCAGTTCATGTGCATAAAGCCGAAGACCGCCGCCTGCAGCACGATTGCCGCGGCGACGCCCCAGGTACTCGGGGCCGCCCAGGGCACTATAGCGCCGTCTTGCGCGTTCGCGCGGCGCCGGCGTTTCCAGAGCGGACGGCACTGCGGATTAAACGCACGCAGCGAAAACTCAAAGATGATGCCGCGTACCAGGAGCTCTTCGCAAAACGGCGCGCCGAGCACCGTGGTCAGGACGGCAAGAAGGCTGGTATCGCCCATGCCCGTTTCCTCGACGAGCTCGCTATAGCCTGCCGCGACCTCGGGCAGCAGCGACAGTACGCCGTCGCATAGGTAGCTAATGACCACCTGCATGGATAGGCCGATCACGACAACGCAGGCAATGCGCTTCCATGCCGCGCCTGCTCCCCCGCCGAGCGGGCGCTCGCCTTGCCGGCGCGCCATGAAGGAGCGGGGCCACAGATAGCGCCACCACAGCAGCGCCATCAAAAATGACGCCGTCTGAGCGGCAGCCTGGAACCATTGGATATCGAGATTGTCGATCGGATAGCCCGTCAGCACCGACACGGCATCGAGAACTGAAAACAGAACCATGCTCAGGGCAATATCGGCAGCAACAACACCAAAACAGGCAAGCGCCCAAATCATCGCATTGAGCATGCCAACCTCCTCCCGACGACTAGTCATTGGGGACGTTCTTCAACGACTAGCTGTTGAGGACACTCTTTGCCAAAGGCCCCGTTGGGCGAGATGTCAAACGGAAAGGTGCCGCAGCGATTGAACGCGGCGATAAACATGCGGATGGCGTTGGACGGCGTGGTGCCCACGAGCTGAGTTGCCGCCGCGAAGGCTGCCTTCTCCTCGGGCAAGACCTTCGCGACTACGGGGGTCATGTGTTCTGCCATGGCGCTTCCTTTTTGAAACGACGGTAGTGCGGATAGATGCGGGCCACGCGGCTGGGCGACGGGCTGTGAAGGCAACCCGATTGGCCCGCATCCGGAGTTTGTTTCTGCGGCGTTGGTATTACTTGGTATTCCTAAATATTACCCCGCAGATAGAATACCACACCCGACCCCATGGGAACGGAGGAAAACGAATCATTTTGTAGCTGAGTTAGTATTTAGAGCGTGATGATGTCCGAGATATCGAGGGCCTGAGCGTCGGCGACATCGTGCGTGGCGAGCAGGAGCATGCGGCCGTCGAGCAGGTCGAGCACGACCTCGGCGCATGCGTCGCGTGCGGCGGTATCTAGACCGGTAAAGGGCTCGTCCAGAATAACGGCGCCGCCCGGGCACAGCAGGACTCGAGCGATCTCGACGCGACGGCGCTGCCCGCCCGAAAGCTCGGCCACGCGAGCATGCACGTCGATCCCTGGCACCAGCAGGCGCAGCAATGCCGCGGCGCTCGAAGCATCCACGCGCGCATCGGCGCACACCAACACGTTATCCAGCGCCGAGGCGGATTCGACCAAGCGTGCATCCTGAAACACCATCGAGCACGGCGCGGACTCCCCCGCCGCTAGCGCAAGCAGCGTCGACTTGCCCGCACCCGAAGCACCCATCACACAGATACGCCCGCCCGCGGGCACGTTGAGCGCCAGACCGTCCAGTGCCGGAGCCCACGGCGCGCGATCGCCCACGGCAAGCGCAAGCTCCGCCGCAGCGCCATCGCTCGCAGCCCCCGCACGCCCGCGCAGTCCATGCCCATGCGCCCGCACGGCCGCGCGCCACGCCACGGGCCCCGAAACCCGCAGAAGCCACACCAGCACGCGCTCACACGCCCACGAGGCGGCTACGACCAACACGGTCCACGCCAGCAGATCAGCCGTCTCAATCAAAAGCTTTGCCTGATAGATGCGCTCACCCACGGTGCCCACCGCCATGCCGATCAGCTCGGCTGCCACGCCGGCCTTCCAGCTCATGCCGATCACGGCGCGGGCGCACGAAAGCACAAACGGCAGCACCTCGCGCCAGGTATGGACGCAAAACAGGCGCCAGCCGCGCACGCCATGCAGACGGAACATCTGCTCCAGCGGTTTATCCACTTGTGCCAAGCCCTCGGCCAGCGAAAAATACACGCCCGGCAGCGCCATCAAAAAGACCGCCGCGATGCTCACGCGCGCCGACCCCAGCCAAATGAGCAGCAGGACCACCACGCAGGCGACCGGCGTCGCCTTTACAAACGACAGTGCCGGAGCCACCAGGTGCGCAAACGCCCGCGAACGTGACGAAATCCCGGCAAGCACGCCACCACACGCCGCGGCAAGCGCCAGCCCGCCCAGTATTCGCGCGCCCGAGCCCGCCAAAATCGCCCAGGTACCGCCATCGCGCACCAGGCGCAGCAGCGCCAGGGCAACAACACCCGGCCCAGGCAAGATCAACGGCTGCGCCACCAGCGCCGCCACCAGCATCCACGCGGCAAGCCAAAAGGCGGCGACGGCACCTGCTGCCGCCACCGCCTTCATACGCTCCGTCATTTGTCGAGCAAACGCACGCACGGGCTACTCCATGTAGTAGAAATCGTCAGCCGGGAGCTTGCCACCCACGGCGCTCGCGTCCGCATCGGCCAGCACCTGCAGGTACCCACCGAGCGCCGCCTTCATATCCTTCCCCGTCTGGCGCACGAGCATGCACCCGGGAATCGCCTTTTCGGCAATCGTGGCGTTATCCACGATGCCTGCATCGACCACGGCCTGCGCCCAGTCCGCCGGCGCCGCGTTCACGGCCTTCACGCTCGCCGCATGGCAGCTCAAGAATTCCGTCACGGCCTCGGGATGCTCCTCGGCAAAGGCACGGCGCACCACGGTCACGCCCGTCAGCAACCGGGAGCCCGTGTCACCCGCCAGTTCGTCCCACACATCAGTCAGGCTCACCGGTGCCGACAGCTTGCCCTCGCTCTTGGCGATGGCAGCGGTCTTGAACGGCTCCGGCAGCACGCCCACGGCGGACGGGTCGGCAAGCAGGGCCGACAGCACCTCGGTGGGCTCGCTCTTAAACTCGAGCGCCACCTGGCCGGTCAGGCCCGCGCGCTCCAGCAGGTAGTTCATGACGTACTCTGGCGTGGTGCCCTTGCCCGTCATGTAGACGGTGCGACCCGCCAGATCGCCAAACGAGGCCACACTCGCGTCGCCCGTCACAACGTTCAGCACGCCCAGCGTGTTGATGTCGATGACCTGCACCGCGCCCTCGGTCTTGTTGTGGAGCACGCTCGCCACGTTGGCGGGCACCAGGGCAATGTCGATATCGCCTTGAATGACCTTGGGCACGATCTCGTCGGCGGCGGTGTTGATCGCAAAGTCGAACTCATTGTCCGTCTCGCCGTTTGCGGCCTGGTCCATAAACTGCACCAGACCAATCGAGGTCGGCCCCTTGAGCGAGGCGACGTGCACCTCAACCGGCTCGGCAGCGGCACCGTCAGCAGCAGACCCGGCAGCCGAGCCCGCGGCGGACCCGGCACCGGCAGCCCCGCCGCCACAGCCCGCGAGCGCAAGCGACAGGGCGCCCGCGGCGAGCGCCGAGGCAAACCCCCGGCGCGACATCTCAAAATCAAACGCGCGCATCGCTAGCACGTCCCCTCGTTAGGCATCGTCCATGCGTGATGGTCGGTATGCAGCAGCTCCTCGGCCAGCGGCGAGAGCGGCTCGCCCAAGAACTCGCGGTAGCACGCCTGGACATCGGGATTCTCGTGCGAGAAGCGAATGTCCGCAGCGGCATCCAGACCCCACAGCACCTGACCGCGCTCGGCTGCCAGCTCGCAGCCGTCGTGGATGGGCTGACCGCCGCCACCGACGCAGCCGCCCGGGCATGCCATGACCTCAACGAAGTCATAGCTCACGCGGCCGTCGCGAATCGCGTCGAGCAGACGGGCGGCGTTGCCTAGCCCGTGCGCCACGGCGACGCGCACCTTGGTGCCATCGATACCGGCCACGGCCTCCTTCCAGCCGTCCAGGCCGCGCACATCGGTAAAGAAGTCGGCGTCGGGGTTCTTGCCCGTCACCAGGTAATAGGCCGAGCGCACGGCAGCCTCCATCACGCCGCCCGTGGCGCCAAAGATCACACCCGCGCCCGTGCCAAAGCCCAGCGGCGTGTCGAGCGGCTCCTCAACCAGCGTGTCGACGCTCACGTGGCTCGCGCGGATCATGCGCACCGTCTCGCGCACCGTCAGCGCAACGTCCACATCGGGCGTGCCGTCCTCGCCCACCATGCTCGGCAGCGCGCACTCGGCCTTCTTGGCCGTGCACGGCATCACGGACACCACAAACAGACGCTCGGGCTCCACGCCCAGCACCTTGGCGTAGTAGGTCTTGGCGATGGCGCCAAACATCTGCTGCGGCGACTTGGACGTGGACAGGCTGTCGACAAACTCCGGGTAGCGCGCCTTCACAAAGCGTACCCAGCCCGGGCAGCAGCTCGTGAACATGGGCCAGCTGCGGCTGTCGCCCTCGCCCTTGGCGGCCTTACCCAGGCGCTCGAGCAGCTCGGAGCCCTCCTCCATAATGGTGAGGTCGGCCGAGAAGTCGGTATCGAACACGTACTCAAAGCCCACGCGGCGCAGCGCACAAGCCAGGCGCTCGACAGTAGCCTCCTCGCGCGGAATGCCGAGCTCCTCGCCCCAGGCGCTACGCACGGCCGGCGCAATCTGCACCAGCACGATCTTGTCGGGATCGGCGATGGCATCGAACACGGTCTCGGTATCGTCACGCTCGCGCAGGGCGCCCGTCGGGCAATGCGTGATGCACTGGCCGCACGCGACGCAATCGGTCTTGCCGATCGGCGCACGCCCGCGGGTGCCCACGGCGGTATGCGTGGCGCGGTTGGTCAGATCCCAAATCCCTAAGCCCTGCACGCTCTCGCACACCTTGATGCAGCGCATGCATTTGATGCACTTGTCGTTATCGCGGATGATGGGGAAATCGAAATCCCAGCCCTCGCGCGCCAGGTGCTGCTCGTACGGTAGATAGAAGATGCCCAGGTCGTTGGCGATGGTCTGCAGGTTGCAGTTACCACTGCGCACGCAGCTCGTACAGCGCGAGTCGTGCTGGGACAGCAGCAGCTGCACGTTGGTGCGACGCGCCTCGCGGGCCTTGGGGCTGTTAGTGTGGACCACCATGCCGTCGAGCACGTAGTTGTTGCAGGCGGCAACCAGCTGGTCGCAGCCCTCAACCTCGACCACGCACACGCGGCAACCGCCGATCTCGTTTAGATCGCGCAGGTAGCACAGGGTGGGAATCTGGATGCCGGCGGACTTGGCCGCGTCCAGGATCGTGGTGTGCTCGGGTACCATGACCTCGCAATTATCGATAGTGAGCTTGACCATATTGAGTGCTCCGCTTTCGGTGTTGTCGCTGACAGTGGGGTTGTTGGGCTCTACCATTCCAGGTTCCTCCCTCCGCGGAACGCGCCAAAGCCAAAGTGGTCGCAACGCAGGCAGCGGCTTGCCTCCTGGCGTGCCTCCTCCTCGGTAAGGCCCTGCTCGACCAGATTCCAATCGTGGATGCGCTCGCCGGCCTCGCGCTCGCCCAGCTCGCAGCGGCCGCACTCGTGCTTGCCCTTAAACTGCACGGTCGGCAGCTCAACGTCGAGCTTGATCTTGTGGTCAAAGCCCAGGTAGCGGTCGATATTTGCCGAAGCAACGCGGCCGGCGTTGATGGCCCGGATGACGGTGGCGGGACCGGTCTGGCAGTCACCGCCGCTAAAGAGGCCGTCGAAGTTAGGCACGGCGCCGTCCGAATCGGTGACGACGCAGCCCCACTTGCAGGCGATGCCCATCTCCTCAAACGGCTTGGAATCGATGTCCTGACCAATGGCAACAAACACGCGCTCGCAGGGAATGACGCGCTCGGGCGTCGCGGCGGCACGCGGGGCCGGGCGCCCACGACGGGGCTCGCCGATAATCTGCGGCTGCACGCGCAGACCACTCACGCGACCATCTTCGCCCGTCTCAATAGCGAGCGGTGCGGTGAGCTCAAGAACCTCGCAGCCCTCGGCCTGGGCGCCGGCAATCTCGGCATCCTGGGCCGTCATGTCGCAGATGCGACGGCGGTAGACGATGCTCACCTTTTCGGCACCGCAGCGCACGGCAGAGCGCGCCACGTCCATGGCCACGTTGCCGCCGCCGATGACGCACACGCGCTGACCGCTCAGGTCGGGCAGCTCGTCGTCGCCGATGGCGCGCAGCATCTTGACGGCCGACTCCACGCCGGGCGCCTCTTCGCCCGGAAGGCCGAGCTTCTTATCGCTGTGGGCACCAATGGCCAGGTAGACGGCATCGAACTCGTCGCGCAGGCGGGCAAGCTCCTCGCCATTGACGGAGTGGTCGAGTTCCACGTTGATGCCGGCGCTCAAGATCCAGTCGATCTCGGCCTGCAGGCGCTCGCGCGGCAGACGGTAGCTGGGAATGCCATAGCGCAGCATGCCGCCCAGGTGGTGGCGCTGCTCAAAGATGGTCACCTTATGGCCCATCACGGCCAGGTAGTAGGCACAGGAAAGGCCGGCCGGGCCGCCGCCGATCACGGCGACGTGCTTACCGGTGTTGTCCACCACATGCGGCTTGTGGTCGTTGAGGTCGCTGTGCTCAACGGCAAAACGCTTGAGGGCGAGGATGTTCATGGGATCGTCGACCATGCCGCGACGGCAGTGCATCTCGCAGGGATGCTCGCACACCAAACCGCAGACGAGCGGCAGCGGGTTGTTCTTGCGGATGACCTTGACGGCATCGGCATAGCGGCCGGCCTCGACCAGCGAAATGTAACCGGGAATGTCGACGTGCGCCGGGCAGCCCGAGACGCACGGGACGCGGGCCTCGCGGTCAAAGCCACAGGAGTGCTCGCGGATGTGGTGCTCAAAGTCGTCGCGGAAACCGCGGATAGCCGTAAGCGCCATGGCGCCGGCCTCGTAACCGATGGCGCAGTCGCTCGAAAGATAGATGGTGCGGGCGGTGCGCTCAATCAGATTGAGCGTGGACTCGTCGGCGCGGCCTTCGAGCACATCGGCGAGCAGGTCGCTCAGCGCGCTCAGGCCCACACGGCAGGGCGTGCACTTGCCGCAGCTCTGGGTGGAGCACAGGTTGACGAGCGCTGCCGTAAACTCCACGGGACACGGGGCGAGCGAGCTCACCGCCAGACGACGTCCGAGCGCATCGTGCAGGTCGTCCATGACGGCCTGAGCGTGGCTGCGTTCCATTACATGCAGTCGAGCCATAAGATCCCCTCTCACATGGCAGCCCGGAGGCGAGGCCGGGCGAAATTGCTACACGCACAACACTGACCTAAAAAGTTGTTAGGTCTCCACGCAGTTCGGCAGGCGGCATGAAATGTCACCCTCAGCGGTGAAATAGAACATTACCGCAGATAAATGCCATATTTGATAAAACGCGTTACCAAATTGCAATATTCAATGTGAAAAAGAGCGCCTTACTATTTTTCCTTTTTGATCCGTTTTCCTCCGTCCCCTTCGGATCACATGATCCCTTGGGAACGGAGGAAAACGGATCGTTTTTGGTGCAAAAGGGCCAGGTTTGTTTGCACCAATCTCACTTGCGCTAGATAAAGAGCTCGCATTCCTTCCGCACGACGCAAACCTTGCTCAGCATCTGGGAAACAGCGGATAGCTTGTTGGGATCAAGCTTACGAGCGCCTCGCGGACATACGGCAATGCAGCGCATGCAGGAGATGCACGCCTCGCCAGCTGCTCGTTTGGGGTCACCCTTGTCGATAGCACAAACGGGGCACGCCGCGGCGCATGCACCGCAGGAGACACAATCCCCTGTTGCCTCGGGTGCCATGCGGTGACCTCCGGCTTGTTTATAAGGACGATTGCCGGGAATAGAGGGCTCGGATGTATCCTCAGCCAACAGCTTTTGCTGAATTTGCTGCGCAAACTCTGCGAGCTGCGCCGTATCCTGCGCATCCGGACGACCGGCAGCAAACTGTCGTGCAATGGAATGTTCTGCAATGGCTGCAACTGCCGCGATCACCCGGAATCCCGCATGCTTCGCAACGTCCTCCAGCTCTACGAGCGTGTCCTCAAACGCGCGGTTTCCGTATACGCAAACCAAAACAGCCCGAGCCCCGTTGCCGCGCACCATGCCCAACCGGTCAGCCACCACAGCCGGGATTCTACCGGCATACGCCGGCACAGAGATTACGGCCACGTCGTCCTCGGTCATCGAGACAGCGCTGAAATCTAGCCCGCTAACGGTCAGATCGACGGTAACGGTATTCTTGTCCAGTGCCCCGGCCACAAGGCCAGACACCTTCTGCGTTCCACCCGTCGGACTAAACACAATTTCGAATACGCTCATCGAGGCACCCTCCCCTACGCCTGGCAACGCGTCAAGCCGCTTTCACATCCAGCCAGAGTATACGGCACGTGGGGTCCCCGTTTTGATGCACCAAGCACCCCAATGCACCCACCCTACGCTGTCTGCCTCTTCGTTTTGTATAAATTACGGTACAGATTGTATATATTTACGGGATACCGCCGTGTTCTCCTAAGGTACCCCATCCTGGCCCGTGCAAAAAACGGAGTATTCTGCAACGTGACCGCGCCAGCAATACCCCGAGCGGGCAAACCTTTAGGGCGCTGCGTCATTTTGGGTTCCGACATGGCGAGAATGACGCGCCCCTGCTCCGGAAAACGACGAAATCTGACTCAGAACGCTCGCTAGGGATATCCGAAAGCCACCGTTGGCGACGTCAAATCATATGCAGACAACTCGAACTGCAGAATACTCCAAAAAATGCACGGCGCACCCCATGGGACCCATTGCCGCATGGTAGGAAACAGGCCCACGGCATCCTCTAGATGCATTCCCGAGGAAATCACATTTGAACTAGCGATCGGATACGGCAAACAAAAAGGGCCCCGAGCGTAGTTGCTCGGGGCCCTTGGTTCACCTCGCTCTAGCGGGCGATGCGTGTGTTATTTGCGCTTGCCGCCGCCGTCACCGGGACGACGGGAGCTGCTACCACGCTTGCCGCCACGACTATTGCCATAGCTGCCACGATTATCGCGACCGCCGGCACGGCCGCCGCGGGAGCCGGCCTGGTTGCCGCCGCGACCACCACGGTAGCCGCCGCGACGCTCTTCGCGGGTATCGTCGTAGTTGCGCCAGTCATCGCGACGATCGCGGCTGGCACGCGGGTCACGACGGTCGCGCAACTCGTTAGAACGACCAGCGCCGCCGCGGCCGCCATTGCCGCGAGCACCCTCGCGACGCTCGCCGCCGCGGCTACCGCGCTCTTCAAAGCGCTTGCCGCCACGGGACTCACCGCCACGGGCAGCACGCTCACCACGACCCTCGCCGCTGCGACGCTCGTCACGGCCGCCGCGCTCGTCATCACGACCGGAACGACGGCGGTCGCCCGAACCGCGCTTGCCACCGCGCGAACCGCGGCCCTCGTCCTCGCGCTCGACACGACGACGGCCACCGCGATCCTCGTCCTCGCGGCGGCGGCGATGTGCCTCGCCCTGGAACTGCTTGGCACGACGCTCGGCACGGTTGCCACGCGAGGCCTGCTCGACAGCACCGCCGCGCTCCTCGGCAGCCACCTCGCGGGCCACGCTCTCAACAGCCTCGTCCACGCGAGCCTGAACGCCTTCGCGCACGCGGGTCTTGCCGCCGCGCTTGGGACGGCTCGGACGCTCGCCGTCGCCGCGGCGCTCGTCGCGACCGCGGTTGGAACGACCGGCCACATCGCCGTAGTCATCGCCGTTGCGTTTGCCGTCGCGACGCGCCTGCTCAAGCTTCTTCTTGCTCTTGGACTTGCCGCGCTTGGTCTTCTTCTTCACCTTAAAGGCCGCAGGATCGCGCTCGGGGTCAACCGCGGGCGGATTGGGGCCCACATGCAGGTCGCCGGCCTCGTAGATGTCGGCGGTCTTGTCCATGAGCTTCTCGATCTCGTAGAACTCATCGACATCCTGCTCGGTCACAAACGTGATGGCCCAGCCCAGCTCGCCGGCGCGGCCAGTACGGCCAATACGGTGGATGTAGTCGGTCGGCTCGGCCGGCACGTCAAAGTTCACGACGTAGCGCACGTCGCTGATGTCGATGCCGCGGGCGAGCACGTCGGTTGCCACCAACACGTCGACGGTACCGTCGCGGAAGGCCGAAAGGGCACGCTCGCGCTGAGCCTGGCTGCGGTTGCCGTGAATCGCGGCGGCCTTGATGCCCTTGCGCTCCAGACGACGGCAGCAGCTGTCGGCGCGGTGCTTGGTGCGCATAAAGACGATGGTGCGCTCCGGGCCCTCCTTCTTGAGGAACTCGGGCAGCAGATTGTTCTTGGCCTCGATGGACACCGGGAATACAAACTGGTCGACGGTGTCGGCGGTCGACGTGGCGGGCGCGATCTCCACGCGTGCCGGGTCGCTCACCAGGTCGGTGATCTCGCCCACGGCCTCCTCGTCGAGCGTGGCCGAGAACAGCAGCGTCTGACGCTCGGCCGGCGTCTCGCGCACAATGCGGCGGACGGCGGGCAAAAAGCCCATGTCGAGCATGCGGTCGGCCTCGTCCAGCACCAGCACCTTGACCTCGTCCAGGTGGCAGGCGCCCTGCTCGATCAGGTCAACCAGACGGCCCGGCGTAGCGACCAGGATGTCACAGCCGTACTTGAGCGCCGCGGTCTGCGGCTTGTAGCTCACGCCGCCCACGACGGTCACGGCGACATGGCCAGTGACGTCGGCAATCTTGCTCGCGACCTCGTCGATCTGCTGGGCAAGCTCGCGCGTGGGGGTGATGACGAGCATCAAGGGACCGCGACCGTTGCCCTCGGGCTTCTTGGCGCCGCGACGGCGGTTGCGACCGCCACGCTCGCGCACGGGCTTGGGCGGAGCGATGTGCTCCAGGTTGTTCATGGTCGGCAGCAAGAAGGCGGCCGTCTTGCCGGTGCCGGTCTGAGCAGCGGCAAGCAGGTCGCGGCCCTCGAGCACCACGGGGATCGAGCCAGCCTGGACAGGCGTGGGCGCCGTGTAGCCTAGGTTCTCGATAGCACGAAGCATCTCGTCCGAAAGGCCCAGCTCGTCAAAGGCGGGCAGGCTCTCGGTAGCGGACTCGACGGTCTGGGCAGCATTGGCCTCATCGGCGGCATCGAAGGCAGCCTGGGTCATGGCCTCGCGGGCCTCGTCCAGAATCTCGGCGTCCGTGACGTCGGATACAGAATTACGCATATGTTGTTGTTCCTTATCTGCACGCGCAATGGGCACGGCATGCGGCCGCGCGGGCGTGCTTGGTAGTGCGCTAATACATACAAAAACAGGTGCGCACAGAGAGGACGTTGCTCAGCACGCTGGCGATCGCTTTGGCAGCCCTATCACGCGCCGTCCAGACGCAGCAGCTCTAAGCGATGGAGCAGATTCGCCGCCGGTTAGTATACCCGCACTCCGTATGCCCCCACGTAAACCACAGATGACGAGGCGGACGGGGCGGGCCTGCCTTGATTCTCATTTTCATTGCAACAGCCTCAGGACTCAGCGCAACGCGTTGCGC
>CABSKX010000001.1 GCA_902478365.1 uncultured Collinsella sp. | reverse complement strand
GCGCGGCAAGGAGATATATTGCCAGACCGGAGGGCCCCCGCGGGCGGGAATCTGGTCGTACACATTTCCTACACATATTTAAAGCCAGCTTACGTTTGCCAGCCGTTCTCTACCGCTCACCGAGGGTCTCTTTATAGTGAAGCGTCATATGGCTAAAGCTGATAGGCTCCCTTAGCCAAGGCACAGCCGGCATCGAGTAACTCATCGCGCTCCTCCACCGAGAACCCCTCGGCGTATACGCGAACCACCGGTTCGGTCCCGCTGGGGCGGATCAGCAGCCAGGTGTCATCCTCGAATGCCAAACGTAAACCATCCATATGGCTTACAGCCTGCGGCGCCTTGCCGCAAATCGATTTGGGATTCATGCCAGGAAGCAGCGTTCGCAGCGATTCGGCGTCTTCGGCCTCAAGGCGCAAATCTCGACGCCCATAGCTCGTCTTACCAAAACTGGCCTCGAGCTGATCGACCAAAACGCCCAAGGGCGCGCCCGTCTTTGCCATAAGCTCACACAGAATCAGACAAGCAAGGATTCCATCACGCTCGGGCATATG
Source organism: uncultured Collinsella sp. (assembly GCA_902478365.1). Lineage (GTDB taxonomy): Bacteria > Actinomycetota > Coriobacteriia > Coriobacteriales > Coriobacteriaceae > Collinsella. Next base: position 112,226 of record CABSKX010000001.1, on the reverse strand, counting down.
CGCGGCGATGCCGATACCACCGGCCTCCTCGCCTCCCATGAGGACGCCGCCCTTCTTCATCTCTGCAGCTATATATTTGAAACCGACCGGCTTAACGGTCACACGACAGCCAAGCGCCTCAGCAATGCGGCGCACGAGTGTCGAGCACGAGAGATTGACGACGACACGCCCCTCCAAATTGCGGAATTGAACGAGGTCGCCCAAAACAAGCGCCATGATTTGATGCGGATGTATATATCTACCGCGTTCGTCGACCGCGCCGATACGATCGGCATCGCCGTCGGTCACCAGGCCCGCGCACGCCCCGTCCTCGACAACCGCACGCTCGCAAGCGTCCACCCATGGCTCAACAGGGTCGGGGCAAATGTCCTCTTGATCGGACGACTCTCCGGCATGAATCTCGTGCACCTCGACGCCCAGCTCCCGCAGCAGGTCGGCAAGATATCCCTGGGCCGCGCCGCCCATGGGGTCAACCACCACACGCAGGTGAGCGGCTCGAATGGCCTCGGCATCGACAAACGATGCCACCGCCTGCATATAGTCAGGAATAATATCCGCGGTGCGATAGCTTTCCTCGATCCCCATCGGCTCGGGGGCCATGCTCTCTTCGAGCTCTTCAATGACGTCCTGATTGGCCGTCGAGCCATCTCCCATGCGTAGTTTAAGGCACAGATACCCCTGAGGATGATGGGACCCCGTCACCATGAGCGCACCGCAGGCCTCGCCGTCATACGCCGCCGCCCACGTAAGGGCGGGGGTTGGGACGGGCCGAGATGCGAGCACTGCGTCCAATCCGTGAGCGGCAAGCACGCCTGCCGCAAGCTCAGCGAACTCGCGCGCCTGCGGCCGGGTGTCGAACCCTATATATACTGTTTTGCCGGGATTGATCTTTTGCCACAACTCGCCGACGGCATCGGCAATGCGGGCAACGTTGTCGGCGGTAAAGTCGTCGTCGACGCGGGCGCGCCAACCATCAGTTCCAAAATGAATTATCGCGCACACGCGCAGACACCTCACAGTGTTTGGATCATGGTACGCATTGGGTATACCCGCAACGCTTGCCCGGCAACCTACCAAAACCGGCATTCACCATTTGGGCAAATGCTACCGACGATGTGCAGGCAATAAAAAAACCGCCCCGTATGGAGCGGTTTCGACCTTTATATATCGAGCGCCTCGGCCATCGCCGCCGTGGTGATCGCCGTGGTCCCACAGCAACTGCCCACCATTGCGGCACCGGCATGCCTCCATTCGATGCAAGCACGCGCGAAGGCTTCGGGATTCTCGCGCCACACAGGGCCATCCTGAGTTTGGACCGGATCGCCCACGTTGGGACGTACCGTGACGGGCGTAGTCGCCGATGCAACCATCCTGGGCACTGCCACGTTCGCGGCCGCAAGTGAACAGCAGTTAACGCCAACCGAGTTTGCGCCGTGCTTTTCGGCGTACAAAACGGCAGCCTCGATGTTGAGGCCATCGCCTAGCAGGTCGCCTTTATCGTCAACGACAAAACTTACCAAAACAGGCATGCCGTCGGCGGCATCCTGGGCGCCGGCAAGTATGGGCTGCAAATTACGGATAGACGTCACCGTCTCGATCAGCAGACCGTCAACACCAGCATTGAGCAGGGCGTATGCCTGCTCTCGCGAAATGCCTCGGATTTCTCGATACTCGGCAGAGTCTTCGGCAAACCACTCAATGCCGATCGGGCCCATCGAGCCCAGCAGCAGCTGAGGGTGCGCCTGGCGTGCATCGTCGACGGCACCGCGATTGACCTCAGCCACGGACGGCGTAATCTGATCTTGCTTGAGGGCATAGCTTGATGCCTGAAAGGTATTGGTAATGAGCACCTGCGCACCGGCGGCGACATACAGGCGATGGATACGAGAAACAGTCTGCGGCTCGGCAAGGTTCCAAAACGCCGGTGGGATGTCGGCGGCATCGTATTCACTCATCAGCACGCTGCCCATGGGGCCCTGCGTCAACAGGGTCTCGCTCGACATGCGGCGCATAAGTTCCTCGCCGCCGGGACGGTTGTAATAACTCGTATCCATATATGTGTTTCGCTATTCCTCGACGCTGATTCCCTGTTTTTCGAGATAGGCGAGCCAGCGGCTCATCGTGTCCTCGGAAAGCGCATGTTCCATCATGCACGCCTCGGAATCGGCCCGCTCAAAATCGACGCCGAGCTCCTGGACCAAAAACGTGCGGATAAGGCGATGACGGTACCAGATTGCCGTGCCGACCTCGCGACCACGGTCGGTCAGGATGACCTTGCCGTAATGCGATTGCTCGACAAGCTCGGACGCCTTAAGCGCCGAAACCGCCTTATTGACCGATGCCTTGGAGACACCAAGACGCTGCGCGATGTCGACCGATCGCACGCCATTGGTCTCCCCTTCTTCGTTTTCGATGCGAACCATGCACTCCAAGTAGTCTTCGTTCGCCACCGTTAGGTGCAGCTCGCGCGAGCTATTTGTCGTATCCATGACCTTCCGTCCCTTCTGCTTTCAAAGGCTGATTCTACCCCATCCGCCCGTCGCGGTATGCTGTGGCATACCGTGCTAGAGTTCTTGTTGCACACGACGACCAAGATTGGAGCGGTCTTTATGGAAAACAACACCACGAACCCCGACGTCCTTGAGCGCTTTTTGCGCTACGTCCAAATCAACACGCAATCCGAGGATGCAAACTGCGACCAGGTGCCTTCGAGCAACGTTCAGTTTGACCTTGCTAATGTGCTGGCCGAGGAGCTGCGCGAGCTCGGCGCGGCCGATGCCCATGTGACCGAGCATGCCTACGTCTGCGCGCATATTCCTGCGAGCGCGGGCGCGGAGGACAAGCCCGCCCTGGGTCTGATCGCACACCTCGACACCACCGAGGTTGCGCCGGGCGCCGGTGTGAAGCCACACATTGTGCACTACGAAGGCGGCGACCTGGTCTGCGGTACCGTTGACGGCAAGCCCGTGGCCATGAGCACCGCCAAGCTTCCCGCCCTGAACGACCTTGTGGGTGAGGACTTGGTCTGCAGTGACGGCACCACGCTGCTGGGCGCCGACGACAAGGCCGGTGTCGCCGAGATCATGGCGCTTGTCGCGCGTATCGCTCAGGACCCCTCGCTGCCCCACCCCGCACTCGGCATTTGTTTTTGCCCGGACGAAGAAATCGGTCACGGCGCCGAACTGTTGGACATCGAGGCCTTCGGCTGCAAGTACGCCTACACGGTCGACGGCGGTCCCATTGGCGAGCTGGAGTGGGAGTGCTTTAACGCCGCCGAGGCAACCGTTCACTTTGAGGGCCAGTCCATCCATCCCGGTGACGCCAAGGGCCGCATGGTCAACGCGGGCAATCTGTTCTGCGACTTTAACGCGCTGCTCCCTTATGCGCAGCGCCCGGAATACACCGAGGGCTACGAGGGCTTCTATCATCTTGAGGGCGTGTCTGCAACCGTCGACCACGCTACGGCGCGCTATATCGTTCGCGACCACGACGCGGCAAAGTTCCAGCAGAAGCTCGCGCTGATTGATTCCGCCGCAGCCCTGCTCAACCAGCGCCTGGGCGATGAACGCGTGACGGTCGAGATCAAGCAGCAGTACCGCAACATGGCCGAGATCGTGCGTGACTACCCCGAGCTTATCGATGTCGCCAAGGAAGCCTACCTTGCCTGCGACATTGAGCCCCAGGTGCTGCCGATTCGCGGTGGTACCGACGGTGCGCAGCTGTCGTTCCGTGGCCTGCCCTGCCCCAACCTTTCCACAGGCGGCTACTGCTACCACGGCGTTAACGAGTTTGTCCCGGTCAGCTCGCTCGTCAAGATGACCGACGTCCTCCAGGAACTCGTCGCCCGCTTCGCATAAGCCTGGCTGCACAAGCCTAATAGAGAAATCGCCCCGTCCTCACCAGAGAACGGGGCGATTATTTTTGGTGCACTGAGGACAGGTAGATGTGCACCAGCCTCTTGGCGTAAGAAGTGTCCCAAACTGCCGGCACATAAGGAACGTCCCCAAGTGCCAAGTGTCAAGTGCCGCAAGAGTGTCCCCTTTGACTAGTCGTTTAAGAACGTCCCCGATGACTACCACTACACAGCATCGCAGGTTGAGCCAACGTCAGCGAGCGCCGCCCAAGGCGGACAAGTTGGCATGAAAAAGGCAGGGCATTGACCTTCTGGTCATGCCCTGCCTTTTGAATGACAAATTGTCGCCTTGGGCGGCGCGCAGAGTCGGCCGGTCCGCCGTTCGGTAGAACGGCGGAACTAGTAGGAGTAGCCGTTGCCGTCGCCGGTGGGCTCTTCGTAGTAGCCCGAATCGCTCGAATCGCTTGTGTCATCGGAATCGTCAGAGCTAACCGATGAGGTTGCGGTGCCGTTGGCGTAATCATCGGACGTGTTGTTGTTCAGGTCGCCGATCGTAGAGCTGGAGCCATCGGACTGGCCCATGGTATTGGGGCCCTTGGGATCCTTACCAGCGTCGACGCGCTCCATCATTTCCTTAAGCTCGTCCTCGTAGACAAAGACGTAGCTCACGCCATCAATCATGGTGCTGGCATCGGCATACGAAGGCAAGTTGGCCGAATAGATGCCGTCAACATCCATGCCGCGCATGGCATTGACCGTAGAGACGATGACCTGAACGCTCATATCGGTCACGAGCATGTCGGACAGCGAATTGACGAGGTCGAAGACCTTGGTGGCATCGAAGTTGTTGAGGATCTGGTTGGCGAGGGCGCCGAGCACCTGACGCTGGTGGCGCATGCGTGTGTAGTCGCCATCGGCATAGATGTAGCGGCAACGGGCATAGGTAAGGGCGGTCGCGCCATCCATGTGCTGCTGACCGGCGGTGATCTTAATGTCGAGATGCTCGGGGTCGTCGACATCGTCGGTTGCGTTAATGTCGATGCCGCCGACCGAATCGATGAGCGACTGCATGCCGTCGAAGCTGACCTCGGCATAGTGGGAAATCTGGACACCGCACAGCTCGTTGACCGCCTGGACCATGGCTTCGGCGCCGCCGTAGGTATGGCAGGCGTTGATCTTCATGGTCGAGCCGTTGTAGACGACCTTGGTATCGCGCGGAATGGAGATGAGCGTCGCCTGTTTTTGCGTGGGGTCGATACGCGCCAGGATAATCGAGTCGGCGCGGTATGTATCCTCGCCCGGGCGACCGTCAGTGCCAAGGAGTAGCACGTAGAACGGGTCCTTTGCCTCGTCGGTATCAACCAGGATCTGGCGCAGGTTGTCGGTAATGACATTGGAATCGCCGAGCTTGCCCATAATGGTGGCAAACCACAGGCCGGCGGCAGTCGTAGCGCTCAGCAGCACACCGAGCACAACAATGAGCGCAACGCGGCGAACCGTATGACCGCGACGGCGCTGACGGGCGCGCTCGGAATAGCGGGCAACGTTATCGCGGCTATAGATTTTTGCCTGAGCGCCGGTCGAAGGTCTTCGAGATTCCGTAATGGGCTTTTTCTTAAACATAGGCAACCTGCATTAGTAGATGACGGGATCGGGAACAGTGGCGTGCTCGACATGAGCGCCAAGCGCCTGCAACTTTTCAACAAACTGTTCGTAGCCGCGCTTAATGTGATGGATGGCCGAGACCTCGGTCGTGCCGTCGGCAATTAGGCCGGCAACGACGAGCGCCGCGCCACCACGAAGATCCGGTGAGGTTACCTGAGCGCCGGAGAAGCCCTTGACGCCGTGAATCATAGCGTGATGGCTCTCGATGCGAATATCGGCGCCCATGCGCACCAGCTCGGATGCGAACATAAAGCGATTCTCGAAGATGTTCTCGGTGATAACGGAGCTACCATCGGCAAGGGCGGAGAGTACCATAATCTGCGCCTGCATGTCCGTCGGGAAGCCGGGGAACGGAAGGGTCTGGATGTCGACCGGCTTGATGCGCTCGGCACGGTTCACATGGACGCCATCCTCGACGCGCTCGCAGTCGATACCCATGAGCTCCATCTTCTTGAGCACCATGCCCAAATGAATGGGGCAAAAGCCCGTAACATCGACACCGCGATCGTCGGCCATCAACGCGCCGGCAACGATAAAGGTACCGGCCTCGATGCGGTCACCCACCACGCGATGGGTAACGGGATGCAGCTCCTCCACGCCCTCGATGGTCACGACAGGCGTACCGGCGCCGACAATCTTGGCACCCATCTCGTTAAGCATGTTGGCGAGATCGACAATCTCGGGCTCGCGGGCGGCATTGTCGATAACCGTGGTACCCTGCGCGCGCACGGAGGCCATGATGAGGTTCTCAGTCGCACCGACACTGGCAAACTCGAGCGTGACGGTGGTACCGTGCAGGCCCTGGGGCGCGTTGGCGTTAATGTAGCCGTGGGCGGTATCGAACTCAACGCCCAAGGCCTCAAGACCCAAGATATGCATATCGATCTTGCGAGCGCCCAGGTTGCAGCCGCCGGGCATGGCGATCTTGGCGCGATGAAAACGGCCCAGCAGGGGTCCCATCACGGCAGTGGAAGCGCGCATCTTGGCAACGAGCTCGTAGGGTGCCTCCCAAGAATCGACCTGGGAGGTATCGATCTCGAGCGTGTGCTCGTCGAGAACATCGATCGTAGCGCCCATACCCTTGAGCACCTTGCCCATCACGTGGACATCGGAAATATCAGGCACGTTCTGCAGCGTCGTCTTGCCCGGCGCCAGAAGCGTTGCCGCCATAAGTTTGAGCGCGGAGTTCTTGGCACCCGAGACGGGCACGGAGCCTCCGATGGCGTGGCCACCCTCAACGCGGATAATATCCAAGGTCTACCCTTTCAAAAAGCATGCCCGGGGTGGCTGAGCCATCCCGGGCATGATGTGTTCGCAAATGGTCGAACGCTAAAGCGTTTGACTATTGGGCAAGCTTGAGCTTACACCATGCGATTTCATTATAGAGGTAGGCGCGGCGTGCATCATCCTCCGACAAATTACCCAGCTTCTCTTCAAAACCTTGAATATCAGCTTTAACCTTGTCGGCGTCGACGGTCGCCAAATCGCAAGCGCGCTCGGCGAGGACGGTCACGACATCGTCCGCAACCTGGGCATAGCCGCCGGCCACGGCAAACGTGTGGTCGACAGTGCCCATGGCCTTATCGGAAACGCGAACGTAACCGCGGTCGATCGTGCAGATTTCGCTGGAGTGAGCAGGCAGAACGCCAAACTCGCCATCCGTGGACGGAATCGACACAAACGCAGCGTCGCCCTCATAGGCGCAGCTCACGGGGCACACGATGCGGATACGCATAACCTACTTCTCCCCCATCTTGCGGGCGCGCTCGCGCACGTCCTCAATCGTGGAAGCATAGCGGAATGCCTGCTCGGGCAGGTCATCGGCCTTGCCGTCGACAATCTCGGCAAAGGAGCGGACGGTATCCTCGACGCGGACGTAGACACCGGGGTTGCCGGTGAACTTCTCGGCGACGTGGAAGGACTGGGAGAGGAACTGCTGAATCTTACGGGCACGGTTAACCGTAAGGCGCTGCTCCTCGGACAGCTCGTCCATACCCAGAATGGCGATGATGTCCTGAAGGTCGGAGTACTCCTGCAGGAGCTCCTGGACCTTGACGGCGACACGGTAGTGCTCCTCGCCGACGATCGAGGGATCGAGAGCGTCGGAGGAAGACGCGAGCGGGTCGATAGCCGGGAACAGGCCGAGCGACGAAATGCTACGCGAAAGAACCGTGGTGGCGTCGAGGTGCGTAAACGTCGTGGCAGGCGCCGGGTCGGTCAGGTCGTCTGCAGGGACGTAGACAGCCTGGACGGAGGTAATGGAACCCGTCTTGGTCGAGGTAATGCGCTCCTGGAGGTCACCCATCTCGGTAGCCAGCGTAGGCTGGTAACCGACGGCGGACGGCATACGACCCAGCAGTGCGGAAACCTCGGAACCGGCCTGGGAGAAGCGGAAGATGTTGTCGATGAACAGCAGAACGTCCTGGCCGCGATCGCGGAAGTACTCAGCAGTGGTAAGGCCAGCCAGACCGATGCGCAGACGCGCTCCAGGCGGTTCGTTCATCTGACCATAGACCAAGCAGGTCTTGTCGATAACGCCAGACTCGCTCATCTCGAGGAACAGGTCGGTGCCCTCACGAGTACGCTCGCCGACACCGGTGAACACCGAGGTGCCGCCGTGCTCCTGGGCGAGGTTGTTGATGAGCTCCTGAATCAGAACGGTCTTGCCGACGCCGGCGCCGCCGAACAGACCCGTTTTGCCGCCACGGATGTAGGGCTCGAGCAGGTCAACGGCCTTGATGCCGGTTTCGAAAATCTCGGTCTTGGTGGTGAGCTCGTCGAAGCGGGGCGCTGCGTGGTGGATGGGATAAAACTCCTCCACCTCGGGCATGGGCTTACCGTCGACAGGCTTGCCCATGACGTTCCAAATGCGGCCGAGCGTCTTGGGGCCAACGGGCATCTTCATGGGCTCACCGGTATCGGTGGCGGTGAGACCACGCTGCAGGCCGTCGGTCGAGGACATGGCGACCGTGCGGACAACGCCGCCCGGAAGCTGGCTCTCGACCTCGAGGATCGTGCTCAGGTGACCGATCGGGGTCTCGGCCTCGACCGTGAGCGCGTTGTAGATCGGGGGCACCGCGCCGTCAAACTTGACGTCGACGACAGGGCCGATGATACGCACGATGCGGCCATCACCGGCAGTCGTCTTCTTGGTGGCTTCCTCGACCGCAAGCTTTACGGTGTTATTAGCCATTACTGTTCCTCCAATGCTGAGGCTCCGCCGACGATTTCGTTGATCTCGGTCGTGATCGAAGCCTGGCGCACGCGACTATACGTGCGGGTAAGGGTCGAGATGATCGCGGTGGCGTTTTCCGTCGCGGAGTGCATGGCCTTGCGGCGCGCACCCTGCTCGGCGGCCGCCGAATCGATCAGGGCCTGGTAGATGACCGTCAGGATATAAGACGGTACAAGCTTGCCGAGAACATGCTCGGGAGAGGGCACGAACTCGAACGTCGACGAGATGCGCTTAGGGGCGTCGGTCTCGTTCTTACGCGGACCGTGGGCCATAGCGATCATCTCGGGGTCGAGCGGCAACAAATGCTCGACGCGAAGCTCCTGATCCACGCGATTCTTGGCGTGGTGGTAGACAAGCTCGACACGGTCAAGCTCACCGGAACGATACGCATCGCAGATATGAGAGGAGATCATGCGGGCCTGATTAAAATCGGGCTCGGAGGAGTTGCCCTCAAAGTGCATGGTGACGTTTGCGCGGTCACGGAAATACGTGGCCGGTTTGCGCCCACACGCGATGATCTCGCACTCAATGCCGTCGTTCGCCCAAGAAGCGGCGAGCTTTTCGGCCGTGCGCTCCACCGTCGTATTGAAACCGCCGGCAAGGCCGCGGTCCGAGGCAATAACGACAATCAGGCCATGCTTGACGCTCTCATGCTTCTGCAGCATGGGATCGGTGCCCGAACAGGAGGCGTCGCCGGCGACCGTCAACATGACGTCAGTCAGCGCCTCCTTATAGGGCTCGGCCTGCTTGGAGCGATCGAGGGCACGACGGATCTTGGCCGTAGAGACCATCTCCATCGTGCGCGTGATCTGCTTGGTCGTGGTAACCGAGGAGATTCGCTTCTTAATGTCGCGAAGGTTGGCCATAGGGCTTAGTTCTCCTCTGATCCAGAAACATCCGAATGGTGCTTGGCCATGAACTGCTGCTTGAAGTCACCGATGACACGCAAGAGCTCAGCCTTGGTGTCGTCGTCGATCTTCTTGGCGCGAACCTTGTCGAGCAGCGAGCCAAAGCCATTGTCCATGTACTCGATGAGCTCGGCACGGAAAGGCAGCACGTCGGCGATCTCCAGGTCATCCAGGAAGCCCTCGTTGCCAGCGAACAGCGTAACGATCTGCTCGCCAACCTCAAACGGCTGGTAGCGCGGCTGCTTCAGGAGCTCGGTCATGCGGGCACCATGGGTCAGCTGCTTCTGAGTAGCCTCATCGAGGTCGGAGCCGAACTGGGTAAAGCCAGCGAGCTCCTGGTACGAAGCGAGGTCCAGACGGAGGTTGCCGGCGACCTGCTTCATAGCCTTGGTCTGCGCATCGCCACCGACGCGGGACACGGAGATGCCCACGTCGACTGCCGGGCGCTGACCCTGGAAGAAGAGCTCGGACTGCAGGTAGATCTGACCATCGGTAATGGAAATGACGTTGGTCGGAATGTAGGCCGAGACGTCGCCGTCCTGGGTCTCGATGATCGGCAGTGCCGTCATGGAGCCGTAGCCGTTCTTCTTGGACATCTTGACGGCACGCTCGAGCAGACGAGAGTGCAGGTAGAAGATGTCGCCAGGATAGGCCTCGCGTCCGGGCGGACGATGCAGCGTCAGCGACATCTGACGGTAGGCCACGGCCTGCTTGGACAGGTCGTCGTAGATGACGAGCACGTGACCGCCGGGGTTGGTCTCGCTGGCGGGCTTACCGTCCTCGCCGTTGTACATAAAGAACTCGCCGATAGCGGCACCGGCCATAGGCGCGATGTACTGCATAGGGGCGGAATCGGCAGCGGTGGCCGAAACGATGATGGTGTAGTCGAGCGCACCGTGCTGAGCGAGGGTCTCGCGGATGTTGGCAACCGTGGAGGCCTTCTGGCCGATGGCGACATAGATGCAGACCATGCCCTTGCCGCGCTGATTGAGGATAGCGTCGATGGCAATGGCGGTCTTACCGGTCTTGCGGTCGCCGATGATGAGCTCACGCTGACCACGGCCGATAGGCACCATGGAGTCGATGGCCAACAGGCCGGTCTGAACCGGCTCGCACACCGGGGTACGGTCGATAACGCCGGGGGCCTTGAACTCAATGGGGCGACGGTGCGTGGCGACGATGTCGCCCAGGCCGTCGATGGGCTGGCCGAGCGGATTGACGACGCGGCCGAGCATAGCGCGGCTCACGGGGATATCCATAATGCGGCCAGTGGTGCGGCACTCGTCGCCTTCCTTGATGGAGTCGACGGCACCGAACAGAACGGCGCCGACCTCGTCACGGTCAAGGTTCTGGGCAAGGCCGAAGACGGTCTCGCCGGTATCGGAGCTCTTGAACTCCAGAAGCTCGCCTGCCATGGCGCTCTTGAGGCCGGAAACGCGCGCGATGCCGTCGCCTACCTCGTCGACCGTTGAAACCTCATGCGTATCGACCGTCGCGGAGAGGCTCGTGAGCTGCTCCTGCAGTTTCTTGGCGATATCCTGGGCATTGAGGGTTTCGGACATTAGGCTTCACCTCCGTACGAATTAGCAGAGTTTGCGAGGGTCTCCTGCGCGATGCGCAGCTGCGTCTTGACGGAAATGTCACGACGCTCGCCGCGGGCCTCGAGCACCAGGCCGCCCACGATAGACGGGTCGACCTGCTCGATAAGGAATACCTTGCGGCCGAAGTCCTGCTCGCATTTCTTAGTGATGGTTTGACGCAGCTCGTCGTCGAGCGGGATCGCCGTGGTGACGGTCACGCCCACTACATCCTCGTCTTCCTCGGCAACATACTTAAAGGCAGCTGCCACCTTGGGAAGAAGGTCGAGCTGGTCGCGCTTGGACATGGTATCGAGCACGGCGATGATCTCGGGGCTGGCGGAAGCCAGGCGCTCGATCATCTCGAGGTCCTCGAACACATGGTTCTCGGCCTTGGCGGCTTCCAAAAGGGAGCGCGCGTAGGTCTCGAGTACCTTGTCCTGATAGCGGCTAGTCGGCATTCAGGCTACCTGCTTCCTGGATGTAGCGCTCGATGAGCTTCTTCTGCTCGGACTCGTCCTCGAGTGCCTCGCCCACGATCTTGGTAGCGACGGCAACGGACAGGTCGGCGATGGAGCACGCGGCACCGGCGTAGATGGACTTGCGCTCGTCCTCGACGGTCGTATGGGCCTTGGCGATGATCTCCTCGGCCTCCTTGTGAGCAGCCTCGATGATACGGGCGCGCTCGGACTCGGCGTCCTTACGGGCCTCGAGAACGATGCCAGCAGCCTGACGACGGGCGTCGGTGACGATCGAGTCGGACTCAGCGCGCTTGGCGATAGCCTCCTGCTTGGTCTTCTCGGCCTCGTCGAGGCTCTCCTCGATCTTCTTGCCGCGCTCCTCCATGGTTTTCATGATGCCCGGCAGGGCGACCTTTGCCAGCACGATCCAGATGATCAGGAAGGCGATAAGCGCCGGGATGAACTCCGCCATCTTAGGGATGAGGATGTCCGCACCGGCAGCGCCGTCCTCGGCGAACGCGGAAACCGGCATAAGCAGCGCGGCCGCGGACGCGGAGAGTGCGATCGCGCTCTTCTGGGATGAAAGATTCATACTTGACGCTCCGTGCTATTTAACGATCAGCGCGACAACGAAGCCGATCAGAGCCAGAGCCTCGCCGAAGGCGGAGCCCATGATGAAGACGGTGAACACGCGGCCCTGGACCTCAGGCTGACGGGCCATAGCACCCGTAGCACCCAGAGCAGACAGGCCGATAGCAAGACCAGCGCCGATAACACCGAGACCGTAACCGATAACTCCCACGATTCCTCCTTTGTCGTGCGTGTCTTATTTCACGCAGGATAACCTTTTTATAACTGCCGGGCTCCATGGGTGCGGGCACCGACGGTTTAACGAATTGCCTTACCTTTAAGGCGCGAACGGAAGATTACTCCTCCTCCGCGACCTCCTCTGCCTCGGAGACATACACGGCGGTAAGGACCGTGAAGACGTAAGCCTGGATGGCGCCGACCACAAGCTCGATCGCATAGATCAGGATGAGGATGGCAAGCCAGGCCAGCGAAGGCAGGGCGCCGACGGCGTGGGCCGCGGAAACCTGCTGAAGCAGCGGCTGCATGAACATGCTCGCCATGATGGCGAACGAGCCCATGACCACGTGTCCTGCGAACATGTTGCAGAACAGACGGACGGCGAGCGTGATGAGGCGCAGGAAGGTCGAGAAAAGCTCGACGACCCACACAAGCACGTTCATCGGGAAGCTCACGCCCTGCGGGGCGAGGCTCTTGATGTAGCCGATCACGCCGTGAGCCTTGCATCCGTAGTAGATGAAGTACACGAAGGCGAAGATGGCGAGCGCGGCGGTGGAGCCGATTGCGCCGGTGCCGGGCTTCATTCCCGGGATCAGGCCGATCATGTTATTGATCAGGATGAACAGGAAAAGCGAGCACAGAAACGGGAAGTGCTTCTTCCAGTTCTCACCCACGACGCCCTTGCCGATATCGTTCTCGACGTACTCGATGATGTACTCGAAACCGTTGACGAAGAAGCCCTTGGGAACTAGGGTCTGCTTCTTCTTGAACACGGCCAGGACGATCAGGAGCACGATCGTGGAGACGATCAGCCAAAACGAGTACTGCGTGATGCCGCAGCTCAGATCGCCCACGACAGGGGTGGAGCTGAACTCGCTGACCAGATGATTAATCTCATCAGGCAGCTTTTCAAAAATTTCCACGACTTACCTTTCGACCTCATGAGGATCTCGCAGCGCCTTGGCGACGCGAACCGTGCAGGCGGCCATAAAGACCACGAAGCCGATCGCCTCGCCCAGGAGGAACATGCGAAATGCCTCTCCGAACAACGCAAACACAACCAAGGTAAAGACGAGCAGGGCGACTGCCGAGACCGCCAGACTCACCATGCCCTTGAGCATGTCCGCATTCTGCTTATCGTCAAGAACCGGCTTGAGCGTAAAGACAAAGGGAAGGAAGGCAATTGCGCCCGCGATGGCGCCTGCAACGATAGCGAGCAGATCGGCTATCTGAAACACTGGCTTCCTCGCTTTCCTTTTTACGCCTCACGGCACAGTCCCAGCCAAACATTGGTGACTATTGTACGAGCCAATCGCTAAAGTACAACCGTAAAACAAACGGTTAATACGCACCTGTACGTTTTCTTAAGGCCTTCTTTATGCCGCAGGTACGGTAATACGTTTTTTCGAACCCCTCAGGGCAAAACGTCCGTTAACAGAAGTGCGCGTGGACGACTTTTGCTCGCCCGCGCGCACCATTTCTTCGTATTTGTGACCGTAGCCGACAAGGCCCAACGACTAGAGCGTGCCGTAGATGCGGTCTCCGGCGTCGCCCAGGCCGGGAACGATGTAGGCGGCCTCGTTGAGATGGTCGTCGATGGCGCACGTATAAATATGTACGTCGGGGTCCTTTTCGGTCAGTGACTTGAGGCCCTCGGGCGCGGCGACGATACACAGCATGCGGATATCCTTGACACCGCGCTCGCGCAGGTAGCTGATGGCCATCTCGGCCGAACCGCCCGTGGCGAGCATGGGGTCGACAACCAGGCAGATGCGCTGATCGATATCCTTGGGCATCTTGCAGTAATACTCATGCGGCTCGTGGGTGACCTCGTCGCGCTCCATACCGATGTGGCCCACGCGAGCGGAGGGCACCAAGTCGAGGATGCCATCGACCATGCCGAGGCCCGCGCGCAGGATAGGAACGATGGCGAGCTTCTTGCCGGCAAGCTGCTTAAACGTGGCAGTGGTGATGGGGGTCTCGACCTCGACGTCTTCCATGGGCAGGTCGCGCATGGCCTCGTAGCCGTCAAAGAGCGCAAGCTCGCGCACGAGCTGGCGGAACTGGTTGGTGCCGGTGCTCTTGTCGCGCAGGATCGACAGCTTGTGCTGGACGAGCGGATGGTCGACAAGCGTCACGCGGGACGTATCGTAGGTGACGGTCATGGGTTGATTGCCCCTTTCGTTGCGGCCGGAAGATGGCCTTGCTGACAAGACGCCTGGCGACATTGTTGCCTCGCGCCGTGCATAAGTTTAACGGTTTGTTGTATCGAGCAGCTCGTCGCAACCCTACTGAGCGGTGTTGAGCGAACGCTTGACGGCATCACGCCAACCAGCGAGGTTGCTCTCACGGCGCTCGGCGGACATGTGAGGATGGAAGACTTTGACGATCTGAGCGTTTTGCTCCAGCTCCTCCAAATCCTCCCAATAGCCGACAGCAAGGCCCGCCAAGTACGCGGCGCCAATCGCCGTGGTCTCCACCGTCTCGCACTGCAGCACGGGGATATCCAGCAGATCAGCCTGGAATTGCATGATGAACTCGTTGCGCGAGGCACCGCCATCGACGGACAGGCGCTCAATCGAAAGTCCCACGTCCTGCTCCATGGCGCGTAGTACGTCATAACTCTGGTAGGCCATGGACTCGCAGGCCGCACGCACAATGGTCGCGCGACTCGAGGCGCCGGTCAGGCCGCACACGATACCGCGAGCATGCGGGTCCCACCAGGGAGCGCCCAGGCCTGCGAAGGCGGGGACGAAGTAGCAGCCCTCGTTGTCGCTGATCGAAGTGGCGAGTTGCGCGGACTCGCTCACGCTCGAGATGATGCCCATGTTGTTGCGCAGCCAATTCATGGTTGAGCCGGCGGCAAAGATAGAGCCCTCGAGCGCATAGCTGATCTTCCCGTCCGCGGCGATACCGATCGTGGAGACCAGACCGTTCTTGGATTCGACGATCTCGTCGCCGGTGTTCATGAGCATAAAGCAACCCGTGCCATAGGTGTTTTTGGTCTGGCCGGGATGGAAGCAGCAGTGGCCGAACAGCGACGCCTGCTGGTCGCCCGCCACGCCCATGATGGGTGGCATGTTGGTCATGATGTCGCTCGCGACGCGGCCGTAGTCGCCCGAGCTCCAACGAACCTCGGGCATCATGGAACGTGGAACGTCAAAGAGCGCCAGCAGATCGTCGTCCCAATCGAGCGTATGGATATTAAAGAGCGCGGTGCGGCTGGCATTGGTGTAGTCGGTGGCAAAGACCTGACCGCCGGTGAGGTTGTAGATGAGCCAGGTGTCGATGGTGCCGAACATGAGGTCGCCCGCCACCGCGCTCTCACGCGCACCGTCAACGTTGTCGAGGATCCACTGCACCTTGGAAGCCGAGAAATACGGATCGAGTGTGAGTCCCGTGCGGGAGCGCACCAGTTCTTCTGCGCCCTGCTCGACCAGCTCGTCGATCAGAGGTGCGGTGCGACGGCATTGCCACACGATGGCGTTATAGATGGGTTGGCCGCTTATGCGGTCCCACACCACCGTGGTCTCGCGCTGGTTGGAGATACCGATGGCGGCAATGCGGTCAGAATGGATGCCGCTCTTAAACTGGACCTCCATCATCACGCCGATCTGGCTGGCAAGCACCTCCGTGGGATCCTGCTCCACCCAGCCGGGGCGCGGGAAGCTGGTTTTGACGCTACGACGCGCCTGGGCGACGATGCAGCCGTACTCGTCGACGATGGTCGCGAGTACCGAGGTGGTGCCGCAGTCGAGCGCCATGATGTAGGAACCGCCAAAGCTAAACGAGGCGTCTTCCATACCCAGGCTACCTAGATTCAACGACATCGCTTACACCTTTCTATTGCATCGGGTCGGACAGGACCCGTTCGATCTCTGATGCGGGAAGCGCGCCTTGGCGCAGGATCTGGAGCTCGCCGTGCTGAAACGACACGATGGTTGAGGCGTCGCGGCACGGGGTCTCACCGGCGTCGACGGCCACATCGACCCCCTCCAGGATGCGCTCCTCCACCGTGGCAAAACTTGCCGGCGCGGGCGCTCCATGCGTGTTGGCGCTGGTGCAGGCAAGAGGGCTGCCGCAGGCGCGGATGAGCGCTTGCACCACGGGCGAGGCCGAAGCGCGAAGTGCCACCGTGTCGTCGGCGGCGCGCATAAAGGTCGGCACGCAGGGGGCCGCCTTGACCACGATAGTCAGGGCGCCCGGCCAGCATCGTCGGGCGAGCACGCGGGCCTCATTAGGGATATCCACGCCATAGCGATCGAGCGCCTCGGCATCATCGACCAGCCAGGCAACCGTTTGGGTGAGCTCGCGCTGCTTGAGGGTAAAGATACGACGATAGCCGGTGCCGAGTGCGGGGACCGCGGCGCCGTTGACGGTGGCCTGCGGATCGCGCGGCCACGGCAGAGGTTCACTTGTATCTTGTGGAACGGCATCCGAGAAGGCGTTGACCGCCACGGCGACACCGTAGACCGTCTCGGTTGGAATAAGCGCCAGGCCGCCGCGACCGAGTAGCTCGGCCGTGCGCTCGACTGCAAGCCGATGCGGCTCGCGCGCTCCCTCGTATACCCGATAGACCGTCTGCATGTGTATGCCAGCCCCTTACGCTCTGGTGCAAGTTTGTTTACTGTGGGGCATTCTCGCACGAAACGTTCAACCTATTTGCCCAGAGCGCATGTTGGTTTGGTGAGCGGCTCTAGTAGTCGGTGAAAGTGAGGGGGTTATTGGACGGCTACGAACTTCTTGGGTCTTCCGGCGTGACGTTCTTGGGCGGCGTAACGCTCGATGCTGTCTATCGTTATCATCCGACGGCCATCGACGAGTTCAACATCGAGCTTTCCGGCTTTGACCAGCGCGGTAATCCGCGGAGCGGAGACTTTGAGGTCCAGCGCCGCGTCTTTAAATGTTCGGCACGCCGCTTCCCGAGCGTCCTCGTGGTCGATTTCGACTGAAAGGGCCACGACCTCGGCCGAGCGTTCGTACCCTGCCGGAGTCAAACCGTTGTTGAGGTCGTCGGCCAAAAACGCCATCAGCGCCTCGGTGGCATGGGCAATCGCTTCTTCGCGCGTATCGCCATCGGCAAAGGCGCCGGGAATCTGCGGGAAGCTGGCGCAGTAACCG
Organism: uncultured Collinsella sp.; assembly: GCA_902478365.1. Lineage (GTDB taxonomy): Bacteria > Actinomycetota > Coriobacteriia > Coriobacteriales > Coriobacteriaceae > Collinsella. Next base: position 94,599 of record CABSKX010000001.1, on the reverse strand, counting down.
TCGTCTTCTTTTATGAGAACGCAGTCATAGGTAAATCGCTGCCTCATTTTGCCTCCAACTACCATCCAGCTTGGCGACGAATACTTGCCCACGTGCCCTTCTTTGGTCGATCACCACCAGATCCGTTCACGGTGACAACACGGTCGCCAGAAACATACTTAGCATGACTACCGACTTGCGCGACCTTCACGAATCCATCGTGCTTGAGTAGGGCAATGATTTCCCGAAAGGTAGGAGGTTGCATGGGCCGACCTCTTTCAGCCGTCCTAATTATAAACTACTTTATAATTTTTGCTAACCAGTTAATAAATATTACTGGCGCTGTTTGGGCTCGGTGACGATGGCTCGGACGATGCGGGGGCGATCGGTGAGGTCGTGGACGATGCGCACGTCCGACAGACCCGCTTGACGACAGAGCTCGGCCGCAGCGTCGAGCGCGCCCTCGTAGAGCTCGCAGGCAAACAGGCCGCCGGCGCGCAGCATGTAGGGCGCCGCGTTGAGCAGACGGCGGAAGATATCGAGGCCGTCGGCGCCGCCCTCGAGCGCCAGGTCGGGCTCAAAGTCCTTGACCTCGCGCGGCAGCGAGCGCATGACATCGGTGGGGATGTAGGGCGGGTTGGAGACGAGTACGTCAAAGGTGCCCCATTCTTCGCGGGGAATGGAGCTCACCAGGTTCGTGAGGCTGAAGGCGACCTCGTCGGACGTGAGGCCAAGCGCATCGCGGTTTTTGGTAGCAAGGTCGATGGCGCGCGGCTCGATATCGGTAGCAGTGCAGGTGACGTGGCCGCGACGCTCCCAGGCAAGCGAGAGCGAGATGCAGCCCGTGCCGCAGCCGACCTCGAGAACGCGGGCAGTGCGGGGCTCGGCTGGGGCAGGCGCAGCAGCATCCTGAGCTGAAGCCGTCTCCTGGTCGGCACCCTCAATGGCGATGCCGTATTCGTCGAGCTCGGGCTCGGCGGCTTCCGCGGCTTCGGCTTCTGCTGCCTGCGCGGCTTCCTCGGCCTCGCGATCGGCTAGCTCCTCGGCATAGGCGCGGCTACCGAGCACGTCGCTACCCAGCGCAGCCTCATCGGCGGCCGTCAGGCTGGCGGCACGGCGCTCGGCGGTCGCGCGTTCGTCGGCCAGCGCCGCCTCGGCTTTGCGAGCCTGCTCGACCTCATCGTTCCAAGGCAGCTCCACGCGCTGGCGGGCGGCGGCCTCGGGGCTCAGCACCTCGGCATCCAGATAATTGAGGACTTCCTCGACGAGCATCTCGGTCTCGGGGCGCGGGATGAGCACGCCAGGGGCGCACGCGACGTCAATCATGCGAAACTGCGTGCTACCGGTGATGTACTGCAGCGGCTCGCCCTTCGCGCGTCGGACGACCGCCGCGTGCATGGTCTCGAGCTGCGCTGTGTCGAGCGTCTCGTCCATGCGCATATACAAGTCGATACGCGCGAGGCCCGTTGCCGCGCACAGCAACCACTCGGCAGAAAGACGGGGATGCTCCTCACCGCGCTCGGCCAGGTACTCCTTGGTCCACTCGAGACAACGCTTGATGGTCCAAATCTCGTTTGCCATGGGGTCCTCCCCTCTTAAGCGCCAGGCGGCGCGCGAATGTCGGAGCAGATTGTACGCGAGGGTGGCGTGCGGCAAGGGACGATTGGAAGCGATTATCGAGAATCAGCCCAGAATTTTGCTTGGAGCCTGCCTAGAGTGTTCATTCGTCGACGTCTAAATCTGCATCCGTCAAGCTTTTGGCAAGGTTGCCCCAAAACTGACCAATATCTAACCAAGAACTTGCCACATCACTTGACGCGCGACGCATCAAAAAATGACACGCGACTTCTTGGACGATTTTTTGAGCATTATTTTCGATAGCAGATGAATGCCGCTAATTTCTTTGAGCAGGTAGCCGGCTTAATGGCCATCAAAGCCGATTAAATAACATCTCAAAGCAATGTACCCAACCTAGTCATTTAAGAACGTCCCCAATGACTACATCTAAGGCGCCGCAGGTTGAGCATACCGCATCCGGAGCAAGGCAACACCGCAGGTAGAGGACGGACAGCGAGCGGGTCGCATTTGAGACAAGGTGACGTGAAACGAAAGGGCGCTGACCTTCTGGTCGCGCCCTTGAAGTTGAACGTCAGATTGTCCAAATGCGGCCCGCGCAGCGTCGGCTGGTCCGCCGTTCGGTAGAACGGCGGAACCTACACAGCCTGTGCCAGCTTCTCGGCTCGCTCGGCGGCGGCAAGCGCCTCGATGACGGTGCCAAGTTGATCGCCCAGAAGGACGCCGTTGTAGGTGGAGTTGAAACCGATACGGTGGTCGGTCACGCGGTCCTGAGGCTGGTTGTAAGTACGAATCTTCTCGGAACGGTTGCCGTGGCCAATCTGGCTCTGGCGCTCGGCGCCGAGCTCGGCCTGCTGTTTCTCGAGTTCCATCTCGTACAGACGGGCACGCAGCATCTGCATGCAGACCTCGCGGTTCTGGATCTGGGAGCGCTGCTCCTGCGACTGCACAACGGTGTTGGTGGGCAGGTGAGTGATGCGTACGGCGGAGTAGGTGGTGTTAACGCACTGACCACCAGGGCCCGAAGCGCAGTAGGTGTCGATGCGCAGGTCGGACTGGTTGATCTGGACGTCGATCTCCTCGGCCTCGGGAAGCACGGCGACGGTTGCCGTTGAGGTCTGGATGCGGCCCTGAGACTCGGTCTTGGGAACGCGCTGTACGCGATGCACGCCGGACTCGAACTTCATGACGGAGTAGACGCGGTCGCCCTCGACCTTGAACTCAATGGACTTAAAGCCGCCGGCCTCGCTGGGGCTGGAGTCGAGCACGGTGGTCTTCCAGCCGCGCGACTCGCAGAAGCGCTGGTACATCTTGTACAGATCGCCGGCAAAGATGGCCGCCTCGTCGCCACCGGCGGCGGAGCGGATCTCGACGATGGTGTTCTTGTCGTCGTTGGGGTCGCTCGGGATGAGCATGTACTTAATGTCTTCCTCGAGCTGGGGAAGCTTGGCCTCGTTTTCGGAGATGTCCATCTGGAGCATCTCCTTCTCGTCCGCGTCGGTCGTGTCGCGGAGCATCTCCTTGGCGGCCTCGATGTCATCGAGCGCGCCGATGTACTCGCGCGAGGCCGCGATGAGGTCGGACTGGTGCGCGTACTCCTTGTTGAGACGCGTGAACTCCTTAATATCGGAGGCGACGGCCGGGTCGGAGAGCTTCTTCTCGAGCTCCTCGTAGGCCTTGATGATCTTTTCGAGCTTGTCGCGCATGGCGGGACTCCTTTATATGCGTGAAGGTGAAAATCGGCAGAGTTGATGGGGCGCGCGGCGCCACTGCGGGGGTAAGCCCGGCTAGAACATGTCGATCTTCAGATACATGCGCATCCCTTCGCGTATGGGGTACATAGTTGCGGTCTAACCCATACATGATAGCGTGCGCAGGCAAACCTGCATATAACCCGCACGGATTGGTGCAAACAAACCTGACCCCATTGCACCAAGAGCTTGCTTTTTGGCTAGAGCGTCTGAAGCAGAGCGACGAGGAAGCGGATGCCCTGGAGGTAGGCGCGGCGGGTGATGCGCTCGTTGGTGCCGTGGACGCCGCGATCACACTCATCGTCATCAACCACAAAGGCCGAGAAGCGAATGCACTCAGGGCAAATGTGCTGGTAGTTAGCAGCGTCGGTCGCACCGATCACGGTCGAGGGCACAATTGCCACTGGCTCGAATAATCCGTTTTCCGCCGTCCCCTTTGGATCACGGAAATAGCGGGCGGCGATGGAGCGAACCGCCTCGAGGCCGGGACCACCGATGCGCGGGGACGGCGAGGGTTCGGAGCTGCCGGGGCCCAGCTCCACTTCGACACGACCGGCAAGATCCGCCCCGGCAACCGCCTCACGGCAGCGCGCCACAACGTCGGCCACGCTTGTGCCCTCGAGCATACGGAAGTTGATGTTGGCCCACATATCCTGCGGCATCACGTTGGCGCCGGTGCTGCCACCCTCAATCTGGGTCGGCGCGCAGGTGGTCGTCACCAGCGGATAGAGCTTCTTGCTGGCAAGGCAATCGCGGACAATGGCGCCCCCGTTGGCGGCAATTTCATCGGCCGTGTACAGCCCTAACTCAACAAGCTGGGCGGCAAGCAAGTCGGTCACGCGCGTCGGCCACTCGATATCGCAGATTGCGGTGATGGCACGGCTGAGCACCTCGAGCGATGTGCCGCCGTAGGGGTTGGAGGAATGCCCGCCCTCACTCTTCGTCTTGAGCACGATATCGGCATAGCCCTTCTCCGCGAGGTCGGCATGCATAAGCCAGCCCTCGCCCGCACCGTACTCGACAGCCGGAACGATGCGGTAGTCGCCCTCGTCGATCAGGTACTCAAGCTCAATGCCGCGCTCCTCGAGCGCGCGGCCGATGGCGCCTGCGCCGTACTGCGTCGTCTCCTCGTCCTGGCCAAAGGCCAGGAGCAGCGTGCGCTCGTGCTCCCAGCCGTGCGCCAGCGCATACTCAACCGCCTCGAGAATGCCTGCGACCTGGTCCTTCATGTCGATCGCGCCGCGGCCCCAGATGTAGGTGTCGTCCACGTGCCCGCTAAAGGGGGCATGTGTCCAGTCGGCCTCGGTGCCCGGCACCACGGGGACCACGTCCATGTGGCCCATGAGCATAACGGGCTTAAGAGCCGGATCGCTGCCGGCAAGCGTCACCAGCAGCGAATGGTCGATAAGCTCGACCTCGCCCGCCGCAAACACGCGCGGCCAGGCCTGCTGCATATAGGCGCGCAGGTCGTCGAAGGGCTGCCAGTCCACCGCCTCGGCATCCATGCTCGAGATGGTCGGAAACGACAGCACGCGGCCCAAGCGCTCGCACGCGCCTGCCTCGTCTATATCGGCAAAATCGTCCTCATGCGCAAAGAAGCGCCAAACCTCGGCCATGACATCCTTTCGATTGTGACGACAAAGGCCGCCCCACGGGAGCGGCCCTGCAACGCAAGCGTTTGCGGTCGGTTATTTGTCCTCGAGATAACGAGAGAGGAACTCGCGAGTGCGCTGGTGTTTGGGGTTGCCGAAGAGCTCGGCCGGCGCGGCGTCCTCGAGCACCACGCCCTTGTCCATAAAGACCACGCGGTCGGACACGGTTCGGGCAAAGGCCATCTCGTGCGTGACGACGACCATGGTCATGCCGTCGGCCGCGAGCTTGCGCATGACCTCGAGCACCTCGCCCACAATCTCGGGATCGAGTGCGGAGGTCGGCTCGTCGAACAGCATGATCTGCGGATTCATGCACAGGGCGCGGGCGATGGCCACGCGCTGCTTTTGGCCGCCGGACAGGCGACCCACGGCGGCGTGCGCGAACTTTTCGAGCCCCACACTCGTCAAATGCTCCATCGCGACCTTCTCGGCCTCGGCCTTGCTCATCTTTTTGAGCGTGACGGGCGCAAGCGTGCAGTTGTCGAGCACGTCCATGTTGTTGAACAGGTTAAAGCCCTGGAACACCATGCCGATGTCCTCGCGGAGTTTGTTAATGTTGCAGCGCTCGGCCGTAAGGTCCTGGCCGTGGAACCAGATGTGGCCCGCGTCCGGGGTCTCGAGCAGGTTGAGGCAGCGCAGGAAGGTCGACTTGCCCGAGCCCGAGGCGCCGATAATGGTAACGACCTCGCCGGGGTTAACGGACAGGTCGATGCCCTTGAGCACCTCGAGCGAGCCGAAGCTCTTGCGCAGGCCCTCGACACGGATGAGCGGCTCATTGATCTGTGCGGCGGCCGCGGTGCCGGTAGTGGCGGTATCTGCCATGATGATTCTCCTCGTCTTGAGCCTAGTTGGAGCTGGGCAGCGTTGCCGGGGCCTCGGCGCCGAGCTTTTTGCCAAAGGCCTCGAGCAGGCGGCTCGCCACGAGCGTCAGGATCAGGTAAACCACGAGCGCCACGCAGTAGACCTCCATCTGGCGGTAGTACACGCCAGCGACGGTGGTGGTGGCGTACATGAGGTCGAACACGCCGATGACTGAAAGCACCGACGAGTCCTTGATGTTGATGATGAGCTCGTTGGTGAGTGCGGGGATCGCGTTTTTAATACCCTGGGGGAACACGACCTTGCGCATGGCCTGCCACTGCGACAGACCCAGCGAGCGCGCCGCCTCGGCCTGGCCGGGATCGATGGACTCGATGCCGCCGCGCAGGACCTCCATCATGTAAGCGGTGGAGTTGAGCGAGATGGTGACGAGGCCGGCGGTGAAGGTGCTCCAAATCTGGTTGGCCTGGGCGGTCTCGAAGCCCATGCCGCGCAAAACGGTGAAACCTGCGTAATAGATGAGCAGGCCCTGAACCATCATGGGCGTGCCGCGCACGATGGTAGAGTAGACGGTCGCAAAGCCGCGGCCGATGCTCTTAAAGAAGCGCGTGAGATCGTTATCCACGCGGTCGAACGTCTGAATACGCAGGAACACAAAGAGCAGCGCCAGGAAAAAGGCGATGACGGTACCGAAGGTCGCAAGTGCGATGGTGATCTCGATGCCGCGGATAAAGAAGTCGCCGCTCTTGTAGGTCATGTAGACCAAGCTCGACAAAAAGTCGCTGGGGTTGGAGTCCGAGACAATGCTCACCTGCACCAGGTCGATAAACGACATGACGCAACGGTCGATAAAGAAGATCGCCGCGATGGCGACCACGACATAGCTGCCCAGGCGCGCGACGCGGTGGAAACGCTCGGATGCGAACGGCGACGTTTCGCGATAGTCGTTCCAGTGCATGAGTTTGGTGACGAGCGCCGCCGCCGATACGACGAGCCAGGCCCAAAGAATTGCCCAAAGGCAATCCTGGAAGATACCGGTGGGGGCCAAGAAGCTCAGCGGCGTGGGGTTGCGCTGGCTAAACGCCAGGCCGAGCGCCGCGATAACGCTCGTGCCCAGGTACACATAACGGTGGTCGGCCTTGATAAAGGAGGCCAGACGATTGATGGTTTTCATGCTGCCTCCCTATGCCGGCTGACGGTCGAGGCACGCGTCCCACATTTGGTCGCGCTCCTCTTGGCTAATGCCCTTGAGTGTCTTGTCGATGAGCTTAAGCAGCTTGTCCGAGCCCTTGCGGCAACCGACATTTGCCGTGACCTCCTGCTTAAAGCCCTCGCCCTCGGCAAACTGGATGGGGACGATACCGGGATTTTGGGCCATATAGCCCTTCTCGTTCTCGGTGTTATAAGTCACGGCGTCGCACGTGCCCTGCAGCAGGTTCGAAAACACCGTGGGAACCGAATCGACCGGGTTCTTGTGGACAACGCCCGGAATCTCGTCGATGACGGTATCGAGCATGGTGTCCTTTTGGCCGAGCACCGTAGCGCCGCTAAAGTCACTGAGCTTGGTCGCGTTTTGGTAGGGCGAGCCCTCTTTTACGAACAGGCCAAAGTAACCGATAAAGTACGGATCGGAGAAGCCAACAGACTCCTCGCGCTCGGGCGTGGCGCTCATGCCGGCGATGATGAGGTCGATCTGGCCGTTGTTGAGCGAATCGATAAGACCCGAGAAGCTCTGCTTGACGGCAACGGGCTCGCCACCGAGGGCTTTGCAGACGATCTTGGCGACCTGCACGTCGTAGCCATCGGCATAGGCACCCTGCACGTTGTCGATGGGGATGGTGTATTCACTGGCTTCGGAAACCTGCCAGTTGTACGGGGCGTAGGCCGCCTCCATGCCGATGCGGATCTTATCCTTGCCGATCACGGAATCGGACAGGTCGTCGCGACCGCCGCCCGTCGTGGGCTGAACCACCTTGAGCGTGGACGGGCGCTGACAGCCGGCGAGCGCGCCGGCGACGACGGAAGCGCTCGCAGCGAGAGCGCTACCCAAAAAGATGCGACGGCTGCATACCGGCTGGGTCTGCGCATCGCACTGTTGGGGAGAATGCATAATCTGCCTTCCCTGTTGAATCGTATGCTGACGACTTAACAGGATATACGCCAGCGACCAGCAGTGCAGCACAAGCTCGAAAAATTAATAGACACATGGTAGTCATTGGGGACGTCGATGTTTTGGCAATGCCGGCGAGCGACGTCCAGAGCGAACAAGTGGCATGAAAAAGACAAGGCATGACCAGAAGGTCTATGCCTTGCCTTTTGAATGACAAATTATCGCTCTGGACGGCACGCAGCATCGACCGAGCGGCGGAACCTCTAGAGCAAGGTGACGCTAAAGCTGCGTTTATCGGTAGCGCCGGGGGCCAAGGTGATGGTGTTGACCTTGTGCTCAAAGACGTCGTCCTCGGTGGACATGGTGGTGTGACCGGTCCAGGGCTCGAGCGCCACAAACGGGGCGTCGTTGGCGGCAGACCACACGCCGATGTACTTAAAGCCCTCAAAGTCGATCTTGACGCCGTGGCCCGACTTGCGGCCGCGCAGCGTGAGCGTGGAGCCCGGGGTATCGGTGAACATGATGGCGTCGTTATCGAAGCTGCGGTGCGTGATGGGCAGCACGTCCGAGTTATCGGGAGCCTTGTAGCTACCCTCGAACGTCATGAGGCCATCGGGCGTGATGATGGGGGCCTCGTTGGTCCAAGCCTCGGTAAATGCCAGCTCGTAATCCTCGAACGCCTCGTCCTCGGCACCGGGAGCAGGTACGTTAAATGCGGGGTGGCCGCCCACCGAGAACGGCAGGTCCACGTCGCCGGTATTGGTGACGGCAAAGGTCTGGGTAAGTGTGGCGTCACCAGTCAGGGCATAGGTCATGTTGAGCTTAAAGTGGAACGGAAAGGCCTTGAGCGACTCGAGCGTGTCGGTGATCTCGTACGTTACCGAGGAGCCGTCCTCCGAAACCTCGACCAGCTTGTGCTCGACGATGCGCGCGAGGCCGTGGCGCGGCATCTCGCAGGTGCCAGCCGCAGACGTCGCCGTGTTGTTGCGCAGCGAGCCCACAATGGGGAACAGGATGGGCGCATGCTTGCCCCAAAAGGCGGGGTCGCCCTGCCACAGATACTCGTTGCCGTTGAGGGCAAGGCTCGTGAGCTGGGCGCCCATGGAATCGATGGCCGCGGTGAGGCTGCCGCGCTTGATGGTAGTGACGGTAGACATGCTACTTCCTCCAAAAGTAAACAATAGTGTCGAGGGCTATTGTCCCACTCTTGGCGGCGGGGTTGAGCGACAGGCGCAGTTATTGAGCAATAGCGTAAAGGTCAAACCCGCCCTGCGGAGTGCTATCGACCGTATCGGGCGCCTGCGAGTTAAAGCTCACGGGAACCATGCGCTTTGAGGCGCGGAAGCGCGTGCCGTCGGTGGCGACGGGCGGTTCGTCGACGGTGAGCTCGTAGTCGCCGGGCTTGAGCTCGATGCCGTCACCAGCGGAATTGACGTATTGATACTCGTCAATCGTCTGCCCTTTGAGCGTACGCCCCACGATGTGGATGAGCATTTGGCTGTCGCCACGCGCGGTGTCCCACATCGCGCCGTCCTTGACCTCGACCGACACATGTACCGAGCGCGTGCGGCTGAGCGATTGCTCGACAGACATCTCGACCTTGGCGGCGTCTTGACGCTGCTGCTCGACATGGCTCCAAACGCTACCGATTGCCGAGCAGGCGATAACGCCGGCCATGAAGGCGATGAGGATGGGGCCGAGCGGAGAACGGCGGCCCGCGTCTTCCTCACGAGCCAGGTCGGGGCGATGTGTGGGCGCAGGCGCCTGGGCGCCTTGCGCGGGCACGTCGAGAATGCTGAAGGATGCCGTGCTGTCGGGGTCGATGGTGTGACGCGGCTGCGGGATCTTTGCCGGCGAGATGGACATGTCCGCCGGCTCACCGAGTGTGGCCGTGGCATCGGCCTTAGCCTCATCGGCCTCGGCTTGGGCCCAAGCCTGCTCAAAGGTCAGGGGCTCGGCGGCATCGGAGGCGGCATCAGGCTCGACAGCGGCATCGTTGCCGGTCTCGTCCTCGTCGCTCGACACGTCACGCGACGCGGGCTCGTCCCACTCCTCGTCCGGAGCCTCGCCCTCGCTATACCACCATTCAAAGTTATCGATATCCATACGGGGCGCCCCTTAGGCCTCGCAAATAAACACTTGTTAGCCTTATACCCGCAGATGGCGCTGGAGCTCGCACGGAATGCGATAAAGGGACTGCTCCTTTGTCGCATCGAAGTTGCGGTGGAATAGTTCCTGTTTGCACGCCCACTCGAGCTATTTAGGGACTATTTCACCGCAAGTTATTTGAGGGCGACGGGGATTTGGATACAGCAGAAGTCCTCTTGGTGAGACTCGTCGTAGCTCGTGGTGTCCAGGTAGCAAAAATCGAAAGCATTGCCGATGGGCTGGAGCGCGTGCCTGTCCATGCAGGCCACGATGGCGCGGATACCCTCGGGCTCGTACGGCATGCCCCAGCGACTCATGCACAGGTACGTGCCCTCGGGCAGCACCTCGACGCCAATCTCCGCCAGCTCGGCAGGATCGCTCGGCAGTATTTCCTCGGCACCACGCGGCAACACGGCAAAGGAACCGGCACCGGCGATGGGGTCGTCGGAATGCAGCGCCTCGCAACGCAGCATGGCGCCCCAACCGCGCATGGGGCGTGTGCCCGTGAGCGCACGCATGCGCAGAATCGCCCGCATGAGCGTGGGGTGCAGCATCGAGCGGCCACGCTCGATATCGCTCGGGAACTCCTCAAAGACCACGTAGCGGCGCTCGAATTGCTTGAGCTCCGGTTTGCCCTCGCGCTCGCGCCAATAGACCGCCTCGTCGTAAAAACTCAGCCGCTCCTGCACGCTCGCGCGCTCGGCTTTGAGCCCGGCAATCTGCTCGTCGAGCGCCTGCACCCGCGAGCGCAGGTGATCGGTCATCTCTCCAATGTCGAACGTCGAGGTCAGGCGATCGATCTCATCGAGTTCCAGTCCCAAGTTGCGCAGCATGCAGATCAGACGCATGAGCGGGATCTGCGTGGGCAAATAGAAACGGTAGCCTTTTTCGTTAACCACGGCGGGTTTAAACAGACCGATCTTGTCGTAGTAGATGAGCGTTTGGCGCGAAACGTTAAACAAGCTCGCCATCTCGCTAATCGCATACATACCCGTCTGCATAGGTCCTCCCGACACACCCTTTGACACGAAAAGCCCGCCGCCCACAGGGGCAGCGGGCTCAAACACTACTCGTATCCTACCCTAAAGATGCCTATGACCAGCGCTTATAGTTGGCGCACGACACGCCGACGGCCTCGAGTGCCTTGGCGGCGATGTGATGCACCGCCTCATCGAGCGTGGCGGGGCCGTTGTAAAACGTGAGCATGGGCGGCATGAGCATGACACCCGGCACGCGCGCCAGGCGTGCCATGTTGTCGACATGGATCGCACTGAAGGGCGTCTCGCGCACCATAAGCACCAGGCGGCGCTGCTCTTTCATCTGCACATCGGCCGCACGCAGCAACAGGTTTTCGCTGTAGCCGCTCGCGATGCCGGCGAGCGTCTTCATGGAGCAGGGAGCCACGATCATGCCGTCGACCGGATAGGTGCCGCTTGCGATGGCAGCGCCAATGTTCTTGTTGTCGTAGACCACATCGGCATAGCACGCAAACTCGTCGAGCGTCATGCCGAGCTCCTGCTCGATGGTGATCTCTCCCCCGCGCGTGACGACAAGCGCCGACTCAGCGCCGGCCTGGCGCAGGCATTTGAGGCATTCAAGGCCCAGTGCCGCACCGCTGGCGCCAGACACGCCAACGACAATGCGACGGGGACGAACAGAAGACTCAGGCATGACAACTCCTTAACTACTTGGTAGGGCTACTTACTAGAAGGCGAGCTCGGCGGCCCACTTGTCCTTGTCGATCTCCATGAACTGCGAGCGGATGAAGTTCTTCTTGAGGTTAAACGGAACCGTGCAGTCGAAGATGGCCTTGCAGGCGATACCGTGCTCGCGGATCGAAGGATCGAACGCGGGGTCGTTGGACGGATCGAGCACGTGGCAGTGGCAACCGGGGATGGTGATGAGGTCCACGTCGGCCTGGAAGCGCGTGGTCATGGCCCACATCACGTCGCTCATATCGAAGATGTCGACATCCTCGTCGACAAGGATGACGTGCTTGAGCTCGGAGAACGCCGAGAAGGCGAGCATGGCGGCGTTGCGCTGACGGCCCTCGTCATTTTTGCTCGACTTCTTGAACTGCATGATGGCAACGAACTTGCCGCCACCGCAGGGAGCGGCGTGAACGTTGAGCAGGCGGCCCGGGATAGCGGTCTCGACCATCTTGTAGATGGAGGCCTCGGTGGGGATACCGGCCATGGACACGTGCTCGTGCGAAGGGCCGATGCAGCTCTCCATAATGGGGTTGACGCGCGTGGTGACGGCGGTGATCTTGATCACCGGGCAGACCTTGGCGCCACCGGTGTAGCCGGGGAACTCGGGCATGGCGTAGCCGTGGCCGTTGACATCCTCGTTGATGGTCTCGTCGTGCATGAGGTAGCCCTCGAGCACGTACTCGGCATTGGCAATGCACTTCTGCGGAACGGTGACGCAGTCGGCAAGCTCGACGGCGCGGCCGCGCAGGGCGCCGGCGATCTGCAGCTCGTTGAAGCCGAGCGGCGTGGTGGGAGCCTCGAAGCCGCAGCACATGTACACGGCGGGGTCCAGGCCGATGGAGATGGAGATGGGCATATCCTCGCCGCGCTGGCAGTACTCGTCAAAGAACGCACCCAGGTGACGGCTGCCCGGGGTGATCCACATGGCGAGCTTGTCCTTGTCGACGCAGGAGAAGCGGTGGATGGTTACGTCGGACTGGGTGCCATCGGGGCTCGTGCCATAGGCGAGGCCCATGGTGATGTAGGGGCCGCCGTCAACGGGCGTGTTGGTGGGAGCGGGAACGATCTTGCGCAGGTCAAAGCCCTCGTCGGTCGCCTTGTACACGACCTCCTGGCAGTCGACGTGCTTGCCCTCGGCGATCTGCTCGGGGGCGATCAGGTTCTCGAAGCGCTTGCCGATCTCGAGGCCCAGGTGCTCCTCGTCCAGGTCGAGCAGGGCGGCAACGCGCTTGCGGCTGGCAAGCATACCGATGCAGACCTTGGCGTCGTCAAAGCCCTTGACGTTGTTGAAGACCATCGCCGGACCCTCTTTGGTCGGGCGCATGACGGTGCCGCCAGCACCGACGTGACGGTAGACGCCCGAGACCTCGGCATCGGGATCGACCTGGGTGTCGGTCTCGAGCAGCTGGCCCGGCATCTCACGCAAAAAGTCGAGCGCGGAACGCAGGTCGTGGATCTGGGAAGCATCGGTAGTGGACATGGCGTACTCCTTTCGGGAGAGTGTCCGGCGACGGGGTGCCGCCGGACGGGGTAACGTAATGGGGCCGCGGCGCTCACAAATGGAGCGCTCGACCACTCGAAGTTCAAGCGCTTGGCTGCTTACAGCCGGGGCGCTCGACCGCTTACATCAGGCCAAAGAGGTGGAACCAGGCGGCCTCGACCAGCACGACGACAAAGACGACCGCGGTGAGGGGGATGCCCATGCGCATAGCCTCTTTGGAGGTGTAGCCGCCGGCGGCCTTGCCTTCGCCGATAAGGATCGGCAGGTTATGGAACGGCAGGATGTAGTGGATGTTGATGGACGTGAAGACGATGAGCGCCACGGCGAGTGGGCTCACGCTGGAGCCGGCGGCAAAGCTGATAAATGCCGGCACGCACACGCCGAGCACGGCCATGACCGAGCCCATGAACATGTGGATGATCATGGAAAGCGCGGCGACGAGCAGGGCGAACAGGAAGATGTTCTCAGGCACGGAGCTGGGGAGCACGACGTCGGCGATCCAGGCGTTCATGCCGGTGGCACCGCCCACGGAGCCCACGGCCATGGCGGCCGTCAGGAACATGAGGGACTTGATGTCGACAGCGTTCCAGCTGGCGGGAGTGAGGACTTCGCCGATGATGGGCATGGCGAGAGCAACGCCAATGGCCAGGGTGACCCAGCCGATATAGTCGCCCGAGACGGTGAGCCACAGCGCGATGGCGATGACAAGCCACACGATGGTGCGGATCTCCTTGACGGAGAGCTTGCCGAGCGCGGCCTGCTTGGCCACGATCTGCTCGCGATCGTAGACGAGCTCCTTGCTGGGCTTAAAGAGGAAAAGGCCCAGGAACAGGGTGCACAGCAGCGCAACCAGCATAGGCACGCTCATGTACAGGAACCAGTCGACGAAGGACGGGCTCATGCCGCCGGCCTCGGCACTGTACTGCGCAACGAGCGGGTTAAGCGTGGAGTCGCCCGTCAGGAAGAACATGGAACCCGGGGCGGCAGCGGCAAACACGAGGAAGCCGAGCTTGCCCTTGTCGTCGTCACCGTAGCCGGCGGACTCGGCGATGACCGAGACGACGGCGAGGATGAGGAAGGCGCGGGGGAACGGATGCGGGATCAGCAGCGACAGCACAAAGGTGAGCGCGAAGATCGAGATGATGAGCGACTTGGCGTCGCGCACGAACTTGAGCATGAACGCGTAGGCGATGCGCTCGCCCAGGCCCGACTCCTTGACCGCGCTGGCGATGAGGTAGGCGCCGATGACGAGCCACATGGTGGCCTTGGTCCACGAGCTAAACGTGGAGGCGACCGTCGCCGAGATGCTCGCGGCGCCCGTGTCGTCCACGCACACCTTGAACAGGACGAGCAGTGCGCAGTAGAGCAGGCCCACAAAGCCCGGCTGTGCCACGCCGCATGCCCAGAACACCACCGTGGCGAGCGTCAGTGCCAGACAGGTCTGACCGCCGACCGTGAGCTCGACCGTCGAGCTCAGCTCCGCCAAAGGAAGAAACTTCACCAGCAAAAAGACAACGATACCCAGCACAAAGCCAATTTCGCGCTTGGTGATCTTAAACGCCTTCTTTTCCGCTTCCATCTCCCCACCTTTCTTGTTGGGGGCGCTCCGAATTCGCAGCCATGTTGCCGCTTAAAAAGGGGCGCCCGTTATCGGACACCCCTTACGTTGCGCTGTGTTGCGGCAATACAGTCAAGCGGATTTTTTGGATGAGAAGCGATTCCCTAGACAAAAACCGTCACAACATTCGACGCTTTTCCTCGTTTTCGAGATTTTCGCCGAATGTTGTGACGGTTTGGATGTGGCAAAGGGACTGTCTTTTTTACATAGCGAGGGCCGTGCGGATGAATGGGTCGCCGAGGGCCTCGCGGAGCCAGGGGGCCAGCTGCTCGGGGTGACCCTGCAGGTAGCCTTTGAGCTCGGACGGAGCCACGCGACGCACTTCCGAGATCTCCTCTTGGTTGATATGCAGCTCGCCCGGCTCAACATGGGCAAGGTAGACCTCGCACCATTCGCACTCGCAGCGACTGTCGCCGTGGTCCTCGCGGTACACCACGTGTCCGAGGTGCTTGAGCTGATCGGGCTCGCGCGTAATGCCGAGCTCTTCGTTGATGCGGCGCGCCGTGGCGGCCGCGACGTCTTCCCCGGGGAGCGGATGGCCGGCGCAGCTATCGGCCAGCACCCCGCCCCACAGGCGCTTGAGCGGACTGCGGCGACAGAGCAGCAGGCGCGCGTCTTCGCCCCGGCCCTCGACCAAAAGCGTCAGAAATGCCTGATGCAGGATGCCCTCACCAGCATGGGCCTCGATGCGGTCGACGGGGCCAAGCGCCTCGCCGGTCGCAGCATCGACCGCCACGACCTCGGCGCCCGCACCGCCCTCATCCCAGCCGGCGCGCAGAATGCGGGCTGCGGCTTCCTCGAGCGCGGCGATGAGCTCCTTGGTGGTGTCGAGCACGCGCTGCAGGTCGTCACCGCTCGCTTGTTCAACATGAAAACCCGTGCTTGCAACTACCGGCACGCCAAAGCGCGTGGCCAGCGCCGCCGCGATATCGTGCGCCGGGATCTCGTCTCGATGGCACGGAACGGCCAGGATGCTCACCGTTGCCGTACGGCCGGGCTCGGGGCGCGGAATGGCCTGCGCCGTGGCGCCCAGGTGCGCAAACTCCGGCGAGCAGGCGTACACCGCCATGCCTCGCGGCGTCACCGTCAGCTGGGCCTCGAGCGCAAACTTGCCCTCGCCCACTGCAACCTTTGTCGTGTGCATACCCATGGGATCTCCTGCCGCCCGCGATGTACCTGAGACCATCTTCGCCTGTATTGCGACTATACAGGCAAGCCCTCCATGTGACAAAGGGACTGCCCCTTTGTCACATTCTGTTAGAGTTGCAGGGATTGAATCCCGCTTATTCATGCGACATTGGAGTGACAACCTTGACCGCCGCAACCACGCCTAAAAGTAAGCCAACCGCCGCCGCGCTCTCCCCCGCGCGCACCAAGCTCTGCCTGGCGCTGCTCGTGCTGTTGGGATTCTCGCTCGGCTGCTCCGAGTTCGTGGTCATCGGCATCGAAAGCGACTTGGCAACGGAACTCGGCATATCACTTGCCACTGCGGGCCAGCTCATCAGCGTGTTTGCGCTCGTCTACGCTATCGCCACGCCGGTGCTTGCGCTCAGCACGGGGCGTTTTCGCCGCTACCAGCTGCTCGTGTGCTATAGCGTCGTCTTTGTGCTCGGCAACCTGGTCATGGCGTTGGCTCCCAACTTCCAGGTGCTGTTTATCTCACGCATTGTCCTGGGCTCTGTCTCGGGTGCGCTGCTCGCCGTGGGCGTGACGTACATCCCTGAGCTGCTATCCCCGCAGCAAACCTCACTTGCCATCTCGGTCGTGTACGGCGCGTTTTCCGTGGCGATGGTCTTTGTGACCTCGATTGGCAAGTTTGTGGCCGACACACTCGATTGGCACGTGGCCATGTACGGCACGCTGACCTTTGCCGTTTTGATCTGTAGCGCGCTCGTGGCGTTTATGCCTCGCGCCGGGCAGACCGATGAGCCCGCCACCTTCCGCGAGCAGGCGGGGCTACTACGCGAGCCGAGTATCATCACCGGCATGCTCATCTTCTTGTTTGGCGTGGGCTCGGTCTACGTATTCTACGGCTACGTGACGCCTTATCTGGAGCAGATGCTGGGCATGGATACCGTTCAGGCGAGCACCACACTTATGGCCTATGGCGTGTTCTGCCTGATCTCGAACATCCTGGGCGGATGGATCGATGCGCGTTTTGGCATGAAGGCGCTGCTGGTTACGTTTGTGCTGCAGGCGGCGGCACTGCTCGGGCTGTTTGCCGTGGGCGCCGCCATGCCGCTCGCGCTGGTCTTTGTCTTTAGCCTGGCGATGCTCATGTACCTGTTCTCGGTCTCATGCATCACGCACTTTATGGACGTGGCACGCAGCCGCCATCCCAAGTCGATGGTACTCGCAAGTTCGGTTGAGCCCATGGCGTTTAACGTCGGCATCTCGTTTGGCACCGCAGTGGGCGGCGCCGTGGTAAGCAGCATTGGCATTGCGTACGTGGGTGCAGTGGGCGCCGCGTTCTCGCTTGTGGCCTGGGCGCTCACGCTGGTGACGATTAAGTTGGCTCGCTGGGAGCGCCGTCGTCAATCTGCACAGCCCCGGATGCAGGCATAGGGGCGAACATAGCCCAAGGTGGCGAGCAACCGGTGAAAACCGTCCCATACGAGTAGTGTTTATCCGCCTGCAAGCTCCAGCAGTGCAATTTCGTGTACTTCAGATACACACTTTTCTACTATTTCGTGTATTCCAAGTACATGAAATCGTACTAAACTATGTATCTGAAGTACACGAAATTGGAAAGGCGGCCCCATGCGCAGATCAATCGAATCCGTTATCGAATCATGGGCGACAAAGGACGCGTCGCGCCCCCTCCTCATCCGTGGTGCGCGACGCGTAGGCAAAACGTACGTTGCCGAGGAAATCGGCAGACGAATCGCCGGCGATGCGTTTGTCAAACTCGACTTTCAGACCGATCTTGAGCTGATCGCTCCGCTGTTCGACTGTCCCACCGACGACGTTAACGCCATCGTGGCGCGAATCTCAGACTATAAACGCACCCCCATTCGCAAAGAAACCGCCTTCATCCTGTTTGACGAGGTGCAGCTCTGCGAACGGGCGCTCAACTCGCTTCGCTTTTTTTCGGGTTCGGGCTGGCGCATATGCGCGACCGGCAGTCAGCTCGGCGTCGCCACGCGCAAGCGCAAGTTGCCTTTTCCCAGCGGCGTTCGTCAAGAGACCATGCATCCTATGTCGTTCGAGGAGTTTCTCTGGGCGCTCGACGAGGAGCAGATGGCCAATGCCATTCGTACCCACGCCGGCACGCTCGAGACCTACGCCGCGCACCAAGCCGCGCTCAGCCTGTTTCATCGATACCAGATCGTGGGCGGCATGCCCGCCGCCGTCAACGCATATCGCAAGACGTTATCCATCGAGGATGCGCGCGTCGAGCAGCGCGAAATCGACGAGACCTATACCGCCGATATGACCGACCCCGAAAACGGGATCAGCGGCGTGGCGGCGCGCAAGGTCTGGCGCTCCATTCCGTCCCAGCTGCTGAGATCGTCCACAAAAAAATTCAAGTACTCCGAGGTCGAACGCGGAGGCCGTCGCGCCAAGCTTATCGAGCCGCTCGACTGGCTCGAAGGCGCCGGCATCATATCGGTCAACAACCTGACCGAAGGCATCGAGCCTCCCCTCGTTCCCTTCGACGACGAAGATGGAAGTTTCTTTAAGGTCTATCTTCTCGATACCGGCCTCATGTTCTACAAACTCGGCATCAACCCGCGGCTCTGGCTCGACCTCAAAGAGGATTCCGCCATAGCGCTATCTTCCGACTTCCGAGGCGCCCTGGCGGAAAACTCGGTCATGCAAGCATTTTCGGGCAATAGCTTGCAGACGTATTACTGGGTGCCGCCGTCGTCTTGGAAGACGACCGGCGAGCTCGATTTTTTACTTCAGACCGACCGTATGGAAATTGTGCCCGTCGAAGTAAAGTCCGCACGTAACGTGCGCGCGAGAACCCTCGGGTCGTTTATGGACAAAGCCCGATCGCCATATGCCTACATTTTGTCCGAGAACAATTTTTCCCGCAGCGAAACCGATGACGGGCGCGAGCTGCGCCACCTCCCCTTGTACGCAGCGGGCTTTATTGGAGCAAACTGCCTCAAGAGCAGTCTGTAAGCCCTGCGCGACCGCCTAGAAAGGAAGCCGCTCATGCAACGCATTCTTTTTATCTGCTATGGAAATATCTGTCGCTCGACGATGGCTGAGTCCGTGTTTACCGAGCTGGTGCGGCGCGCCGGGCGCGCGGGCGAGTTTGTCATTGACTCCGCTGCGACCTCAACTGAGGAGATCGGCAACCCGCCGCATCATGGCACGGTCGCCAAGCTGCGCGAAGTCGGGATTCCCGTCGTTGCGCACCGTGCCCGCCAGGTGCGTCGCGCGGAGTATGGCGACTGGGATCACATTGTCTATATGGATGCTGAGAACGCGCGGGGCCTGCGTCGCATCTTTGGCGACGCAGGCCCCGACGGAAAGATTACGCGCTTGCTCGATTGGACCGAGTGTCCCGGCGACGTGGCCGACCCCTGGTACACCGGCAATTTCGATGCCACCTACCGCGATGTGCTCGCCGGTTGCACCGCTATGCTCGAGCAGCTGTAGGTTCGTGGGCGCACGAACCGCGCCCACGGCATAAATCGAGCGTAGATTTTCTCCCACTTTGAGCGTTCAAGTGCGCTCTATACGGGAGAAAACCCACACTCATGAATGTGACAAAGGGACTGGCCCTAGACCGGCTTGACCTCCAGCTTAATCCCCTTGGCACAGGAGTCGCCCAAAACATCCGAAAGGGCCCAGGTCGCATATAGAGGCAAATAGAGAACCGCTCCGTTGCGCTCAACGTTGCCTCTCGAGAAAACAATCCCGAGCCTTACGCCATATTCAGCCGTATCAAGCACATGACCGAGCGCAGCGTGCGCGTGGTAATAGGAGCCCGATTTAACCTCGATCGGAACAGCCGTCCCATCCGGTCCATCGACCGCAAAGTCCACTTCACCGCGCTTTTTTGTCTGATAGTAGTAAAGCTGGCGATTTTGGGCAGCCAGCTGCTGGGCCACCACGTTTTCGTAAATGCCGCCCAGATTGGGCTCCTTGCTATCAAGATACGCCGCTTGGGCGACTCCAACGGGGTAGCGCGCCATCAACATGCCCGTATCCGATTGATATAGCTTGAACTGCGATGGCCGCGCCGTCTTGAGCAGGGGCGATTTTGGCTCGGTTACGATATCGGCTTTGAGAGCAACGCCGGCATCGACAAGCCATACAAAATCTCGCTGATACTTCTCGTAGTAAGCCTTGGGGTCAATGGAATTGAGCACGAAGCGCTTGTTTTCGCCCTCGAGCATAATAGGGAGCTGATCGTAGATGCTCTGCACCTGCAGGGCTCGCCCGTTTGCATACTTGGAGATATCCCGCCGGTACTGTTCGTTGAGCTCTGACTGTAGCCGACGAACAGAGGCAAGGTCGCCCTGCGTGTCAAGGAAACGCTGCACAACCTCCGGCATTCCGCCGACAACGGTATAGGTCCTGAAGTTTGCCATCATCGCGTCATGAATGTAATCAGGAATGGGCCTCTCGCTGATACACGCGTCACGTATCGTTTGACGAGCCCCCTCGCTCACCCCGATTGCCCAGCAAAACTCCTCAAAATCGAGCGGGAACATCCTAAGCTCGTGGACATACCCCACGGGATAGGACCTGACGCCCTTGAGCTGGGTCCCGAGCATTGACCCCGAAAACGCCCAACGGCACCTCCCGTCCTCAACAAGGAACTTTGCCATCGTCATGATGTCGGGGGCCTCTTGGACCTCATCGATAAACACGAGCGTTTTGCCTGGTGCAATCGACTTTCCCGAAAGAAGCGTCACCCTGCTGATGAAATCATCGGCATCCCGCGCCTCGAGAAGAGCATCTTTTGCCTGGCGATTTTCCATGAGGTTAAGCTCGATGTAGGTTGCATGGTTGGCTTTGCCAAATGCGCGAATCGAATAGCTTTTGCCAATCTGGCGAGAACCCGTAATGAATAAGGCCTTTTGCTCGGCAGACTTCAGCCAACGCTCCAGCTCTGCCGCTATTTTCCTGCGCAGCATAGGCTCTCCCCTCAGCGTCATCGAATGAAATGCAAAGTTTTATACGCTTGATTATCGATGAAACGCAGAATTTATAGAACTTAAAATCAAATGAAATGCAGAGATTTGAGATTATAAGCAAAAGAAGGGGCGCCACCGGCGAATGTGGCAAAGGGGCTGTCCCTTTGCCACATTGCGCTCGACTACTCGTCAACGATCTCGGCAAGCCAGACGTTCAGTGTATCGACCTCGGGGCAGCAGAACTTTGCCGTGCCGGGCTCGTTGCCAGGCACGGTTCCGCCATAGCGCAGGATATCGATATAGGGAAAGCCCACATGGCAGGCCATGGCGCACATCTTGCCGCGGTCTCGGTCGAAGTCAAAAACGTCGCCCGGCTTGTGACCATGGTGGCAGCGGCACGCACCCAGCTGGTCCACGCAGCTCACGCGGATACGCGGACGCTTGCCACGCGGCGCGCCGAGCGGCTTGTTATCGCCCGCAGGCTTGATGCCGCCCTCGCCAGCATTACTCATGGTCGATCACATCCAGGCAGGCCTCGATGGGAAGGCCGGCCGATTTGTCCTCTTGGTCGGCATTGCGCTCGATAAGCTCAGCCACCACACGCATGGCATCGGCCGTCGCGCGCTGCAGACTCCAACCGCTCATCACGCGACCCATCAACACGGCCGAGAACGTATCGCCCGTGCCCGGGAAGTACACCGGGATCAGCTCAAACGGAATCTCAAAGTACTCCCCCGCCACATGATCGTAACCGACGACGGCACTCGCCCCATCGACCTTTGCACTCGTAATGACAACCGACTTGGTGCCCAACGCGAGCATAGCGTCCACGAGCGCGCGGGCCTCATCGGCCGTAATCTCTTCGGCGATAGGCGTATCGGTGAGCAGGCACGCCTCGGTATAGTTGGGCACCGCGTAGTCGGCGCACTCGACCAGGCTGCGCATGAGTCCGATGGTCGACTCGGGCACGCCGGCATAGAGCTTGCCGTTATCGCCCATGATGGGGTCGACGAATACCTTGGTGCCTTTTTGCGCACGGCGGTGGCAAAAGTCCGAGATGATGCGTGTCTCTTCCTCGGTCACGATAAAGCCGGTCGAGATGGCGTCGAACTCAAAGCCGAGCTCCTCCCAGATAGCGAGGCTTTGGCGCACGTACTCGGTGGTGTCGTGGATGTAGAACTTGGGGTAGTTAAGCGTGTCGGAAACGAGCGCCGTCGGCAGGTTATGGATACGGTAGCCCATGTGCGACAGCACCGGCAGCATGGCGGAAAGCGCGACCTTGCCGTAGCCGCACATATCGTTGATCAGCAGCAGCTGAGTATTCTTCATGAGTGTCCCCCTTGGATCGGGCGCGGCGCAACGGCGCCACAGTGCAACTAAGTGTAGCGCAGGGGACGTTGCGAGCGGAGTCGAGCAGTGCGAAGGGCAAATTGTTGCGGAAAGGTTACGGAAAATGATCCCTTTTCCTCCGTCCCCAAGGGATTGCATGCACCGAAACGGACCGTGGCGGAATCACAGGTTGAGGACGGACAGCGAAAACGTTCCTAAGCGAGCAAGGTGGCGTGAAAGAGGAGGGCATAGGCCTTGTGGCCATGCCCGACGATTGAACGCCAGATTGCCGCTTAGGAACGTTTGCAGCGTCGAGCGGTTACGGCGTTTGGCAAAACTCCGTAACTTAATAAGTTTGGTACCTTGACATTGATTTCTTATGCTCCTAGATTAGTTAGGCACAAAACAATTCCACTACCTAACTAAAGAAAGAAGCGAAGCTTAGATATGTGTGTTGAACCACTCGTCCTTCCACATGAGCCCGGCGGTGACCCGTCGCAACCGGTAGACAGACCCGAAGCGGTCAGCGCCGAAGACAAACTCGCCAAGCGCATCCTGAGCGGCCTGGGCTTTTGCGGCCATTACATGCATTTTCATGGCGGAGGCGTGTCCGGCAAGGCGCCCATCATCTGCCTGCTGGCCAAGCAACCCGGCGGCGAGATGTCGCAGCAGGAACTCGGCATGCACTTTGACCTCAAGCCGGGGTCGCTTTCCGAGATCCTGTCCAAACTCGAGCTCAACGGCCTCATCGAGCGCAGCCGTAACCCCAAGGATCGACGGCAGCTCACCATTCGCCTGACCGAAACCGGCCGGGAAAACGCCCGCATCGACCAGGCAGCCCGCATTCGCTTTAGAGAGCAGGCCTTTGGTGCCCTCACCCACGACGAGCGCGAGCAGCTCGCCGAAATGCTCGAGAAAATCCGTGTAACCTGGGAGGAACTGGATGATTAAAACCCTCATGGGCAGCATCCGCGACTATATAAAAGTCACCGTTGCCACGCCGTTGCTCGTGCTTGGCGAGGTGCTCTGCGAGATGCTGATTCCATTTATCACCGCCAACCTGATCGACGCCATCAAAGATGGCACCACCGTAGCCGAGATGCTTCCCACCGCGGGCTTTTTGGTGCTCATCGCGCTGACGTCGCTTGCTTTTGGCGCCGCTGCCGGCGTCACCTGCAGCCATGCGAGTTGCGGCTTCGCTAAGAACCTGCGTCACGACCTGTTCTACAAGATCCAGACGTTCAGCTTTGCCAACATCGATGAGTTCTCGAGCTCCTCGCTCGTCACGCGCCTGACCACCGATATCAACAACGTGCAGCAGGCCTTTATGATGATCATCCGTATCGCCGTGCGCGCGCCGCTGGTATTGATCTTCGCCTTTACCATGGCATTTATCATGGGCGGCAGCGTCGCCATGGTCTACCTGGTCATCATTCCGCTGCTGGGCTTTGGACTGTTCTTTATCATCTTTAAGGTACGCCCCATCTTCTCGCGCGTGTTCCACAAGTACGACGCCCTTAACGAGTCCGTCGAGGAAAACGTCACCGGCATGCGCGTGGTCAAGAGCTACGTGCGCGAAGACTTTGAGAAGGAGAAGTTCGCCACCGCCGCGCGCGACGTCCAGATGGACTTCACCCGCGCCGAGAAGCTGCTCGCCTTTAACAACCCCATGATGAACATCTGCGTCAACGGCGCATTTGTCGTCATCATCTACCTGGGATCCAAGCTCATCATCACGAGCCAGGGCACGCTGTTCGACGTGGGCCAGCTCTCCTCGATCTTTACCTATGGCTTCCAGATCCTTATGAGCCTGATGCAGCTGTCGATGATCTTTGTCATGGTGACCATGGCCGACGAATCGGCGCACCGCATTACCGAGGTGCTGGCCGCCGAGCCCACGATCGCCGATCCCGCCGAGCCCGTGCTCGAGGTTGCCGACGGTTCCATCGACTTTGACCACGTGAGCTTTAAGTATTCCGCGCATGCGAAGCGCCAGGCGCTCGACGATATCGACCTGCACATTAAGAGCGGCGAGACCATCGGCATCATCGGCGGCACTGGCTCGGCCAAGTCCACGCTTGTAAACCTCATCGCCCGCCTGTACGACGCCACCGAAGGCACCGTGCGCGTGGGCGGCATGGACGTGCGCGACTACGACCTAGACGCCCTGCGTCACCAAGTGGCCATGGTGCTACAGAAAAACGTGCTGTTTAGCGGCACCATCGCCGAGAACCTGCGCTGGGGCGACCCGAACGCCACCGACGAGGAAGTCCGCGAGGCGGCACATCTGGCCTGCGCCGATGAGTTTGTCGACGGCTTCCCCAAGGGCTATGACACCTGGATCGAACAGGGCGGCTCCAATGTTTCCGGCGGTCAGAAGCAGCGCCTGTGCATTGCGCGTGCCCTGCTGCGTCGCCCCAAGATCTTGATCCTGGACGACTCCACCAGCGCCGTCGACACCAAGACCGACGCCAAGATTCGCGCAGGGCTGGCAAGCTATCTGCCCAACACGACCAAACTCATCATCGCCCAGCGCATCAGCTCCGTGCAGGACGCAGACCGCATCATCGTCATGGAGGGCGGACGTATCGCTCAGGTCGGCAACCATGACGAGCTTCTCAAGACGAGCGAGATCTACCGCGAGACCTTCACCTCGCAAAACAAGATGTCTGCTGAGGGCGAAGGGACCGTCGAGGCTGACACCGAGGCATCCGCAACGCAAGCTCAGACCCAGGAAGGAGGCGAGGCACATGAGTAAGGCAACGACCGCCGAGCGCGCGCTCAACCGCAAGGGTGGCACCATGACGCGCCTCATCAAGACGCTTTTTGGCTTCTACCCCGTGCTTTTGCCCCTCGTCGTCGTCGGCGTGGTGCTCTGCGCCATCATCAACTCCATCGGCGCGACCTTCCTTCAGAGCGCCCTGCAGATTATTAGCGAATCGTGGCAGTCGGGCGATTGGGAAGCCGCACAGCCCAAGATCGCACAGCTCGTGACCACCCTCGCCTGCATCTACGGCGTCGGCATCCTATCCTCGCTGTTCTGGAACCGCGCCATGGCCATCGTCACGCAGGGCTCGCTCGAGAAGCTGCGCGAGAAAATGTTCAACCGCATGCAGGACTTGCCGATTCGCTACTTCGACACGCACCAGCGCGGCGACATCATGAGCCACTACACCAACGACATCGACACGCTGCGCCAGATGATCAGCCAGTCGCTGCCCAACCTGCTCATGACGACCATCGTCATCGTCACGGTGTTCTTTATCATGCTGTACTACAGCGTGTGGATGTGCCTGGTCATTGTGGCCGGCGTCGTCTTTATGACCTTTATGACCAAGCTGCTCGGCTCCAACTCCGCGCGTTTCTTTATTGCGCAGCAGTCCGAGCTCGGCGTGGTCGAGGGCCATATCGAGGAAGTCATGAACGGCCAGAAGGTCGTCAAGGCATTCTGCCACGAGTCTGCCGCCGAGGCCGATTTTGACGAGCGCAACGAAAAGCTCTTCGAGGTCTCGCAGAAGGCCAACATGTACGCCAACATCCTCATGCCTATCCTTATGAACCTGGGCAACCTGCTCTACGTGTTGGTGGCCCTTGCCGGCGGCATTTTCCTGGCGCTGGGCGTGCCCAACCTGAGCATCTCGGGCATGACGCTGTCCATCGCCGTCGTGGTGCCGTTCCTCAACATGACCAAGCAGTTCTGCGGACAGATCGGTCAGATCTCGCAGCAGATCAACGCCGTGGTCATGGGCCTCGCCGGCGCCGACCGCATCTTTGAGCTCATCGACGAGGAGCCCGAGGCCGACGAAGGCTACGTGACGCTCGTCAACGCGCAGGTGAACCCCGACACCTGGCAGCTCGAGGAGGCCGACCACCACACCGGCATGTGGGCGTGGAAGCATCCGCACCGCGCAACTGGCGAGATTGAGTACGTGCCGCTGCGCGGCGACCTAGTCATGGACAACGTCGACTTTGGCTACACGCCCGACCACGAGGTGCTGCACGGCGTATCCGTGTTTGCCAAGCCGGGCCAGAAGGTCGCGTTTGTCGGTGCCACCGGCGCGGGCAAGACGACCATCACCAACCTCATCAACCGCTTCTATGACATCGCCGACGGCAAGATCCGCTACGACGGCATCAACGTCAACAAGATCCGCAAGGCCGATCTGCGCCGCTCACTGGGCGTCGTGCTGCAGGACGTGAACCTGTTCACCGGCACCGTGATGGATAACATCCGCTACGGCAACCTGGACGCCACCGACGAGGAGTGCATCGCGGCAGCCAAGCTCGCCGGCGCGGACGACTTTATCACCCGCCTGCCCGACGGCTACGACACGATGCTCACCGGCAACGGCGCACAGCTGTCGCAGGGCCAGCGCCAGCTGATTTCGATCGCACGTGCTGCCGTCGCCGATCCGCCGGCAATGATTCTGGACGAGGCCACGTCGAGTATCGATACCCGCACCGAGGCCATCGTGCAAGCCGGCATGGACAAGCTCATGGAAGGCCGCACGACGTTTGTCATCGCGCACCGCCTGTCCACCGTGCGCAACTCCGACGCGATCATCTGTCTGGATCACGGCCGCATCATCGAGCGCGGCAACCACGACGAGCTGATCGCCAAGCGCGGGTATTACTACCAGCTCTATACCGGAGCGTTTGAACTGGAGTAGTTCGGCTCGCCGAGATGGCCGATTTGCCGCTCATTCGTCGGGCATGACCCTAAGGTCAATGCCCTCCTCTTTCGGGGCAAATCGACTCATCTCAGCGACCCAAACACAATGCGCCGCAACGAATAAAGCCTCCGCAGCCACACGAGCTGCGGAGGCTTTTTCATGCCGGCCGGAAACCGTATCCCACTTTTCGGGCCCAGAATGGGATGCCGTTTCCCGCTGGACCCCCTCCGGGAAACGGCATCCCATTTCAAAGGGGTAAACCGGGATGTGATTTCCCCTAACGGCACCTTTGGGAAGCCGCATCCCACTCTAGACGCACAAAACGGGATGAGCTTTCCCATGGTGATCCAAGACCAGAAGCATGTCCGATAGCGCGGCCAGGTCAAGAACAACAAGGCAAGCGTCACGCCAATTTGGACGAGCGTCTGCTGCAGTTTGAGGCTGCTGGCCCATATGGTAGAGTTAACCACCCATGAATTTCAGCACACTGCGTGCTACCTGTTCTTTTGTCATTTAGGGGAGTGAACTTGTGAATACTTCTGTCGCCAAGAAGGCCGGCCAGGCGGTGCGTCTGCTCATGATGGTGCTCACGGCAGTTCTCATCTTCTTCTTCATCAATGTTATGCTGCTCGTCTCCGATATCCAGGGCACGGCGCGTGTGGTCAACTACGCCGGTCTGGTGCGCGGTACCACGCAGCGAATCGTTAAGCTCGAGGATGCGGGCCAGCCTCAAGATGACCTGCTCAAAGCCGTGGATTCATACATCAACGGTTTGCGTTACGGAAGTGACGACCTCAACCTCGTCCGTCTCGACGACGATGAGTATCAGGCAAAGATGACCGAGCTTGCAGATTATTTTGATGAGCTTTGCGCCGAGATCATCCGCGTGCGCGAAGTCGGCTACGAGAACACCGACATCATCTCCATGAGCGAGGAGTTCTTTGGCATTTGCGACGATGCTACGCGACTCGCAGAGGACTACTCTCAGGAGAAGGCGTCGGCGCTCAACTATCTCGAGGGCTTGGTGATCATCGACATCATGGGCTTGGTGGCGACCTTTGCGGTCGAACTTGTTCGCGCGGTGCGAACTGCCGCGCTCAATCGCGAACTGCAGAACAAAGTCTATCTCGACGAAGCCACAGGACTGCCCAACAAGAACAAGTGCGAGGAGGTCTTGGGGCAGGAGCAACCTGTCTCCGCGGAGGCGCCCGTTGCGGTGTGCGTCTTCGACCTTAACAATCTGCATATGGTCAATAACAACTTCGGCCATGAGAAGGGCGATGAATACATTCGCTCTTTTGCCCAACAACTGGGAAGTGTGGCGTCGGAGACGTGCTTTGTGGGTCGCGACGGCGGCGATGAGTTTATCGCGGTGCTGTGGGATGCCGACCGAGCCGCTGTGGAATCCTGTCTCGCTCGGATTCGCGCGAACGTGAACGAGTATTCCGGGGCTCACCCCGACATGCCTATCAGCTATGCGGTGGGCTACGCGCTTTCCAGTGATTTTGATGAACCGCCTACGATGCGTGAGCTCTTTTCTCAGGCCGACAAAAACATGTACATCGACAAGAACCGCGTAAAGACAGCCGAGGCAGCCGGGCCGCAACGCGAGGACCGCTAAACCCGTAGCAAAGGGTAGCTAATTTGGGACGGGACTCTTTTGGCTATTTGAGAAGTTGTGCCGTGGCGTTGATGAATTTTTGTACTTGGAGGGTCGGCTCGAGCGGATAGTGCAAAAAGACCGGCACCTCGCGGCCGCACAGGAACGGTACGCCCACAAAGGCCGGGTGCACCCCCGACCATGCGCCGCAGGTGAGCACCGCGTCACCCTTTTCCTCCGCCTCGTTAAAGAGCGCAAAGTCGAAGCTATCCACATCGATCACGTCCACGCCGCCGTCTGCCAAAAGATCGATACGCAGGCTGTCCATAGCGTCGTTGCCGTGGCGGAGCACGCGCAGACGCATACCCTCCAAGTCGGCGACCGTAATGCGATTCTTGCGCGCCAGCGGGCTCGTGCGCGGCAGGTCGATATAAAACGGCACGTTGACAATGCGGAGCTTTTGGCAGGCGTCACCCCAGCGCGGGGTCGAAAAACTCGACTGCACCACATCGACCTCACGACCGAGGCTGCGCATGACGGTCTCGCGCTCGTCATAGAGGTCGCTTACCGGCACGATCTCAAATCGCAGCGACGGTTCCAGCTCGCGTACGCCCGACCACATCGACAGCGTTTGGCGCCCCGGGCACATCATCGACACACCCAGACGCACGGCACCGCCATCGCCCGCCGCGCGTCGGGCGCGGCGCAGCGCGTCCTCGGACTGCCGCATGATCGAGCGCGCGTCGTCCACCAGCAGAGCGCCCGCCGGCGTCACCTTAACACCCGAATGCGAGCGTTCGAACAGCGTGATGCCGAACTCGGCCTCGAAACCCGACACCTGTTTGACGAGCGCCGGGGTCGACACGCGCAATTGTGCCGCCGCCCGCGAGAAGCTTCCCAACTCAGCGGCGGCCGATATGGCCTCGAGTCGTCGATCGTACACGTCAATCTCCTGTTTCCAGACGTATGGCAATGAACTGCCAAAGGGGGTCGTTTCGGCAGGTCACACACTCAATTAAGGACACATCGTCTTGTAAGCTATAAACCTACGGTTAACGCTATTCTAACAAATATGCAATTCACCTGCGCAAATGCAAAGCATACGATAACCTGCGAAAACCACGTGGGTCGATTAATGGGAACGACCCACAAGGAGGCACAAGAAGGGAAATTCCTATGAGCAACTGGCTTAAGCTCGAGGGCGATGTCTGCGCCGTGACCGGCGCACTCGGCGGTATGGGCGTCGAGATTTGCCGCGAGTTCGCCCGCAACGGCGCCAACGTCGTCCTGCTCGATCTGGACGAGGAAAAGGTCAAGGCCGCGGCCGCCGACCTCGCCGCCGAGTTTGGCATCCACGCCGAGGGTTACAAGATGAACGCCACCGACGAGGCCGAGGTTCAGGCCGCCGTCGATGCCACCATCGCCGACTTCGGCCGCGTCGACGTTCTCGTCAACACCGCCGGCATTCTGCGCTTCGCCGCCATGGAGGACCTGCCGCTGAGCGACTGGGAGCAGGTGCTCAACGTCAACCTCACCGGTTACTTCATCACCTCGCAGCGCTTTGGTCGCGAGATGATCAAGGCCGGCCAGGGCCGCCTGGTGCACATCTCGACCGTTGCCAGCCACTCCCCCGAGACGTTCTCGGGCGTGTACAGCTCCACCAAGGCGGGCGTCAACATGATGTCCAAGATGCTGGCTGCCGAATGGGGTCCCTACGGCGTGCGCTCCAACTGCGTCGAGCCCTGCTTCGTCAAGACCCCCATGTCGGCCAACTTCTACGCCGACCCCGAGGTCGAGAAGAGCCGCAGCCGCCTGATCGCCACGCGCCGCATCGGCGAGGTCAGCGATATCGCCAACGCCGTCATGTTCCTGGCGTCCAAGCGCTCGGACTTTACCACCGGCGACGCCATCAAGGTCGACGGCGGCTTCTCCAACATGATGGGCGACCTCACCGCCAAGCCCGGCGGCCGTCGCGCCTATGCCGACAACCACCTTAAGAACAAGGGTGTCGAGCTCTGGTCCGATGAGTCCGGCGTCGCAAAGCCGACTGACCAGTAATCCAACCTGACGGGGAGGCCCCGCAGACACGCCCGCTCCTCCCCCGTATCGATCAGAAAGAGTCCAATGGCTTCCACCAACTCCAACAAGGGTCGCGCCGTCGTGCTTTCCGCCGCGTGCGTCACCATGTTCTTCATCAGCTCCATCGCGCTGTATTCCGTCGTGAGCAAGAACCTGCTCGCCGTCTACCCCGGGTGGTCCAGCGCTCTTACCTGGGCCTTCCCAGTCTTTCAGACCATCATGGCCGTGACGGGCATCTTCGCCGGCCGCATCTCCGATAAGATCGGCCCGCGCAACGTCGTGATCGCCGCCGCCGCGTGCTACGGCCTGGGCTGGTTCATGTCCGGCACCGTCACCGAGCCGTGGCAGTTCTACCTGTGGTTCTCGCTCGTCGCCGCCATCGGCAACGGCCTGGGCTACAATCCCGCGCTCACCACCGGCCAAAAGTGGTTCATCGACAAGAAGGGTCTCGCCTCCGGCATCACCCTGGCCGCTTCGACCGCCGGTCCCGCCGTGCTGTCCCCGGTGCTCGCCTCGCTGCTCATCCCGAGCCTGGGCATCTTTGGCGCCCTTAAGGCGCTCGGCGTCATCTTCTTTGTGACGATCGCCGCCTCCGCCCTGTTCCTGAAGGCCCCCGAGGCCGGTTGGCTGCCCGAGGGCTTCGAGGCCCCCAAGGGCGGCGCGCACGCTGGCACCTTCGGCGACCTCACCCCGGGCGAGATGGTCAAGACCCCGCGCTTCTGGGTCCTCATCGTCACCTTCGCCTTTGCCGCCACCGCGGGCACCCTGCTCGTGGGCAAGGTTGCCTCCATCGCCGCCGTTCAGCTCTTCGCCGACCCCACGAGCGCCGCGGCCGTCGCCCTCGGCGGTGTGGTGGTCTCCGTCAACACCTGCGCCAACCTGGTCGGCCGTCTGTCCTTTGGCCAGATCATCGACAAGCTCGGCGCCTATAAGTCGCTGCTCATCAGCCTTGTCGTCACCATCGTCGCACTCGTCATCATGTCGATGAGCTTTACGCAGGCCATGTTCTTTGTGGCGCTCGCTCTGCTCGGCTTTAGCTTTGGCGCTCTGCTCGTCATCTACCCGCCGCTCACCGGTGGCGCCTTTGGCACCAGCAACATCGGCGTCAACTACGGCATCATGTTTTTGGGCTACGCCGCTTCCACCTGGATCAGCCAGCCCATCACCGCCGTGCTGTATCACGCCGAGGCCGGCAGCGCCGCCTACCAGCAGTCCTTCTACGGCGCCATTGTGATCGCCGCCATCGCCGTCGTACTCACCGTCTACATGATGGTCTCCGACAGCAAGAAGAAGTCCGCCTAGTTTTACCGATGCGACAAAGGGACAGCCCCTTTGTCGCATTCCACCGGTCACCAGTATTAAGGAGTCGAAATGTCTGAGCTCAACCCCGTCCGCATTGCCGTTATCGGCGCCGGCGCCATGGGCCGCAACCACATCCGCTTTGTCACCGAAGAGCCCGAGGCCGAGCTCGTCGCCATCGCCGACGCCTTTGAGGGCGCCCGCGCCACGGCCGAGGCCGCCGGCGTGCCGTTTTACACCGATCCCGCCCAGATGATGGACGAGGTCAAGCCCGAGGCCGTCATCATCGCCACCCCCAACGACCTGCACCTGGGCGTTGCCCGCGAGGCTGTGAAGCGCAACATCGTGCCGCTGGTCGAAAAGCCGATCTCCAACGATCTCGAGGATGCCCAGGCCTTTGCCGCCGAGGCCGAGACCGCCGGCGTGCCCGTGCTCGTGGGTCAGCACCGTCGCCACAACCCCTTCGTCAACAAGGCCAAGGAAATCATCGAGTCCGGCGAGCTGGGCAAGCTCACCGTGTCGAGCTTCCACTACATGATCTATAAGAATGACGAGTATTTCGATGTCGAGTGGCGCCGCAAGAAGGGTGCCGGCCCGATCCTGGTCAACCTGGTGCACGACGTCGACTTGCTCCGCTACCTGCTGGGCGAGCCCGTTGCCGTCCAGGGTATGCAGTCCAGCGCCGCCCGCGGTTTTGAGACCGAGGACTCCGCCGTGGTCAACGTCCGTTTTGCCGACGGCGCGCTCGCGAGCATGACCATCTCTGACGCCACCGCCAGCCCCTGGAACTGGGAGGCGACCGCTCGCGAGGATCCGCAGTACCGCCCCTTCGACGCCGACGCCTACTTTATCGGCGGCACCAAGGGCGCCCTTTCGCTGCCCCGCCTGCACCAGTTCTCCTACGACGGCGCCTCTAACTGGCACAAGCCGCTGCAGATGGAGATTCCGGCCGTGGACCCGGCACTGCCGCACAAGATGCAGCTCAAGCACTTTGTGAAGGTTGTCCGCCGCGAGGTCAAGCCCGTCGTGACCCCCGCCGATAACGTCAAGACGCTCACGCTTCTCAACGCCATCAAGGAGGCCGCCGAGACCGGCCAGCTCGTCGAGCTGTAATGCCTTAAGAGCGACCGCGGCAGAAGCCCCATGCCGAACCCTTCGGTCCGCCACCAATAAGCCCCTCTTCTTTGCCCCGCGAGCAGCCTCCTGCCCGTGGGGCATTTTGCTAACTTGCCGACGATTTTTCTGGGGCAAGGGCCATTTTGCGCCTCAGCTTGGTTCGTGCGCCACGAAATGGGCCTATCTACTACGTTTAGCCGACCACCCTCAACCATGCCGAATTTCGCGAAATAAAAACCGCAGGTAAACGGCTTGCCGATTTTCGGAAAACCCAGGTATGGTCAGCCCCTACGGGTAAAACGTAGTAGATAGGCCGTTTTCGTGGCGCGGCCCCAAAACAGCCTTTTGGGACGGGTGGTATCCTTGGTAGCCCTGTGTTGCAAACGCACCTTAAACGCAAGGAGTCCCATGGATCTTATCGCCCAGCTCGCCCGCGAGCTCAACCTTAAGGCCGCCAACATCGAGGCGGCCGTCAAACTCATCGACGAGGGCAACACCATCCCCTTTATCTCGCGCTACCGCAAGGAAGCCACGGGCGGCATGGACGACGTCGCCCTGCGCACACTCGACGAGCGCCTGTCTTACCTGCGCAATCTTGAGCAGCGCAAAGAGGACGTCATCCTGCTCATCGATGCCCAGGGCAAACTCACGCCCGAACTCGAGCAGCAGATTCGCGAGGCCACGCAGCTCCAGCGTGTCGAGGACCTCTACAAGCCCTACCGCAAAAAGCGTATGACCCGCGCGCAGAAGGCCCGCGAGGCCGGCCTGGAGCCGCTTGCCAACATGATCATCATGCAGGCATCCGCCAAGGGCAGCGCACTCGACGCCGCCGCAGCCTACGTCAACGAGGAGGCCGGCTTCGACACGCCCGAGAAGGCGCTCGCCGGCGCGGCAGACATCGTGGCCGAGACGGTGGCCGAGGACCCCGAGAACGTCGCCGACCTGCGCGCCTTTACGCAAAACACCGCCGACATCGTCGTCGAGGCCACCGACCCCGCCGAGAAGACCCCCTACGAGCCGTACTACAGCTATGATGAGCCGCTGCGCCGTATACCCAACCACCGCGTGCTGGCTATCGACCGCGGTGAGCGCGAGGGCAAGCTCCGCGTGCGCGTGAACGTCGACGGCGCTGCCGCCACGGCACGCCTCGGCAGCCGTTGGCCCCGACGCCAGGGCGTCTTCGCCCCCATTTTCGACGCCGCCATCGCCGACGGCTACAAGCGCCTCATGGCCCCCTCGCTGGAGCGCGAGGCCCGCGCCAAACTCACCGTCCGTGCGCAGACCGAGGCTATCAACGTCTTTGCCAAGAATCTCGAGGGCCTGCTCTCGGCACGCCCCGTCCGTGGCGCCCGCGTGCTCGCGCTCGATCCGGGCTACCGCACCGGCTGCAAGGTCGCCGTTATGGACGAGACCGGCAAGCTGCTCGACCACGGCGTGGTCTACCCCACCAAGCCGCGCCACGACGTCGCCGGCACCAAGCGCGAGCTCGCCCGCCTCGTCAAGAAGGACAGCGTCAACACCATCGTCATCGGCAACGGCACCGCCAGCCGCGAGACCGAGGAAGTCGTTTCGGAGTTCATTGCCGAGCAGGCGCCCAGCCTTCGCTACACCATCGTCAACGAGGCCGGCGCATCGGTGTACTCCGCCTCCGAGCTCGCCAGCCAGGAATATCCCGACCTGGACGTCACCGTGCGTGGCGCCATGAGCCTGGGCCGCCGCCTGCAAGACCCGCTGGCAGAGCTCGTCAAGATTCCGCCCCAGTCCATCGGCGTTGGCCAGTACCAGCACGACCTTGACCAGGCCGAGCTTTCGCGCACCCTGGGCCACGTGGTGGAGGACGTCGTCAACCGCGTGGGCGTCGACGTGAACACCGCGAGCGCGAGCCTGCTGGGATACGTATCGGGCATCACGCCGAGCGTGGCCAAAAACATCGTGGCTTACCGCGAGGAAAACGGCGCCTTTACCGATCGCCGCCAGCTCAAGAAGGTCCCCAAGCTGGGACCCAAGGCATACCTCAACGCCGCGGGCTTTTTGCGCATCAGCGGCGGTAAGAACCCGCTCGACGCGACGAGCGTCCACCCCGAAAGCTATGAGGTGGCCACATCCGTCTTGGAGCGCGCCGGTGTGGCGGCCAGTGAACTCAGCCGTGGCGGCGTGCCCGATATCGAGCGCCGTCTGGGCAGCATCTCGGCGCTGGCAAGCGACCTGGACTGCGGCACCCTGACGCTCATCGACATCGTCAACGAGCTCAAGAAGCCCGGTCGCGACCCGCGCGACGACGCGCCCGAGGTGGTCTTTAGCCGCTCGGCGCTTTCCATCGATGACCTGGAGCCCGGCATGGAACTCAAGGGCACGGTGCGCAACGTCGTCGACTTTGGCGCCTTCGTCGACGTGGGAGTGCACCAGGACGGCCTTGTGCACATCTCCAAGCTGGCCAACCGCTTCGTCAAGCACCCGAGCGACGTGGTACGCATCGGTGACACGGTCAAGGTGTGGGTCGAAAAGGTCGATCGCGACCGCAAGAAGATCTCGCTCACCATGGTACAGGGCAAGTAAACCGCCAAAGCAAAGGTACCCCCTGTAGCGATGTGCAAAATCGCGAGTATTCTGCAAATTCCACCGTTCCGGATGCCCCTCAGAGACGAAAAAGCATGGAACAGCCCCCGTTTTAGCGTCATCAGAGCCAAAACGGGGGCCGTTCCATGCTTCGGTTAACTGATAAAGACCTTTACCTTGCTGAATACTCTCAATTTTGCACGGCGCAGGCGGGGGTACCTTTGCCCACGGCAGGATATGGAAGCCAAGCGCCAACTTGCTGGCAAGCTCGTGTCGGCAGCCCCGGCCTTTCCTTTGCCTAGCGCGACCCTCGCGAAGCGCGTGAGCGATAGGGAAAGGAAAGGCCGGGGCGAACAGCCCACGGCGTAGCCAGTGTTCGCGTTACGGCAGAATATGGAAACCCAAAGCGGCGATATCCTTGGCAAAGCCGCGCACGGTGTCGAGCGAGACCTCGTACGGGTCGCGACCGATGTTCTTCCGCTTGGCCAGGATGCTGTTGGGTACCGTAATGATCTGGCAACCGCAGGCCTCGGCCTGGTAAATGTTGATGAGCTCGCGCGTGGACGCCCACAGGACCTCGCAGTTGGGCTTTGCGGCGGCCTTCTTGACCGACTCCGTCATAAACGGAATGGGGTCGACGCCGGTATCGGCGATGCGGCCGGCAAAGAGCGAGATGATGGACGGCGTCTCGGCGTCGACGGCCTCGACCATCTCATCGACCTGCGTAGGCGTAAAGATGGTGGTGACGTTGACCTTGATGCCGTCGGCCGAAAGCTTGCGCACCAGCTCGGCGGTGGACTCGCCCTTGGTGGTCACGCACGGAATCTTGACGTAGACGTTCTCGGCCCAGGTAGCGATCTCGCGCGCCTCGACCTCCATAGTCTCGACGTCGTCGGCAAAGACCTCAAACGAGACGGACACATCGGTGATGTGGGCCAGGACCTCCTTGGCAAACGCGCGGTAATCCGTCACGCCGCCCTTCTTCATAAGGGACGGGTTGGTCGTGAAACCCTGAACGTTGCCGTTCTCGTACATGTCGAGCATGCCCTCGAGGTTTGCACCGTCAGCGAACACCTTGATTGCCATCTGCCTGATTCCTTTCGTTAGCATACGGCCGATAAACTGCTAAACACTTTACCTACGTTTATCAAGGCGTGAGCTGCGGTTTTTTATCTTCTCGGCGAACGGTATAAACACCTCAGTGTTTGGATTGATAAATCGATTGAGCATGCAAAAGCAAAGAGTCGCAGTTTGAGCAAACGTCAGAACGTGGGATTCATTAGATGAGGCCGAAATGCTGCATCGCTGTGACGGTGCCGTCGTGTGCGACATCATCAGTCACGTAGTCGGCGAGCGCCTTGACCTCGGGCATAGCGTTGCCCATGGCCACGGCCGTCTCGACAGCGGCGAGCATACCCAGATCGTTGCCGGAATCGCCAAAGCCAAAGGTGCGCGCGTTGCCGGTGCGACCCAGGTATTCCAGCGCTCGCGCCACGCCCACGCCCTTGTCAATGCCCTTGGGGCTCAGCTCGCGATTCTGGCCACCGGTGTTGCACAGCTCAAACTCGCGATCGATAAAGCCGTCATCGTTGGCCACGCGAGCCAAACTGGGCACACTGAGGCATACCTTGCCCACGCGCAGACTGCCGTCGACGCGCATTTCCTCGGTGCTGTGCACCACAGAAGTGCCGATCAGAGACGACTGCTCAACACCCGCGGGTTCCAGGGCAAAAGTAGCCACGTTGGTCTCGAAAAAGGCCTCAATCCCTGCCGCGGCCATACGGCGCGCAAGCTCCTCAATAACGTCCTCGTCAAAGCAGTCCTCATGCACCACGCGGCCCTCGACCTCGAGCGTCGCTCCCGCCATGGCAACGACACCCGCCGGGTTCAGCGCGCGCAGGCCATCGGCAATCAGCCACAAGGGACGACCCGTGCAGATAAATGCATGGTGTCCCGCGTCGCGCAGACGATGAAACGCCTCGACGACCGCCTGCGAGGGGTGAACCGCCGAAAAGTCCTTGTCGGTCATGTTGTCGGGATCGAACGACGTCAGCGTGCCGTCCACGTCAAAAAAGAGCACGGCGGAATCGGGGCACGCATCAATCATATGGGTTCCTTTCGGGGGCGAGAGTAAACGAAGTATCCATCATATAATGGAGCGACGCAACCAGAGAGGTCACCCATGGAATTTTACGCAAGCTGCCCCGAGGGCTTTGAGTCCGCACTCGCCGATGAGCTTAAACGCCTCGGGCTTTCGCATGTTCGCCGGCTGAAGGGCCGCGCTACATTTGAGGGCGAGCTCGAAGAAGGCTACCGCGCCTGTCTGTGGTCGCGCCTGGCGAGCCGTGTGTTCGTGGTACTCGGGCGCTTTGAGGCGCAGGATGCCGATGAACTGTACGATAGCGTTTACGACATCGCCTGGGAGACCATCATCCGCCCCGGCGCCACCATCGCCATCACCGCCCGCGGCGTGACCGAGCAGCTGCGCAACACGCGCTTCTCGGCCCTGCGCGCCAAAGACGCGCTGTGCGACCGTCTGGCCGAGACCACGGGCCGTCGCGCCGACGTCGATGCCGCCGACCCCGATGTTCACCTGTTGCTTTCGCTGCGTCAGCGCCGCGCGAGCATCAGCCTGGACCTTTCGGGCGACCCGCTGTTCAAGCGTCTGCCGCCCGCTGCGACTCGTGCCGGCGAGGGCGCACACGTGTTGCGCCCCGACTACGCCGCCCTGGTGCTGGCGCAGGTCGGCTGGACCGCACTATGCGAGCGCGAGCTGACGGCCGACGATTACGAAAACGAAGCCCTTCCCACGCTGATCGATGCCTCGTGCGCCGGCGGCGGTCTGCTGCTGGAGGCCGTGAACATTCTGACCGACCGCGCCCCGGGCGCCGCACGCGAGCGCTGGGGCTTTGAGGGCTGGCAGCTGCACGACGCTGTCCTGTGGGAGCAGCTGCTTGCCGAGGCGCGCGAGCGCGAGGCGGCAGCGCGCGAGCGCCAGGCGCGCATCGTGGCCGTAGACATCGACCCCGCCGCCCGCAAGACTGCCGAGCGCATGGTCAAGTGTGCCGGCTTCAAGCGTTTTGTCGACTTTTGCGCCGCCAAGCCCGCCACCGTGCTGGACCATGTGGATGCCGTCGCCGGCGCCGCCGTGGTCGCGGACACCACCGAGACCCCGCTTTCGCTCATGCACGACGCCATGACGCTGATCGGCGAGCTGCGCCACGCGCCCGAGCTTACCGCGGCGCCGGTCGCCGTGCTCACCCGCGACGGATTGCTGGCCCGCGCGCTCCACTCCG
Organism: uncultured Collinsella sp.; assembly: GCA_902478365.1. Lineage (GTDB taxonomy): Bacteria > Actinomycetota > Coriobacteriia > Coriobacteriales > Coriobacteriaceae > Collinsella. Next base: position 55,685 of record CABSKX010000001.1, on the reverse strand, counting down.
AGCCCGCGCGCTCCATCGCCGTCATGCCCAATAACGAGGAAGCGGCTCTTGAGGTTTGGCCCTCACTCGACCACGCCGCCGCGGCATTTGAAGCTGCGACCAGCGCAAACACCGAGGAACAGTCGGCGGACGCCGAAGACGAAGCCGCCAACGCCCCCATGCCCGAGTCTGCCGCCACGCTCGACCTGGGCGACGGCAAGCCGTTACCCGTGCTCATCCCGGAGTCCGAGCAGTTCGCCAACCGCCTGCGCAAGAACGCACGCCTGCGTCGCAAGTGGGCAAAGCGCGAGGGCGTGAGCTGCTACCGCGTCTACGATGCCGATCTACCCGACTACTCCGCCGCCATCGACCTGTACGAGGGCTGCCCGCAGACGCCGGGCCGCTGGCTCGTCATCGCCGAATACGCCGCGCCCAAGACCATCGACCCCGCGCTGGCCCAGGCCCGTATGCTCGACATCTTGGCCATCGCGCCGCGCATCCTAGATGTTCCCGCCGAGCATGTGCACGCCAAGGCCCGCATGCGTTCGCGCGGCGGCTCGCAGTACGGCAAGCAGGGAGCCGGCAAGGGCGGATCGGGCGAGCGCGCCAACATCGCACGCCGTCGCCTGCCACTCATCGAAGAGGGCGGGCTCACCTTTGCCGTCAACTTTGACGACTACCTGGATGTGGGCATCTTCCTGGACCACCGCGTCACCCGCAACCTGGTGCGCGAGCACGCCAAGCAGGCGCGGCGCTTCCTCAACCTGTTCGCCTACACCGGCACCGCCACCTGCTATGCGGCAGACGGCGGCGTCGAGGAAACTGTGACGGTCGACCTTTCCAACACCTACCTGGACTGGGCCGAGCGCAATATGCGCCAGAACGGCTTTGTTGGTCCGCAGCATCATTTTGTGCGCGACGACGTGCTTGCCTGGATTCGCGATCAGCGCCAGACGCGCAACCGCTGGGACCTGATCTTTGTCGATCCGCCCACGTTTTCGAACTCGTCCAAGATGGGCCGCCGCACCTGGGATGTTCAGCGCGACCACGTTGAGCTTTTGGCCGGTGTATCGCGCCTGCTCGCACAGGGCGGACATGCCATCTTTAGCTGCAACCTGCGCGGTTTCCGTCCCGAGACGCGCAAGCTCGCACGCGCGGGCGTCGTGCTGGAGGACATTACGGCGCAGACCATCCCCGAGGATTTCGCGCGCAACCAGAAGGTGCATCATTGCTATATCGTGCGCCGCCTACCCATCGAGGACGCCATGGCCGAGGTCGGCTTTAGCGCCGAGGAGATTGCCGAGCGAACCGAGGAACTGCGCAACCCCGAAGCCCACAAGCCTCGTGCAGCAGCGCCCACGCACGCGCAGACCGGTGACCGAGGACCGCACTGCGACGACAAGCCTGCCTGCTCAGGCAAGCCCAAAAAGAAGAAGTTCTACGCCAGCAAGCCCAAGGGCAAATAGACAAAGTTGCGGTGGAATACGGACTGTTTTGCCTGGAATTAGGCAAATTTAGACCGTATTTCACCGCAACTCATATTGGGATGGCGGATGCCGACCTATCCCTGGATGACCAATCGGTAACCGATACCCACGTGCGTCTGGATATAGCGCGGATGCGCGGGGTCGGACTCGATCTTCTTGCGCAGCGTGCCCATAAAGACACGCAGGCTCGCCAGGTCGCTCTTGGTCGCCGTGCCCCAAATCTCGTGCAGGATAAACTGGTGCGTCAGAACCTTGTCGGCGTTGTGTGCCAGCAGGCACAGGAGCTTGTACTCGATCGGCGTCAGGTGCAACTCCTCGCCATCCATCGTGGCAATGCCGGCATCAAAATCGATATGCAGCTCACCGGTATCGAACGAGCCCTCGGAGACAACGCCGCCCGTTTGCGCATACGAAAGGCGCCTGAGTGTCGTACGAATGCGCGCGAGCAGCTCCTCGACCGAAAACGGCTTGGTCAGGTAGTCGTCGGCACCGGCATCGAGCGCGCGGATCTTGTCCGCGTCCTCGCTGCGCGCCGAAACCACGATGATCGGCATGCCCGACCATGCGCGCACCGACTCCACCACCTTGACGCCGTCCATATCGGGCAGGCCCAGATCGAGTAGCACGATGCTCGGCGCCTGCGACGAGGCAGCGGCAATAGCGGCATGGGCGGTCTCCACGGCCATATGGCGCAAGCCGTGCGCCTCGAGCGCGGCAACGATAAGGTTGCGAACGGCGGGGTCGTCCTCAACGACCAAGATGAGCGGTTTTACGGCAGAGTTCGGCACAGCGTTACTCCTTATCAAACGAAACATCGGCGACGGGAAGCTCAATCGTAAAGACCGAGCCGTGCGGGTCCGCCGCGGCAACCTCTATGCTACCGCCATGCGCTAACGCAATGGAGCGGCAGAGCGAAAGTCCCAGGCCCACGCTGCGATGGCTGTCGGCCAAACCGTGGTTGGCGGTGTAGAACGACTCAAAGATCCGCTCGCGGTCCTCGGGCGCGATGCCCGGGCCGTCATCGGCCACCGAGCACGCCACGCACCCATCGTCGACGCTAATCGAAATCACGATATGCGAGCCTGCGGGCGTATAGGTGACGGCGTTGTTCACCAGATTGACCACCAGCTGCACCATCAGGCGCGCGTCGACGTTGACGAGCGCCGGCTCATCGCACGCCACCACCTTAAGGTCGTGCTCGCGCACGGCCGAACTTACATGGCGCAGCGCCTCCTCGACGATATCGTCCATGAGCTCGAGCGTGGTCGACAGATGCATACCGCCGCCCTCGAGCTTGGTGATGGCGAGCAGGTTCTCGACGGTGGCGTTGAGCCACAGCGCATCCGAGCGAATGGATAGGAGCAGGCCGCGGCGCGTCTGGGCGTCGAGCACGGCGGTGCCGGTCGAGCCCTGGTCGAGCAGCACATCGGCATTGCCCGAAATACTGGTGAGCGGCGTGCGCAGGTCGTGCGAGATGGAACGCAGCAGGTTGGCGCGCAGCTGCTCGTTTTTGGCGAGCACCGCCGCCTCCTCGCGGGCCTCCATGGCGCGGGCGAGATCGAGTGCCAGCTCGCCTTCGCTCACGATGGCATCGGCAAGTGTTCGCTCCTCGTGCGTCAGCACGTCGGGCTCGGCAACGATAGCCAGCACGCCCACCACCGAGGCGGGGTCGCCCGAGCGCGCGAAGCCGTCGCCTGTGCGAACCGTCAGGTAGATGCCATAAAACGCCGAGCCGCCAAACGTGGCATCGAGCGGCGTTCCCACATAGGCGGACGCCGAGAGCCGCGGCGGCATCTGCGGCGCCAGTTCGTGCACCGGTGCGGCATCGCCCACGGCCGTGTATGTCGAACGCGGCAGCAGGTCATCGCCCTCGGCGTCGGCGCTGTACCACACGACCGGACAGCCCGAAAGACGCGCCATCTGCGTTGCCATGGCGTGAACGATCTGCTGCTCGTCGGCGCACCGCTGCAGCATGCGGTTGGTCTCGAGCACCATATGCGTGCGGCGGTCGCTGGCGGCAGCCTGTGCCAAGGCGCGGCGCAGGGCCAACGCAATCGAGCTCGACACAAGCGAGACCACGAACATGATGAAGAACATGCCGGGATAGCCGCGGTCGATAAGCGACAGCGAGTAGCGCGGGTCGACAAACAAGAAGTTGTAGAGCGCCACGGCGGCAGCCGAGCTCAGCAAGCAATACAGGCGACTCCAGGTAAAGAATGCGCACAGCTGAACGGCGAACACATAGACGATCATGATGCTCGGCGCGAGACCCGGATGGTCGAGCAGCGCACCCACAATCGTCGCCGCGACCAGCAGCCCCACCGATACGCAGGCGTCATACAGAGGAGTGCGGCGCGTCAGCGTTGTGCGCCGCCACCAAAAGCTATCGGCAATATCGCCGTCCGTACGGACGTCCATCAGTGCCCCGCCCCTCTCTCAAAAACAAAAACCACCACAAAGGGACAGGCACCTTTGTGGTGGTTTCCCTTGTGGTGGTTCCAAGTGTATAGCCTTTGCAACCTGCGGTCGCTAGACAAACAGTACGTGCGCGAGCAGGGCGCACACGCACACCGCTCCAAATACTAGTGCCACAATCGAGATCACGCGGTCGGCCATATCCATGTTGGCGCGGTTCGTCAAAAACCGATCTTCGGCGGCGTCGGCGCGTGCCTCACGTACCATTTCGACCACCGCCTCACGGCCATCGAGCGCCTTTGTATCCATGTTTACCTCCCCGGCCTCATGCTTATCCATCAAAAACCAACTCCGTGCAACCTGTCGGCGCCTACGGGCGTTCGTTGGGGGCCAGGCGCTGCATCTTGTTCACGGCCTTGAACTTGGTGAACAGCGGCACGTACTCAAAGCTCACGTTGGAGTTCTCCAGGCCGTACCAGCGTGCAGGGGTGCCGGCGGCGCGGCGGATGATGTACTTGAGCGTGATGGCCGTACGCTCGCTGGGCTCCACATCGCTTTCGGGCGCCAGAAGCTTACGGATCAGGACGAACTTGAACGTGCCGATGTTACCCGGATCCTTGTAGACCGAGTAGTCATGCGTCTGCGGCGGCAGCTCGCCGGTGGCAGCCAGGTCCTGAACAACCTGACGCAGGTAGGCATTGACGCGCTGGTTGATCTTGTAGCCCAGGTACAGATGCACGCGGAACACGTAGTCGGTGCCGAACGTCTCGACCGAATAGGCAAAGGTATGCGGTTCGTCCATGGTCTCGACGTTCACAAACCACCAGGCGTGGGCACGCTTGGGATGCTTGTCCAAGATCGAGTAGACGATATCGCGGTCGATGTAGTCGGTATGGGTGTCCTTGGTCAGGTACACGACGTTGTCGCTCATGCGCTCGTAACGGTCGTCGTCGCGCAGGCGCTTGAGCTGCGGCAGGTAGCTGCGCAGCGGCAGCAGCGTAAACTGGCGCTGCTCGACCGCCGTGCCGTTGTACCAGCACACCATAATGCCCATGATGAGTGCAGCCATGAGGATGGTGAAGTAGCCGCCGTGGAAGAACTTGGTGAGCGAGCTCACGAAGAAGAAGCCTTCGAGCAAAAGGAAGAAGGCCGCGAAGATCCACGGAGCAACCTTGAGCTTGCGCTCCTCGTGCAGGTAGAAGAAGAGCAGCAGCGTGGTGCACATCATAGTCAGCGTAATGGCAAGGCCGTAGGCGGCTTCCATATGCGCCGAGTTCTGGAACAGCAGCACCACGATGACGCAGCCCACGAGCATGACGTTGTTGACCATGGGGATGTAGAGCTGGCCCTTGGTCTCGGCAGGGTAGAAGACCTGCATGTGCGGCATAAGGTCCAGACGGCTGGCCTCGGACACCAGCGAGAATGCGCCGGTGATGAGCGCCTGCGAGGCGATGATGGCCGCAACGGTGGAAAGGCCGACGGCAAACGGGCGCAGGCCCGGGGCGAGCATCTGGTAGAACGGGTTGAGGTCGGCAATGCCCATGAGCTCGGGGTTGGCAGCGTTGTTCATAAGCCAAGCGCCCTGGCCCATATAGGAAAGCAGCAGGCAGCACTTAACGAACGGCCAGGTGGCGTAGATGTTGCCGCGGCCGACGTGGCCCATGTCGGAGTAGAGCGCCTCGGCACCGGTGGTGGCGAGGAAGCAGCTGCCCAGAATCATGATACCCGCGTGGTTGTTGGGGCTCAGCAAAAAGGCGATGCCACGCACCGGGTTGAGGCACAGCAGCACGGCGGGGTGCTGGAAAACAAAGAACAGACCCGTGCCGCCCAGGAACAGGAACCACAGCGTCATGATGGGGCCAAAGGCGTGACCGATCTTGGCCGTACCGATGCGTTGCACCAAAAAGAGCGCGATGATGATGGCGAGCGTAATGGCGACGACGCGGCCCTGGTCATCGCCCAGCACGGCATGGACCGCCGGGATGGTGCGCAGGCCCTCGATGGCCGTGGTAACGGTAACGGCCGGCGTCAGGATGCCGTCGGCGAGCAGCGCGGCGCCACCCAGCATGGCGGGGATGATAAGCCACTTGCCACAGCGCTTGACCAGGCTGTACAGGGCAAAGATGCCGCCCTCACCATGGTTATCGGCGCGCAGCGAGATGAGCACATACTTGATGGTGGTCAGCAGCGTGACCGTCCACACGACAAGGGAGAGCGCGCCGAGCACGAACTCCTCCGTCACGCTTCCGATGCCGCCGTTGCCGGCAACGAGCGCCTTGGTTACATACATAGGGCTGGTGCCGATATCGCCGTACACCACGCCCAGCGTGACGAGCATCGCCGAGATGCTCACAGGAATCGCAGCGTGCGAGGCTGCCTCCTTGGCCTTTTGTTCCATAAGCCGGTTTCCTCCCAATTTTAATGTTCGAAGGGATTATAGGTAATCGGCCTGCACTTGCACGGCACCGTTTTCCCAGCTAGATAAACATTTATACGGCCTTTAGGCCACCACGGCGATATGGAATGTGACAAAGGGACAGTCCCTTTGTCACATTCGTCATTTTCCGAGCCAGTTTTTGAACCACCACTCCATGGAGCGGCTCATCTCGGCCATAAAGGGACTCGTGTGCTTGCGGGTGTAGATATCCACCACGCGCTCGCCCACCTCGCGGGCATGCGGGCGAAACATCGCGTCCATCTCGGCCACCTGCGCGTCCATGGTCGCAGCATCGGCGCGGCAGTAGCGCTCCTCGTGCACCAGGTTCACCACGGGATGCGCGATTGCCGGGCGCTCCTTGCGGGGCGTGCCGATGATGAGCATCGACAGCGGCATGGTATAGGGCGGCAGATCGAGCAGCTCGGCCACTTCCTCGGCATTCTCGACGATATCACCGATGTAGCAGCTCCCCAGGCCCAGGGCCTCGGCGGCAACCACGGCGTTTTGCGCGGCGATCACGGCGTCCTGGGCCGCGATGGCAAAGTCGCCCAAACCCGGCGCGCGGCGGAGCGCTTTACCCGTGCGCTCGACAAACTCGGGCTCAAAGCAGCCCACGTGCTCAAACAGATCGATCCACTTGGCATAATCGACCACAAATATCAGTGCCCAGGGCGCCTTGGCGATCATGGGCTGGTGGTCGCACAGGTCGGCCAGACGGTCCAGCGTAGCCTGCTCGCGAATGCTCACGATGGAATACATCATCATGGCGCCCGCCGACGGCGCGCGACTCGCCGCATGCAGAATCGCCGCCCGCTGCTCGTCGGTCACCGCCACGGGACGGTCGTCGTCATCACGCGCGAAGGCACGCGTGGAGGAACGGTGCTCCAACGTGTCCAGCACCGCATTGCCCGTCGTCTCGACCGGATAGCCACACGTATCCACAGCCTTGGTGCAAACCTGCTCGTTCATCGCCTCATCCTCGCTAATTCTTTAAGAAGCCTTTACGTTTCCGTGTAATTCCCGTCCATTATCGCGCAGGTCGCCACTACATTGCGCCACACCGCCACACGTGCGCGTTAATATGGCTGGTTGTTGTGCGCAGCCACCAATTGCAGCGCATATCTTGGTAACAATCGGGTAAACCCCCGCTTTCGTACGTTTTAGTTTGTGAGGAGTCTCAGCATGTTCGCTGCCGCCATCTCGCTCGTCGGTCTTGCGGCGACCGTCTACCTTGTCTTGCGCGAGGCCAAGGCCATTCGCGCTCAGTCGGGCACCGTTGCCAAAAGCGCTCTTGGGTGGAGCGTCGCCTTCGGCCTGTTCCAGGTCTTTTTGACCATTTGGGGCGCCATTGGCCTCGTCGCCCAAAACGAGCCGCTCGCCTTTGTGATGCTCATCCTGACCAACGCCATCCTCACCGGCTGCGCTTGGGCCAGCATCGCACGCGACCGCATCGCCCCACGCGTCTTTGCGTTCGCCGCGCCCGACGCCCCCGCTCCCACCGGCAAGCTCGCCCGCCTGCGCGGCGCCTTTGTGGGTAAACCGCTCGTCGCCGCCGTGCTGTGCCTGCTGCTCGCCGGCGTCTTTGCGCTGCTAGGCATGGAGGTATCGTCCAACCACGACTTTACCTGGGTCTACCCCCTGTGCATCCTGCTCGAGTGGGCCATCATCACCACGCTCATGACCGGCCTGTTCTTCCTGTTCCAGCGCCACGGCGCAGCTCCCGCGGTCCTGGCCTTTGCCCTCTTTGTCCTGGGCATTGCCGAGTTCTTCGTCATCACGTTTAAATCCATGCCCATCCAGCCGGGCGACCTTTCGGCCATCTCCACCGCCGCCGCGGTCGCCGGCACCGGCTACACCTTCTCGATCTCACTGTTCTGCGTGCTGTCCATGGGCTTTACCGCCATCGCCATGCTGCTGTGCGAGTACGCCGGCCTGGTGGCACCGCACCGTCAGAAGGGCGCCGCCAACGCCAAGCGCATGCTGCTCACCAACCTGCTCGTCGCCGTGCTGTGCCTGGGCGGTGTGACCGCACACGTCACGCTCATCGACTACTACAACACCCTCGGCATCACCGTCTACACCTGGCGCCCGCTCGAGAGCTACTGGCGCGAGGGCTACCTGCCCGCTTTCATTAGCGCAGCGCAGTCCATCAAGCCGCCCAAACCCGCCGACTACTCCGTCGACGATGCCAAGGCCACGCTCAAAAAGTACGCCAAGGCCTACGACAAGTCCGACGCGGCCAAGAGCGACGAGCGCGCCGCCGCAAAGGAGCAGTTCGACAGCGAGAAGCCCACGGTCATCGCCATCATGAACGAGACCTTCTCGGATCTTTCGATCTACCAGAACATGCGCGCCGGCTACGAAGGCCCGCAGTACTTTAAGAACCTGTCCAACTGCCTCAGCCGCGGCAAGCTCTACGTGAGCGCCTACGGCGGCGGCACCGCCAATACCGAGTTTGAGTTTATGACCGGCAACTCCATGGCCAACCTGGGCTCGGGCGTGTACCCCTACACCATCTACAACATGGAAACGACCGGGAACCTGGCAGAGCAGTTCAAGTCGCTCGGATATTCCACCACGGCCATGCACCCCAACCACGCCACCAACTGGAACCGCGAGAACGTCTACAAGGACTTTGGCTTTGACCAGTTCCTGTCTATCAACGATTTCCAGGGAGCCGACACCCTGCGCGGCATGGTGACCGACCAGGCTACCTACGACAAGATTCTTGAGCTGCTCGACCAGAACGCCGATCCGCAGTTTATCTTCGACGTGACCATGCAGAACCACTCGGGCTACGATACGGGCCTGCTGCCGGTCGACAAGCAGATGCACCTGAACATCGACACGACCGACCTGGACGCCAAGACCGTCGAGGACGGCACGCTATCCGATGTCGACGAGTATGTCTCGTGCATCGAGCAGTCCGACCAGGCGCTGCGCTACTTCCTCAACGCCTTGAGCAAGCTCGACCGCAAGGTGGTCGTGGTGTTCTGGGGCGACCACCAGCCGTTCTTCCCGTCCAAGTTCAATGACAAGTGGTTTACCGGCGAGGACGACGCTACGCATCAGGAGCGTCTGTGGCAGACCGACTACATCATCTGGGCCAACTACGACGTTGCCGGCTGCGACCAGACGAGCGAGGTCGACGACCTGTCCACCAACTACCTGTCCACGCAGCTTATGCAGCTGATCGGCGCACCGCTGACCGACTACCAGAAAGCGCACGTGACGCTGCGCGAGTCGCTGCCCGCTATCAACTCCGTGGGCTACGAGGACGCCAGCCGGCGTTGGGCGCTCTCCTCCAACGTCACCGGTGACGACGCCGCTGCCGCTGCCGCCACCAAGGCGCGCGAAAATTACGCCAAGATGCAGTACTACGAGATGTTCCGCGACGGCAAGAACGTCTATACGGAGCACTTCCAGACCGAGGCCAACGAGACCGACCCCAACCTGGCGCCGGGCACGACCAAGATTAAGTAGCTGCTAGCTGCTGAGCCACAACTGAAACGTCTGTCCAGGCGGAGGCATATAAGGTTCCCTGCTCGGACAGTCCTGCGCAAGACGAAGGCCACATTAAGTGGCCTTCTTTGTTTGCGGAAAGTGTGTCCCGGAATTCTTGTCTGGAATGGGATGCAGTTTCCGCTTGCGGAGTCTCCACTCAACAGAAAACCCGGGTGGCCTGTTTTTTGGCTACCCGGGTTTTTGGGTTGTCGATATGTTCGACTGGCTACTAGTGGGTCTTGCGGCGCTTGATCAGCATGATGAGGGCTATCACTACGAGCGTTGCTCCCGCTGCTGCTGCGGTGGCGACTAGGGCGAATGTTTGGTCGCCGGTGTTTGCGAGGTTCTTCGCTGTGGTCGTAGTCTTGACCTTGGTGTCGGTCTTAGCTCCGTTGTCGGACTTGGGCTTGTCCGGGTTCGTCGGGGTCTCAGGAGTCTCGGGGTCCTTTGAGCCTTCGGAATCGGTTGGGCCGGCGGTGTTTACCAGCGTATGGTCCAGGAACTTCTTGGCGCCCGCACTTGCCTGTGAGAACAGGCGGCGCGTGCGGATCGGGGTGGCGTTCACCGTTGTGGGCGCCGTCTCCTCGGCCTCGATATTCACGAGCGTCGTGCCGGTGTCGAGGCCCACGTCGTTGTATCCCACGTGGCAGTAATACTGCGCACCGTCATCGTCTGCGGTCAGGTCAATCTCGAGCTTTGAGGCCGTTCCAGCCGCGAGGTTGCCATCGGCACCCACGAGCTTAAACTCTGTCTCGCCGCGGCCCTTGCGGTACCACATATAGGTCGGTGCCAGCCCTGTTTCGCTATCGTCGGCACCGAGTTGCTTCACATGGCCAATCGCCGAGAGCGTCAGGTGGCTTCCCGCCGCGCGCTCAACCGAAGAGTCGTATCCAAGATCCGACCCCTCCGCAGCATCCGCCGCAGGTCCGCTCACGGTCATCGTCATGCCATCGGGCATGGTCTTGACCGTGATGATTGCCGAGCGAATACCTGTTTCGGTCGTGGATCCGTTCTTAACGGCGGCGATGGCGAATCGATACTCCGTATTGGGCTGCAGCCCATCCCACTTGAGCGAGGTCTGCGTGTTGTCGGCAATCTTCCAGCTATTGACGACCGCATCCGCCGCATTGCTCTGCAGCATGCCCACGCCGTAGCTAAAGCCACTCTTGTTTGCGAGTACATCGTCCCAGCTAAACGTAACGCTGGTCGAATCGACGGCGTTTGCCGTAAAGCCCGTCACGGCCGGCGCGTCGGGCATCTCGACGTCCTTAACGTCATAGCCCACGATCCAGAACTGGTCGGTGTCCTTGGTGCCGAGCTTGTCGCCCGAGTCTGCCTCGAACTTGTCGACATCCACCGCGTTGACGCCCAGACGCCACACAAAACCGTACTTGCCCTGCGCGGCCTCGGGCAGGTTGTCGACGGTGCCGCCGTATTCGGTCGATTCACTCGAGGAGTTACCCGTAGTAAAGCCGGCGTTGGCACCAAAGCACAGGCCGCCAAACAACTCGTGCTTTGCGAGCTTCGCGCCCATGACAACGCTGCCGTTCAGCGTCAAGCCGAGCTCGAGCTCCTGCTCCTTGCCCTCCTCGACTTCGATGGTCTGCTCAATGCTCGCCCCCGACTGCGCGGCGGCGCCGTTAAACCCATCGTGCGTGTAGGCGCGCGTTACGCCAGGCTTGCCCAGGCCAAAGGAATCCCCAACGGGAGTCTCGCCGTTGAGCGTCGTTTGATAGGTTCCGGGTTCTCCCGACCGGTTGGTCAAAAAGTAGCTGAGCGGCGTCATATTGTGCTGTTTGGCAATGCGGTCATAGGCCTCGACATTAACGACCGAGGTCTGCGCGCCGAGCGACACGGGCGTCGCCATCACGCCCTTGCCACCAGTTTCCTCATTTTCGATCTCATACTCGTAATAGACCATCGGAATCGTGTAGAGCACGGCCTTGTCACCCTCGCCGGCATGCGACTCATAGCTTACGCTTGCGCTGACCGTGCGCTCGCTCCGGTAGTCATAGCATCCCTCGGCGGCAAAATCGACTGAAGCATTCATCGCGACCAGGGGCGGACCGGTCTGTACCTCGACGGCAACGCCCAACTCGGCGCCAATGGTATAGCCCTGGGATGTCCCCGTGCCCTTTTCCTCTCCGTATGACGTGCCGCCCAACACCAGATAGCCGTATGCCTGCTCCAGATCCTCAACATAGGGCGCATCCTGCAGCACGGCAAGCACGCGCGGGTTGGTATAGACCTTGTAGCGGTCCTTGTACGTGATCTTGACGCTGTCGTTGTCGACATCGGGCAGCGCGAGCGAGATAAATGTGCCGTAGGTAGTGCCGCGACGGTTGCTCTCGCTAATCACCTGCTCCTCGCCGCGGCGCACCTTTCCGTTCTCGTCGAGCGAAAAATGCGAGGCGGTCATCCAATAGTAGTCATCGTTCTTGCGCAGGTCCTCGTCGCGGTGCTTGCCCACCACGGCGATAAAGCTCTCGTTATAGCGGTCCGAACCCGAGACGCTGCCCGCCTTGACGTCGCTGATCCACACCTGCTCTATACCCTTGTGGTCATGCTTGTTGCTGCTGTTGTATTGCTGACCGCTCATGCTCATGGTTCCGACCATGGACCCCAAGCCCTGAGCCCCGCTCTGTGCCGTGTTGCAGGCAAAGTCGCGGAACACATCGCCGCCCACGAGCACCTCGTCGACCGCCAGCTGCTCGGATAGGCCGTCAAGGTTGGCAGTGGCAAGGGCAATAGGCGCCAAGGTGCACGGATAGCGCTTATCCTGAGCGCTATCCTTCCATGCGCTGTTGGGCACATGCATCAACCCATAGGAGGCGAGGAGCCCGTCTCTGTATTCCTTGCAATCGGAAAGCTTGAACTCGCCAGACTCCGAGTCAAAATACGCGTAGCGGTACAGCGCGCCGTACAGCCCCTTGCTGCCGTCAGAAGCGCCGTAATCAAAAGCGCTGCGTTGCCAGTCATAGCCCGCAAGAATAAGGCCCGTGACGGTTTCACCCGTCTTCTTTCCTTCTTCATCGTAGGCGGCAAACGTGCCGAACGTCGCATTCGCAGCGACCATGGTCTTGCCGTTCGCGGAGAGGGAGATTGCGCCCGCGTCGCCCAGAGCATCGACATGGACGAGCGCGCCCTTGGATGCATCCCACGAAAACAGCTCGCAATGCGTCGACTTATCAATATTCTTCTTGCCGTAGGGTGCCGAGACCACGATGGCGAGGTCATCGCAAAAATCGCGATCGAGGTCGCCGGCCGCTAGCGAAACGACAGGAGCTGACTGAAGCTGCGTCCAGGAGTCGTTCCCGCCCTTGTTGTGCGTGGTGTAGTCCGCGGCGTTACCGGCATCGATCTTGACGACGCTTTGCTTCCAGTTGCCGCCCTCCAAGTCATACATGTCGACTACAGCCTTGCGCACGCCGTTCTCGTCGACATAGCAGCCCGCGTAGACAAAAAGCTCGTCCACGCCGTCGCCATCGACATCGCCCGCCTCGACATCAAAGACGGCGTCGTGCTCTTGCAGGTAACCGGCATCCAGGTACTTAAAACGGCCTTCGTACATCATATTAGTGTTGACCGTCACCGGCAGGTGTGTGTCGAGAGTGCGCGTACGCCCGTTGCTAAACGAGTAGAGGACCAGCTCAACCTTTCCGGCGTATGACTTGCCGTCAATCGTCGTGGAGGAACTGTCGCCGTAGGCACGGAGCTCGGCAACGTGGCTCTTTTTGCCCGTGCTGGCGTCGCTGCAGAACTCAACACTCGTGGCGTGAATGCCCGAGAAACCGTTGTTGTCGTTGGCGAGTACTGTTGAGGACTCATTGTTGCTTAGGTACGACCAGGTGCCGCCACCGTAGTCGCTATGCTTGTAGAGATCGCTGTTCGTATCGAAGTTGTTGACGTTTTGCCAGAACTTTGCGGCGCCCCACACACACTTCCATAGCCATCGGTGAGTTTGCTGCTGCCGCCAATGTCACCGCGCTCGACGTTCTCGAGCTTGTCGCGCAGAGTGTAGCGATTGCCATGGCTACCGTTAGCTGCCATATAGACCTCGCTGCGCGTGGCAAACGTCGTGGGGGTATCAGTGGAATAGGGGCCAACGGTATCGGCCGGAATGTCCTCGCTCGTGCCCAGACCCAGGGCTTGATAATCCTGCTCGGTCATATCGGTGATTGCGGGCGCGTCTGCCGCCTGGGCAACCTGGGGCGTGGCCGTGAAGCAGGCGACGCTCGTGGCGATCAACGCAGCAAGCGCCGCCGTCCCAACAAGCGGGATTTTCGACAGCCTACGGATACGGGGGTGTGGAACGTACATGAGGGACCTCGCTTTATTCGAGTGGAGTGGACTCATTTTTGCAAATGATACATCCGATGCCCGATATCACGTGTCTCATTTTCGCCAACGGCGTGTCTCATTTTTGAGAATCCGAGATGCCGCGGAAATCTTATCCCAGCTCAAAGGCCATTTCTGGGATGTATTTTCCGTCGAGTGCCTCATCGGGAAACTGCATCCCATTTCAAGCGTCGATTCCGGGACGCACTTTCCCCTTAGACCCTCAACCGGAAACCGCATCCCACTTTGAGCGCAAATTCCGGGATGCATTTTCCGCTTGAGCCTCATTGGGAAAATGCATCCCGTTTCTTGACCGAATAATGGGACGCAATTTCCCGTTGGAGCGCCTTTGGGAAAGTGTGTCCCACTTCGACCGCCCAGAGTGGGATGCACTTTCCGCAAAGCACCTCAACGGGAAACTACGTCCCATTCCAAAGGCAATTTCCGGGACGCATTTTTCGAAAGCCTGACCATCCGGAAAGCCCGTCCCACTTTGGACGCATCCGGGCACGGAACCATCGACCTATCAGGCCTCCCATCAATAAAGAGGCGTCCTCCCGGACGGCGGGGCACGAAGTTCATCGCGAGTTCCGCACGCAAAGAAGGCCACTTAATGTGGCCTTCGTCTTGCGCAGGACTGTAGAGCAGGGAACTTCGTGCCCCGACGCCCGGGAGGACGTTTCATTTAGAAAGATGGACCGACCGCCGTCAGCGATGGGAGCTACTCCCCCAGCACGGCCTTTTTGGCGGCTGCAGCCATGTTATCCAGATCTTCCTTGGTGGGATGGTCCTTTGCGGCAACCCAGTTGTCGAGCAGCATCTTATAGCGCGCGTTGTCGGGATCTTGCTCGAGCATGGCCTCGTAGCGCTGCTTGACCGCGGGGCCCATCTTGCCCTGACACATCGCCCAGCCCGCAAGCTCGGCATCGTTGGCAAAATTGGAGGTCACGCGGTCGATAATCTGCTGGTAATAGCTCTGGTCGGCGCCAAAACCGCAGGTGCCAAACAAGAAGACGCGCTTGCCGTGCAAGGCGGAGAGCAACGCCGCGACCGAAGGCGTGCATGCACCCTTGTCGCACCAAAAACCGACGAGCACCGTGTCGGCCGCGCAGGCGCCCTGCGCCTCGAGCGCAACCTGATCTGCGTCCGCATCGTCGCTCAACGCCGCAGCGTGGACAAACTCAACGCCCGCAGCCTGCAGAGCGCGCTTGATCGCACCCGAAACCATCCTGGTATTACCGCTCTTGCTGTTAACCACCAAAGAGCACGTCATAGTCACGTTGCCTCGTTTCCCCCAAAACTAAAGCCACTATTGCAATTTATTAGATGAATATCTTAGTACTAACGTAACAGATGTAAACCACCGTCTGTCGATTGGCGACGCAGACGACATCTTTGGACAGATTTCGAACAGTATGTACTTCGGATTGAAACCGCCGCAGAACGTTGCACGAATGTCCGAAAAACTGTTTCACAAAACGCCGTCAAATTGTGTCACGGAGTATCGTCAAAATGTTTCACGCGCTGGTAGAACGCTATATAACAAGATCGCTCTATGGGACAAACAAACCTGATTAATTTGCCCCACGGGCTTGCTCACTGGGCGAATTGGCTGCGGTAGAGTTCGGCGTAGAAGCCGCCTGTCGCTAGCAGCTCGTCGTGCGTGCCGCGCTCGATAATCTCGCCGTCGCGCATCACCAGAATGCAGTCGGCGTTGCGGATGGTGCTCAGGCGATGCGCCACCACAAAGCTCGTACGGCCGGCCATAAGCTCGTCGAATGCCGCCTGCACCTGCAGCTCGGTGCGGGTATCGATGCTCGACGTCGCCTCGTCCAGCAGCAGAATCGCCGGGTCGGTGAGCATGACGCGCGCGATGCACAGCAGCTGTTTTTGACCCTGGCTAAACATGCCGCCGTCCTCGCCGATGACCGTATCGTAGCCGCTTGGCAGCTGCACGATAAACTTGTGCGCGTGCGCGCGCTTGGCGGCTTCGATAACCTGTTCACGCGTGGCATCCGGGCAACCGTAAGCGATGTTGTCCGCCACCGTGCCCTCGAACAGCCACGTATCCTGCAGCACCATGCCAAAGGCGCGGCGCAGGCTTGCGCGCGTGTAGTCACGCGAAGACCGGCCATCGACCATGATGCGTCCGGCATCGATATCGTAAAACCGCAGCAGCAAATTGACGAGCGTTGTCTTTCCGCAGCCCGTGGGGCCGACCAGGGCAAAACGCATGCCGGGCTTGGCCTCGATGCAGATATCCTGCAGCAGCTTGCGGTCGGGCACATAGCTAAAGTCCACATGCTCAAACGAAACCTCGCCCTTCGGGGCGGCGAGCTCAATGGCATCCACAGCGTCGGGCTCCTGCTCGCGTGCATCGAGCAACGCGAACATGCGGCGCGCCGAGGCATACGCCGTCTGGATTTGCGTAATGACGTTGGTGACCTCGTTGAATGGCTTGGTGTACTGGTTAGCATAGGACAGAAAGATTTGCACGCCGCCCACCGTGAGCGCCGCAGGTACGCCCGTGATCACGCCCGCGCAGCCAATCACGGCGACCACGGCGTAGATGATGTTATTGATGAAGCGCGTACCGGGGTTAGAAAGCGAACCCATAAACTGCGCGCGCTCGCCCGCCGTATAGAGCTCGGCGTTGAGGACATCGAAGCGCTGTTGAGCGTGCAGGCCGTAGGCGAAGGCGTCCACGAGCTTTTGCTCACCCACATACTCCTCGATATGACCGCCGAGTTGGCCCTGGATGCGCTGTTGAGCAGTGAAGCTCTTATTGGAAAGCTTGGCGATAGCACCGGCCGCAAAGATGGAAAGCGGCGTGACGAGCACCACAACGAGCGTCATGGTCAGGTTGATGGAGAGCATAAACGCGAGCGTGCCCACGATGGTGATGACGCCGGTAAAGAGCTGCGTAAAGCCCTGCAGCAGGCCGTCACCCACCTGATCGACGTCGTTGACCACGCGGCTCATGAGGTCGCCGTGGGCATGGCCGTCGATAAAGCTGAGCGGCATGCGGCCGAGCTTGTCGCTCGCCTCCACGCGCATGTCGCGCACCGTCTCGTAGGACAGACGGTTGACGCAGTAGCCCTGCAGCCACTGGAAGGCCGCCGCGCCCACCACGACAATCGCGAGCTTGGTAACGAGCGGCAGCAGCGACCCGAAGTCCACCTGCCCGGCGGCAACGATGAGGTCGATGCCCTCGCCGATGAGGATGGGCGTATAGAGCTGCAAGATCACCGAGATGGCGGCGCTCACAAACGATGCCGTAAATGAAATGCGATGCGGACGGACGTAGCCCAGCAGGCGGCGAGTCACCGCGCCCACGGGGTAGCGCTCGGGGTCGCCGGGCTGACGCGGGCCGTCACCCAAGTCGTTGAGGTTATCGTTGCCGGACACGTTGGCCGTCATCGTGGCGACCGAACCGGAAGAAGTATACGGATTCATTTAGCAGCCCTCCTTTGCGCAGACGGATGCCGGGGCGATCGGTGCGGACGCGGGCGCCGTGCTCCCCTGCTGACCCTCGAGCTCCTCGCGGCGCAGCTGCGACTGGCAAATCTCGCGATAGAGCTGGCAGCTTGCATACAGCTCGTCATGCGTGCCCAGGCCCGCAACCGAGCCGTGGTCGAGCACGCAGATCATGTCGGCGTCGCGCACGGTCGAGACGCGCTGGCTTACGATCACCGTGGTCAGCGGGAGCCCACCCTCGGCGGCACCACGCACGCTGCGCTCGCGGATGGCATGGCGAAGCGCCGCGTCGGTCTTAAAGTCGAGCGCCGAGGCGGAGTCATCCATGATTAGGACCTGCGGAGCGCCCACCAGGGCACGTGCGATGGTCAGGCGCTGACGTTGTCCGCCGCTGAAGTTCTTGCCGCCCGCCTCGACCGGGGCGTCGAGGCCCTGGGGCTTGTTGTGCACGAACTCGCTGGCCTGCGCCATATCGAGCGCCGCCCAAAGCTCCTCGTCGGTCGCCGACTCGTCGCGCCAGGTTAGGTTGCTGCGGATCGTGCCGCTCACGAGCGACGCGCGCTGCGGAACGGTCGCGACCACGTGGCGCAGCTGATCGAGCGGCCAGGTGCGCACGTCGGCGCCCATCACGCTCACGCTGCCAGTGCTCGCATCGTACAGGCGCGGGATAAGCGAGACGAGCGTCGACTTACCGCTGCCCGTGCCGCCGATAATGCCAAGCGTTTTGCCCAGCGGCAGCTCCAGCGTCACATCGCTCACGGCATTTGCCGCGCCCGCGCCAAACGAAAAACTCGCATGGTCAAAGCTCAGCGCCGGGACCGAAACAGCGCCACCCGCCAGTTCGCTCGGCTCGGGCAGTGCGACCGGCTGATTGCCCTCGTCGGTAATGCTCGGCACGCAATTGAGCACCTCGTTGAGACGCGACGCACTGGCGCTCGCCTTGGTAAAGACCACGACCAGGTTGGCGACATACACGATGGAGGTCAGGGTCTGCGTCATGTAGTTGACGAACGCCATGACCTGGCCCTGCGTGAGCTCGCCCACGTTGACCTGAATGCCGCCCACCCACAGGATGGCGCACACGCCCAGGTTCATCACCAAAAACGTGACGGGGTTGAGGATCGACGAGAGCTTGCCCACCGCGATCGCGACACGCGCCTGGTCATCGGCCGCCTGGGCAAAGCGCTCGCGCTCGTGACCCTCGCGCACAAACGCCCGGACCACGCGGGCGCCCGAAAGTCCCTCGCGGCAAATAAGCGCGATGCGATCGAGCTTTGCCTGCAGCTGCTTGTAGTACGGGATGCAGCGCGCCATGACAAGCCAAAACACCAGGCCGATGGCGGGCGTGCAAATCAAAAAGATCATGCCGAGCTTAAGGTCGATGGCAAGGGCCGCAACCATGGAACCCACCGCCAAGAAGGGCCAGCGGATGAGCATACGCACGCCCAGCGCCACGGCAAGCTGCACCTGGTTGACGTCGTTGGTAATGCGCGTGATGAGCGACGGCGTGCCAAAGCGATCGAGCTCAGCATAGCTCAGCTTGTTGATGTGCTGGTAGAGTGCGCCGCGAATGTCGGTACCCATACCCTGCGAGGTGAGCGCCGCCATCTTTTGGCAGACGAGCGTAAACGAGATGCCGATCACGGCCATGGCGGCAAGTACCATGCCGTAGTGGACGACAGCGTTCACATTGTGTGCGCCGATGCCCTTATCGATCATCTGGGCAATCACCAGCGGCGTCAGCAGGTCAAAGATCACTTCAATCAACTTGCACGCAGGGCCAATCACCATATACCGGCGAAATTTACCACCAAAACGCCTGAGCAGCTCAATCATAAAAAGGCGCTCCCTATCATCATCTCAATTCAATCTGATTCATGATAGTACGGAGAACCCTGGAGATGCGTAAGCAACTCGTTACAGATGTAAGGGCAACGGTCACTAGCGCCCAAGGCACGTAGCAGCCGATGTTTTGGCAACGCCAGCGAGCGGCATAACGCCGGGGATTCAATTATCAGATAAATGTGACCCTTCAGGCGGTTTTGGTCGGCTACCCGCGGGTGCCGGCAGGGCGCTTGGTAGTCGAGCGATCCCGCAGGCGAAGCCGAGGACCAGCGAGACACCAAGCGCCCTGCCGGCACTCGCGGGTAGCCGCGGCACCAAAAAACGCCTGCGCACTCGATGGATCCGGATGCCCGACAGAGGCTCCTTATGGCTGCTTCCTTCCGGACCTGACCAGATTCGGAACATGTCGTCATCCGAACCCATCGAACGCGCTAGGCGCTCGATATATATTACCCGCTCCCGCCCGATGGGGCAAGGTAGCTAATTTGGGACGGGGCTTTTTGACTACTTGGGCAATCAGATCGACAGGTGGTCAAATAAGCCCCGCCCCAAAAAGACTGGTCTGACGCTGCGCCACGAAAAGGACCTATCTACTACGTTTAGGCCGCAAGGGTCAACCATAGCCGGCTTTTTCGAAAATCGGCAAGCTTTCTACCTGCGGTTTTGTTTTTGCAAATTCCGGAATGGTCGAGGGTGGCCGGTTTAACGTAGTAGATGGCCACGTTTCGTGGCAGGCGGTCCGACCCAAGGCACAAGGCAGCCAACCTCGAATGGACATTCTCGAAGTTGCGGTGGAATACGGACTGAATTGGCACCTTAAAGGCAATAACACTCCGTATTTCACCGCAACTTATCGAGGGGATGGGTTTTAGAGGCGAGCGAGGTCGTAGGCTTGGGCGGCTGACTCACCGGCGAAGATGAGGTTGGTTGTGGCTTCTTGAGGATTGAGCGCCTGGTCGAGAGGCATGGGCTTGCGGCAGATCGGCAGTACCAAGTCGATACCTTGCTCATATACCGCGTTCAGGTTGTCAGCACGGCCGCCCACGACGGCGACCACCGGCTTGCCATATCGCCTGGCGCGGCGAGCCACACCCACCGGCGCCTTACCGGCGGCGGACTGCTCGTCCATATTGCCCTCGCCTGTTATGACCAGGTCGACATCGCGCACGCGCTCGTCAAACCCCACGAGATCGAGCACCGTCTCCACGCCCGAGCGCAGCTCCGCACCGAGCGCCAGCAACGCGGCGCCCAAGCCACCGGCAGCGCCCGCGCCGGGCACGCCGAGCACCGAGCCAAATGTCCGTGCGCCCTCGGGTGTGCGCAACAACCCCTGGGCTCGCGCCTCGAAAATTGCCGCATCGAGCAGGCGACCGTAGCCGACCATCCAGCCGTCGTATCTGCGCAGCGCCTCGACATCATCCGCCGGCAGGCCCTTCTGCCCGCCAAACACCGCCAGTGCGCCTCGACGCCCCACGAGCGGATTCTCGACATCGGAAAGCACAACGATGCGAGCGCCATCCAAAGCCTGCAGCGCCGGCTCCAAATCAACGCTCGCCACGTGTTCAAGGCCCGCAAGACCGGGGGCGACATCGCAGCCCTGATCATCGACCACACGCGCGCCCAGCGCCTGCAGCATGCCGGCGCCACCGTCGTTGGTGGCACTGCCGCCCAAGCCAATATAGATAGTCTTTACCCCGACACGAGCTGCACGGAGCATCAGCTCGCCCACGCCATAGGTTGTAGCAGCCAGCGCCGCCGATTCCGTGCAAGGTGAGTACCCGATGCCTGCTGCTTCGGCCATCTCAATAACAACCGACTCGTGCTCGCCGTCCACTAACATCCGGGCAGGCACACGCTCGCCAAAGGGGCCTGCAACCTCGCAGGCCACAAGCTCGCCACCGCAGGCGGCAACGGTATCGAGCGTTCCCTCGCCGCCATCCGCCAGCGGCAACGCGCGCACCTCGGCATCGGGCCACACACGGCGCATGCCTTCGGCAACCGCCGCCTCCGCCTGCGCGCTCGAAACGCTGCCCTTAAAGGAGTCGATCGCCAACAGCACACGGCGGGGTCGGCGGCACGCAGGACCAAAGTCAACCGCCGTGCCAGCATCCTCACCGGCACCCGCAAGCGCTACGGCGTGAGCGGCGTGTGCTTCAAGATCGGCCCCACAACCGCAATCAGCGCCGCCCGCTCTGCGCAGACCGCCAAAATAGCTACTCAGCAGCTCGCGGCATTCATCCGCCAGGACCCCAGCCGTCACGTTAAACCGATGGTTCAGGCGCGAATCGACATTGAGGTCATACAGCGAACCCAGCGCGCCGGCCTTGGCATCAGCCGCGCTATACACGCAGCGCCCCACGCGCGCGTTGACCATAAGGCCCGCGCACATGCAGCAGGGTTCCAGCGTCACATAAACCGTACAGTCGAAAAGGCGCCAGCGGCCAAGCGCCTGGGCAGCGGCGCACACGGCCGCAAACTCGGCATGAGCCGAAGGGTCCTGGTCGAGTTCGCGCCGATTGTGCGCCCTCGCGACGACCTCACCGTCGCGCACCACTACGGCTCCGATGGGCACCTCGCCCACCGCCGCGGCGACTCGCGCCTCCGCCAACGCCTCGCGCATGAACTTCTCGTCGATTTCGGTGATCGTCATCGTTCGCCTTCCCTGTTGCAAATTCAAAACGATGCTATCATTACGACTCACGGAGAGATGGCAGAGCGGTTGAATGCGGCGGTCTTGAAAACCGTTGAGCGCGAGAGCGTTCCGGGGGTTCGAATCCCCCTCTCTCCGCCACTTTAGTGATTCACCGGTGTCATGGTCCGCTCAAACAGCGCATCGACCACGTCGGCTATCTCAGGTCGACGCTCAAGATCGTGGCCCGATTCCCACCATATCGTGAAAAGTCGAATAATACCGCCGGCGACAAACTCAGACGTCGTCTCGAGTGACACGGGGGCCAGGGCGTCCTCGGCAAGCACGTTCATCACACGCTCGCGGATGGAGCGGGCAATGCGGTCGCAAATAACGTTGGTCAACATGCCCGACATGCTGCTTGCCAAAATGTTATCCATGAGCTGCTCGTGCGCCAGAATCAAATCCATGGCATCGTCCAAAATCGCGTGCCGAAGCGCGCGCACGTCCTCGGCAGACACTGCGCCGGCCTCATCGGGCTTTTTTTGCGGCAAGCCCGACATGAGCTCATCGATATAAAAGGCAAAGTAATCGTTCTTGTCGCGAAAGTGCTTGTAGAACGTCGTGCGGCGAATCATGGCCCGGTCGCACAGCATGGCGACCGTCAGGTCCTCAAACCGATGCTCCTCGAGAAGCTCGGTAAAGGCATCGAACAGGGCGCGGTAGGTTTTCTTGATGCGAAGGTCCATATATATCGCCCTCCTCAAGGAGAAGACAACGCTCACTAATCTGTCGCATATCTTACACCTGTATCGCCCGCCCCCTGGCGAATGGCCTTACCTTGGTGGAAACATAACGCTTACCGGAAAGTTCGGTATCGCCAAAGGTTGCGGGTATACTAGTAGCGTTACACCAACGGCAGCCGGCGGAAGACGCCGCGGCCATTCGAAACGGAGACACCATGATTCCCGTCATCATCGGTATCGTTGTTGTCATTGTGATTGTCTGCGCCATCGCCGGCATCTACAACAACATGGTCACCAAGCGCAATCGCATTGATAACGCCTGGCAGAACATCGACACGCAGCTGCAGCGCCGCAACGACCTGATCCCTAACCTGGTCGAGACCGTCAAGGGCTACGCCAAACACGAGCAGGACACGCTTGCAGCCGTGGTCAACGCGCGCAACGCCGCCGTGAGCGCCACCACACCCGAAGCCAAGATGGAAGCCGACAACGTGCTGACCGGTGCCCTGCGCCAGCTCTTCGCCGTGGCCGAGGCTTACCCCGATCTTAAGGCGAACACCAACTTTACGCAGCTCCAAGCCACGCTCGAAGACACCGAGAACAAGGTGAGCTACGCACGCCAGAGCTACAACGACTGCGTGCTTAGCTACAACAACGCCATCCAGACCTTCCCGGCCGTCATCTTTGCCGGCATCTTCCAGTTTAACGAGCGCCAGGGCTTCGAGGCCGCCGAAGCTGCCCGCCAGGCACCGACCGTCAAGTTCTAACAGATCCGCAGCGTATCCTTAATCGGGTATATGCATAAACCGCCTCGTCGAATGCATACTTCGACAGGGCGGTTTCCTTTGTCGCGAAGCCCCCCCTCTAAGCACCGTGCATTTTTGGGAGTATTCAGCATAACCAAGAGTTTCGGGCGCCACGATAAATGCCAAAGACCGCGAATGTCCCTACAAATCAAACGCTGTCAGCCCATAACCCCGCCCATCATTCGTAGAAAACATCGAGAAATCCCGATTTTTCGCCCGAGGCCGGTATGCAGGGGTCTTCGATTGCAGAATACTCGCAAAAATGCACGTCGCCACCCCCCCCCACATGGCGCGAACCAAAACAAAAGCGCGGTCAATAGGCCGCGCACCATCTTTAATTCAGATCTATATTGCCCGTAACGGCAGCGCCGAGGTAACGCAGGCCCGAGGGCGACCCTCCTTTCCGGCGCGTCCTCGGACATGAAAGAACCCCCGCTGCGCACTACGTGCGGCGGGGGTTCTTTCGTCCTGCGGAGTGCGCCGGAAAGGAGGGTCGCCCTCGGGCCGGACAGCTAAGACAGCTTACGCGACGGTGTAAACCCAGTTGTGCTTATCCTCAACAGCACCAGACTGGATGCCCGTCAGGGTCTCGCGAAGCTTCTTCATCACAGGACCGATCTCGGTGTAGCCAGCCGGGAAGGTCACGGTCTCATCGGCACCGTAGACCTTGTTGTCGATCTCGCCGACCGGGGAGATAACGGCAGCGGTGCCACACAGACCGCACTCAACAAAGGTGCCGGCCTTGACCTCGGCCCACTCGACGGGACGCTGGTCGACGGTCATGCCCAGGTCCTCAGCGACCTGAACGAGCGAACGACGGGTGATGGAGGGAAGAATGGAGTCGGTGTGCGACTGCGGGACGACAAGCGTGCCGTCCTCCTTTACGAACAGGACGTTGGCACCACCGGTCTCCTCGACATAGGTGCGGGACTCGGAGTCGAGATACAGGTTCTCGGCATAGCCCTCGCGGTGAGCCTCCATCGTGGGCTTCAGGGACATGGCGTAGTTGAGGCCGGCCTTGATGTTGCCGGTGCCGTGCGGTGCGGCGCGGTCGTACTCGGAAACGCGCAGCTTGACAGGCTTGAGGCCACCCTTAAAGTACGGACCGACCGGGGTCACGAGAATGCGGAACGTGTACTCAGGAGCGGGAGCCACGCCAATCACGTCACCGGAGCCGATCATAAACGGACGCACGTACAGGGTTGCACCGGAGCCAAAAGGCGGAACCCAGGCCGCGTTGGCAGAGACGACCTGCTTGACGGCCTCGACAAACTTGTCCTTGGGGAACGGGGGCATCTCCAGACGCTGGGCGGAATTGTACATACGCTCGGCGTTCATGTCGGGACGGAAGCAGACGATGCTGCCGTCCTCGGCGGTGTAGGCCTTCAGGCCCTCAAAGACCTCCTGGCAGTAATGGAAGATGCCGCCGCACTCGGAGACATGCAGGGTGTGGTCGGTGGTCAGGCCGCCCTCGTCCCACTCGCCGTCCTTCCAATGGGCCTCGTAGCTGTAATCGGTCTTCATGTAGCCAAAGCCGAGGCTGCCCCAATCGATATCCTTCTTCTCGACAGTCATATGTCGCTCCTTACATACACGGTTGCATACTCGCGAACCCGCACGCAAGGACCGAGGCCGGCCGCGTCGCAACGTCGCATACCCGGAGCGTAGAGCCGGGCAGGACACGCGGGCAGCATCAAAGCCGATGGCACGTCGATTCGCATGCAGGTGATTGTACTCCCCGCACGCCTTGGATAAAACGTTTTTCTTTAACTAAGTAAAGTATTTTCATTTGCCTTCAACACAAAAGGCCCGCCATCGAATCCGATGACGGGCCTTGGAATTAACGTCCGAAAACAAGCTCGGACTAGGCGTTCTTTTTGCCCAGCTTTGCCTTAACCAGGCCGACCACGGTCGGGATGATCGACACGGCGACGATGCCGACGATCAGCAGCTCAAAGTGCTCCTGCACAAACGGAATGCCACCAAAGAAGTAACCCAGCAGCGTAAAGACCGTCGACCAGGTAATGCCACCCAGCACGTTAAAGATGACAAAGTTGCGCCAGTGCATGCCGCCCATGCCGGCGATAAAAGGCACAAAGGTGCGGATGAACGGGAAGAAGCGACCGAGGAAGATGGCCAGATGGCCCCACTTATCCAGGAAATCCTCGGACTTTTTGATGCGCTCGGGCGTCATAGCCTTTACCTTGCCCGA
Organism: uncultured Collinsella sp.; assembly: GCA_902478365.1. Taxonomy (GTDB): domain Bacteria; phylum Actinomycetota; class Coriobacteriia; order Coriobacteriales; family Coriobacteriaceae; genus Collinsella. Next base: position 29,810 of record CABSKX010000001.1, on the reverse strand, counting down.
GGCGATGATCTTGCGGCCAAAGAAGTGGCCGATCATAAAGTTGCACTGATCGCCTAGGATGGCTGCAGCCCATGCGGTGGCCAGAAGCGCCACGATGTTAAAGCCGCCGTTATGGGCAAAGAAGCCCGAGGCAAACAACAGCGAGTCGCCGGGAAGGAACGGGAAGAACACCACGCCTGTCTCAATGAAGATGATCAGGAACACGCAGCCGTAGGCCATAAGCGGGCCGGCGGCGATCCAGCTGGCAATCGCGGTGCGCGGGTCCTTAAGCAGCTCGGCAATGAAATTGATGAAACCCATGAAGTAAAACCTCTCAGTTGTGGGCGCGGACACGTCCAAGTTGACCAGTATACGGTTGCGGCGCGAGCACGGGCCAAACCCCTCAAAAGTCTTACTTCATTACCAGCAAGTTTGCATAACTGACACTTGTCGCCCAAAGCAAAGCAAGATTGTTCTTCCTAATCCCTAGCGAATCGCTATACTTTAGTGAATCGCATTGTCACGGCGCTAAGGGAGGGCGGCCGGTGAGCTTTATCAATACCATTCGCGAGGACATCAAGACCGTCCAGGCGCAGGACCCTGCCGCGCAAAGTGCCCTGGTCATCTTCCTTTCCTACCCTGGCCTGCACGCCAAGTGGAACCACGTGCCCGAGCACTGGCTCTGGGAGCACGGTCATTGCTCGCTCGCCCGCGTGCTCTCGCAAATCACCCGCCACTTCACCGGCGTCGAGATTCATCCCGCTGCACAGATCGGCAAACATTTCTTTATCGACCACGCCATGGGCGTCGTTATCGGCGAGACCACCATTGTGGGCGACAACTGCGTGCTCTACCAGGGCGTCACGCTCGGCGGTACCGGCAACGAAACCGGCAAGCGCCACCCCACCCTGGGCAACAATGTCACGGTGGGCACGGGCGCCAAGGTGCTTGGCAACATCCACATTGGCAACAACGTCAAGATCGGCGGCAATTCGGTTGTCGTCAAGGACGTGCCCGACAACTGCACCGTCGTGGGCGTACCCGGGCGCATCATCAAGCGCAACGGCTGCCGCGTGTTCGAGGAGAGCTTCGACGCCAAGCAGCATCGCGAGTACATGCCCGACGATGCCGCCGAGCAGAGCGCCCTCAACCGTCAGGGCATCACCGAAAACGCCCGTCGCGTCAAGGAACTCGAGCAAGAGGTGGCCGAGCTCAAAGCCCTCGTCGCCAAACTTGTGGACGAACGCTAGGGCCGCGGGCAACCGCCACAGCATGAACGCCAACACAAACGGCGCGCCAGGGAATCCGCCCCCGGCGCGCCTTCTTTTCGATGTGACATGCGGGACTGCCCCTTTGCCACCTTATGCGAACTGGCTTAGATAGAGGTCGGCATAAGCGCCCTCGGCAGCCAGCAGCTCCTTGTGCGTGCCCTGCTCGATAATGTTGCCGTGATCCATGACCAGAATCAGGTCGGCATCCACGATCGTCGACAGACGGTGCGCGATCACAAAGCTCGTGCGCCCGCGCATAAGCGCGTCCATGGCGCGGCCGATGGCGAGCTCGGTGCGCGTGTCCACACTCGACGTCGCCTCGTCCAGGATGAGGATCGCCGGGTTGTTGAGCAGCACGCGCGCGATGGTCAGCAGCTGACGTTGGCCCTGGCTGATGCTCTCGGCATCGTTAGCCACACGCGTGTCGTAGCCCTGCGGCATAGTGCGCACAAAGAAGTCGACCTGAGCAGCACGCGCGGCCGCGACAATCTCCTCGCGCGTCGCCTCGGGACAGCCATAGGCGATGTTCTCGGCAATGGTGCCATCGAACAGCCAGGCGTCCTGCAACACCATGCCAAACTGCTGGCGCAGCTCGCCACGATCCATGCGGCTCGTGTCCACGCCGTCGAGGGTAATGCGACCACCGTCGATCTCGTAGAAGCGCATGAGCAGATTGATGAGCGTGGTCTTGCCCGCGCCCGTGGTTCCCACCACCGCGATCTTTTGGCCCGGCTCGGCGGCAAACGACACGTCGCGCATGAGCGGCTTGTCGGGCGCATAGCCAAAACGCACGTGTTCAAAGGCAACACGGCCCTCCACCTTGCCCGGCAGCTTGGCGGCGGCCGCCGGCAACGGATCGGCTTCCATCTCGGGCTCGTCGAGCAGGTCGAACACGCGCTCGGCGCTCGCCAGCGCGCTCTGCAGCGAGTTAAAGGTAAACGACAGCTGCGTCATGGGCTCGGATGCCTCGTAGATAAACTGGAAGAACGCCTGGAACACGCCGACGGTCATATGCCCGGCAACCAACATACTGCAGCCCACAAGCGCAATCACGATTTGCGCCAAGCGGCCGATAAAGCGCACTGCGGGACCGACGGCGTTAATCATAAAGTCGGCCTTGGTGCTCACGCGCGCCAGCTCCTTCGAAGCCTCGTGCACCTCGGCAGAGCTCTGGCGCTCGCGGTTAAACGCACGGATTACCAGACGGCCCGAGTAGCCTTCCTCGACCGCGCTCGTAATCTTGGACACCCACTCCTGGCGCTCGCCCGTCACATCGTGCGTGCGGCGCGAAACGACCTTCGTCACCAGCAGCGAAAGCGCCGTAAAGAACAAAAATACAAGCGTGAGCGGCACACTAAACACGAACATCACGCTCACGGCGCCCACCACGGTACCGATTGACACCAGAAGCTGCAGCAAGCCGCGCTGCATGCTCTCGGACATCTTGTCCAAGTCGTTGGTCGCACGGCTGACGACCTCGCCGGGACGATGCGCGTCAAAGTAGGCAAGCGGCAGACGGTTGAGCTTTTGTGCGATGCGGTTGCGTAGGCGCAGGTTGAGGCGCTCGGCAACGCTCGACATCAAAAAGCTCTGGAGTGCGTAGAACGAGGCGGCGGCGGTCCAGATCATAAAGTAGATGAAGATGGTCCTGCCGCAATTCTCCCAGGTAATGCTGAAGGTAGTGTTGTTGGCAAACGCCAGCTTCATGTGCCCCCACAGCTCATCGATCACGCGGGCGCTGTAAGCCGGCGCCGCGGTGTTAAAGATGACATAGAACACGATGCTCGCGAACACGATATAGAAGCGCCAATGGTCGCCGGCGGCTTCGCTCCACAGGCGGCGCACCGTCGCCCAGGTGTCGCGGGGCGTCTCGTCCTCGTCCTCGTCGTCAACGTCGCGCATGCGCTCCGCCTCGGCGCGGGCGCGCTCGTCCTCGGCGCGCTCGTTTTCCTCGTAGAGTGCCTGGCGGCGAGCCTCGCGCTCCGCCGCCTTGGCGGCTTCGTCCAGGTCGGGCGCGACACCCGTCTCCTCGACTGCCTCTGCAACCGAGGCATCATCGGCGATGCCCTGCTTCTTGAGCCCCTCGGTCATGCTACTCACCTCCCTTCATCTGCGATTCCGCGATAGCGCGGTACACCTCGCAGGTTTCCATGAGCTCGTCGTGCGTGCCTAGGCCCACGATCTCGCCGTCTTTGAGCACCACGATCTGATCGGCATGCAAAATAGTCGAGATACGTTGCGCGATGATGAGCACCGCGGCATCGCGCGTCTCGTCCTGCAGCGCATGGCGCAGGGCGGCATCGGTCTTAAAGTCCAGGGCCGAAAAACTGTCATCGAAGATATATAGATCGGCATGCTTCATGAGTGCGCGGGCGATCGCCAGGCGCTGGCGCTGACCGCCCGAGAAGTTCGTGCCGCCCTGGGATACCGGAGTATCGAGCCCCTGGGGCTGATCGAGCACAAAGGTGCTCTGGGCAACCTCCAGCGCATGGAGCATGTCAGCCTCGGTCGCGCCCTCGTTGCCAAAGCGCAGGTTGCTCGCCACCGTACCCGAGAACAGCCACGCCTTCTGCGGCACGTAAGCGATATGCCCGCGAATCTCACCTTGCGAAAGGTCGCGCAGATCGATGCCATTCAGGCGAATGGCGCCCTTCGTGGCATCGTGGAAACGCAACAAGAGCTTGGCCACCGTTGACTTGCCCGAGCCCGTTGAGCCTACAATCGCCGTGGTCAGGCCACGGCGACAGGCAAAGCTCAGGTCGCACAGGGTGTCCTCGTCGGCATCGTCAAAACGGAACGACATATGGTCGAACACGGCAACCGCGTCGGCACCATCTGCGGACTCAGGCGCCCCGTCGCCCAGCGTTGCCTTGCCGTCCACGATGCTCGGCTCGATTTCGAGCACCTGTTGCGCGCGGTTGAGGCACGCCGCGGCGCGCGGAAGCGTCAGAATCACCATCTGCGCCATCATCACAAAGAACAGGATCAAGATCGCGTACTCCAGCACGGCCGAGATGCTGCCGATTTGCATGGCGTGGACGCCCACGCGGTTGCCGCCCACCCACAGCACCGCCACCTCGGCGATGTTCATCAAAAAGAAGCTGGAGCTGTCGAGACCCACAAACAGGTGGTTGACCTTGATGGCGTTGGCCGCGTAATCGCTAAACACCTCGTCCAGGCGCCGCTCCTCGTGGCGCTCCTTGTTAAATGCGCGGATGACGCGCACGCCCACGATGTTCTCGCGCAGCACCACGTTCATGCGGTCGATAAAGCTCTGCAGGCGCATAAAGATCGGCGCGGCGTTAGCCACCGTAAAGACCGCCGCCACCAGCACGATCGCAACCACCACGCCCAGCAGCGTGCCCATGGCGGGATCGATGAACCAAGCAAAAATGATGCCTGCCACGGCCAAGAACGGCACCGGCAGCACCAACTGAATCGTCTGAAGGACAGCTTGCTGAATCACGTTGATGTCGTTGAGCGAGCGTGTGATCATCGAACCCGTGCCAAAGCGCTCAAAGTCGCTGGCGGACAGCTCGAGCGACTTGTCGTACACGGCATTGCGGATATCGCAGGCCACGTTGGCGGCCAGGCGCGCCGAAAGATAGCAGCCCAGCACCGTGCCGCCGCTGGCCATGCCGGTCGCGATAAGCATGTACAGGCCGTTGCGTAAAATATAGTCGACATCGCCCGTGGTAATACCGGTGTTGACCATATTCGCCAGCATCGTGGGAACCAACAGCGTACCGACGTTATCTATCAGCACCGCAAACAGCGTCACCGCAATCAGACCGCGGTACGGCCTCATAAACCTCATTAAGAGTCGCATGTGTCCCCCTCGCCCTTATCGTCAGCCTCGTTCTCGGCGACCACTTGCCGTTTAAATGCCTCGCACTCTTCGTTCAGAACGTGGGAGAACTTACCGACCAAGCGCATGATCTCGCGCTGTTCCCACGGCTCGAGCGCCTCGAATGCCTGTTGCTCGGCTTTTTGCGCCGGCAACGCGTAGCGCTTGGCAAACTGCACGCCTTCTTCGGTCAGTCGCACAACCTTGTTCTTACGACTGCCCTCGGCAAACTCCAACGTCGCAAGCCCTCGCGCCCTAAGCGTCTTAATCGCCGAATTGATGGTCTGTTTGCTGTAGAACCATTCACTCGTCAGCCGACTCACGGCAACGCTTCCGCCCGCTGCACTCGTGTCGACGAGCATCCGGTCGAAATCGACCGGGCTAACTGTACTATTCATCTCTCCCGCCATTCGATAGTCCGAGTTTTGACCAATTCATATCTCTACATTAGTCCGAGTTTTGACTATCGCCAATAAGCTCCGTTGTCTATGGTCGGCTCTACATAAGCATATCGACAAAAAAGACCGCCGGCGCGGGGGCGGCGCCGGCGGTTGCGAGAGAATATCGAGTGTTGGCTGTTAAGCAGCGACGGCCTCGTAGACCGTGGCGCCCGAGAAGCTGTCGTGCAGGCTCTTGCCGCAGATCCACGGCAGTTCGACGACCTCGCAGACCGTGTTGACCAGCTCGGAGCAGTCAGTAAAGTGACCCTTATCGTTGAGGGCCTCGCAATCCTGGACACGCCAATAGCCATCGGTGTGCGTGATGTAGTACTCGTGATCGTTAATCGACACGAAAGCGCGCGTCTTGGAACGCAGCAGCTTCAGAAATCCTTCGAAGTCGGTCTCGACGACATCTCCAGCCTGGAACATGATGTTACCTCCTGGCCCGGCGCCACCATGGCGCGTTGATAAACGTTGGTGCTCCTTTAGTAAAACCTTTATCAGAGCTTATGCGCGCATCATTTAGGCAAGTGGTAAAAAACCGCAGGGTAGACGGGATAAAACGTTTAACCATCCCACCGGTTTATCACATTCTGGCTGAAGTTTTATGCAAACCAACTTTTCCACTTGGTAGTTTGCATTGTTTGGGGCCGACTGCGCGATTACGGTTTTGGTTCGGCGGGTAAGAACGAGGCATCGAAACCAACGTCAGGAGGACCCATGGAGACCATCGAAGCACTCATCCACCGCCGCAGCTGCCGCAAATACAGCGATCGCCCTGTCGAGGCCGAGAAGCTCGCACGCATTATCGAAGCCGGCCAGTACGCGCCGAGCGGCATGGGACGCCAGCCGGTCACGTTCGTCGCCGTTACCGACCCCGCAACCGTCGAGCGCCTCTCGCAGCTCAACGCACAAGTTATGGGCAGCGAGGGAGATCCCTTCTACGGCGCCAAGACCGTTGTGGTGGTGCTCGTCGACCGCAGCGTGCCCACGCACCTGGAAGACGGCTCGCTCGCCATGGGCAACCTGCTCAACGCAGCCTATGCGCTGGGCGTCGATTCGTGTTGGATCCACCGCGCGCACGAGGTCTTTGACTCACCCGAGGGACTGAAACTGCTGGCCAAGTGGGGTCTGCCTGCCGACGGAAGCCTGCGCGGTGTGGGCAACTGCATTCTGGGCTACGCCGAGGACGCACTCCCCGAGGCAAAGCCGCGCCGCAACAACGTAATGTATGTTCCGCCGTTCTAACGAACGGCGGACCCGTTGACGCTGCGCGGGCCGCATTCACGCCAATCTGACGTTCAATTTCGAGGGCGCGACCAAAAGGTCAGCGCCCTCTCATTTCACGTCACCTTGGCGCAAATGCGGCCCGCTCGCTGTTGGTGCCTGACATCGAGTGAGCCATTGGTGACATCTAGTCGACTGGATGATAGAAGGTATCGACGACCGTTTGCTTTACGTTGTCCTGGTCCAGGTAGAACTCGGCGAAGGTGTCGCCCTGCTGCATGGTGCCCTGCAGCGTCACGACATCAAACGAAGTCAGGCCGTGCTCGAGCATCGTAGTCGCTAGATAGCTGAACTCATCGAGACCCAAATTGGTCCACGTATAGTCGCCCATGGCCTGATACAGGCTGATGAGCATGGCGGGGTTGCTCTTGGCACTGCTGAGTACCTTCGACGCAAACGCCTGCACGTAGCTCACCTGGCGCGCTGTGCGATCCAGCGAAGACGTCAGATTCGTCGTGTCGCGCCACTGCACGTACTTTTCCGCCGTTGTACCAAACAGCGTGGTCTCCTGGCCCTCGACAACCGACGTGCCCGGCACGGTCTGCGTAGGCACCAGCGTCACACCGCCGATGGAGTCATTAATGGGAGCCACGCCCTCGATATTGAGCGTGTAGTAATAGTCGACCGGAATGTTATCGAGCACACGCGAGGCAGCGGTGGCCGTCAGCGCCGATGAGTTGTCGCCATCGGTGCCATAGGCAAACTGCAAGCACAGCTGCTCGGTCACCTGACCGGCAAACGAACCATTGGAATACGTATCTACGGCAACCATGCTGTCGCGCGGGATGATAATGCCGCGGGCCTCGCCCGTGTCGGTATTAAGCGCTACGACCATCACAGTATCGGACTGGCCCTTCTGGGTGCCGTCATCGTTATTGCGGCCATCAAAGCCGATAAACGCCACCGTGGCCATATGCTTGTTGAGCGCATACTTCTTGCCGTTATAGGTAATGGTGTCGCCCTTGGCCTTAATGACCTTTTCGGTCTTTTCCTCAATCTTCTTTTTGCCTTGGTTCACGCTGTGATTCACAAAGCCCCAGCCGGCAGCAGCAACCGCACCAATCACGAGCAGCACGATCAGCAGCGTGCGGATACGGCGGCGGCGCTTGATGCGCTTAATCGACTCTTTGGAGCGTCGACGACGCTGAGGTCCCGCCTCATCAAGCGAAGGCCACTCTACCTCATCAACAGGCTGCGCCGCAGCTTCATCGGTCTTTGCCGATGCGTCGGACGGAGCCTCGGCCTTGCCCTGGGATTTTTCGTCAGATTGAGGTGTCGGAGTGCCTTTGGTCTCCCATTGAGGCTCGACAGGCTCCGCCGCATCCCGAACCTGCTGCTCGGGATTGTTTACTTGATTTTCGTCGGGATCCACCGCATCGATAAAGTGCTTGCCACGGGGGTTCATGACTATTTTGTCTCCTGGTCGCTTGTTAACACACCGCTCACAATATAGCGCGAGTTGCCCTGCGAGCTATCGAGCATGCAGGTGCTCAACTGTACAATCTTACTATCTGCATCAAGTGTCACGCCGTCACGTACATTTTTGAGCAATGCGTCCGGATTACAGACCGAATTAAAGTAGTCCTGGCGCACGGCAGGGTCGGCAAAGTTAAACGAGTTGAGAATGTGGCGATCGTCATATTGATAGACCGAGACAATCTTGTACTTCAGAATATGGCCCGGCGTGTAGATATAGAACTCGGTGTTCTCGTTAAAGAAGTCCGCGTCCTCAAAGTTATGCAAGTTGTGGAACACACCGCCGTTCACATGGCCGTAGATCACCGTGACGGGATCGCTAAAGTCGCGCGCGTTTGCCATCTGGCTAAATGCTGTGCCATACGGGTCGTACTTGCCGTCCTTGTCGTGGTCCAGATAAAACAGGTCGTCCGTCGTGCTCTGCAGCAAGGGCGTGTTGATATCCGCACCCGGAATGTAGAGCCACGCATAGATATCGGCATTCTCTTGAATGAGCGGTGCAAAGTCGATGGGGTTGTCCGGCAGCTCCTTGCCCTTTGATTCGACCTTCGTGGCGGGCTTGCCTGTTGCACTCATCTCCTCGGCGCGCTGCTGCTCTAGATGATTCATATAGAGCACGTAGCCGCCGCAGCCGACTGCGACCAGCAACAACACTACGAAAACGCCCTTGAGTATCGTGGCGCGACGCTTTTTGTCCGAGTCGCCCATATGCTTAACTTCCATATGCTTGCCCTGCGGCTGCTGTGCCATGGTGTTCCCTTACCCTGTAAATCGGCCAAAAAAAGGACCCGCACAAGTACGGGTCCTCAAATCTTACGGTTGAAACCGTATGTGTGCTAGTTGTTCTTGCGAAGAGCAACAAAAGCGCAGGCAGCGCCAGCAGCGGCAACAGCAGCCACAGCGGCAACAGCGGTGGTGTTCACGCCGGTAGCCGGGGACTTAGCACCGTTGTCGGTGGTAGCAGCGCCAGCAGCGGTCTTCTCGGCCACAATGGTGTAGATGGAGAGCTTGGTAACCTTAAAGGTAACATTGCCGTTGTTGTCGGCAGTGAGGTTCAGGGTCTCCTTGCTACCGTCGTTGTGCTGGACATAGACGGTAACCTTGGCGTTGGCGTAAGCCTTGCCAAGGGTGAAGGTGACGGTCAGCGGGTTGGACTCAGAAACGGTACCCTCGACGGTCTCGGTGATCTCAAAGGAAGCGACCACGTTGGCGTTGGCAGGGGTGCCCTCGGCGTTCTTGGTGGTGGAAGCAACCTTGACGTTAGCGTTGTTAACGCTGGCGGTCACGTTGTTGGCGCCGGTGGCGGTGGTGTTGGCAGGGCTCGGGGCGGCGAAAGCAGCCACGGGCAGAGCCAGGGCAAGAGCGAGAACGCTCAGTGCTGCCATGAATCTCTTCTTCATGTTAGGTACTCCTCAACTTGCAGCTTGTGGACCTTTAAGGGCCTAGCAGTATAGCCCTTTTTTACAAATTGTGACTAATGAGTTCCATATGAAACAACATTGCTGCTTTTTTGCTCACTCATTGGCCCCAAACAGCGACTTAGTGTGATGGTTCTGTGACTTATTGGCCTTGCGTCACGGGCGTGACCTGCGAATCCACGCCGTTTGCACCGGTTTCGCTATCCTCGCTGTCCGTATCCTCGCCCTTTTGCGCATCGGCGATCGTTGCGGCAGCGGCAACAATACCGCGCTGAGGCGCCACGCCCGTCTGTGTCTGAGCGCCCTCGACAAGCTCCGTGCCGGCATGCGCGAGCTCAGCAGATTTGAACATCGCGCTCAGGTCGACCCCGCCGCCTGCGTAGCCGAGTGCAGCAAGTGCGATCACAATCACCGCAACAACAACTGCAATCGGCACATAACGATGCCAGCCAGCAGGATTGAGCCCACTGCGGCGGGCAGCACCGCGGCTAATGTAGCCCAGCGTTCCGTCGTGCTTAAGCTTAGAGCCCACCACGCGCTTGCGTCCCCACAGCGTCGACTCGGCCTGCATAGCCAAGCGAGCGCTTGCCGAAGGATAGCCGTATTTGGTGCGTTTGAACGAACCGTCGAACCCCGACGCGTGCTTGCCCCACGTCCGGGACGTCGTGCGGCGGTTAACTGGAGCCGCGCTCCGTCTATTCCGGTTTGGTTTTGAAGTCTCCGCCATACGCCCCCGCACGCCGTAACACAATCGAAACATTACTGCTTTGGACTGTAGCACACGCGCCGCACGCGGTCACGGGCACCTCGCTCAGCGGTCGTCGTCCTTCAGCAAGCGCCACAAGGTCGTGCGGCTTATTCCCAGCACCTCGGCAGCGCGGGTCCGGTTGCCCTGAAGGTAGCCTACGACCAGCCGCGCAATGTCGCGTTCGGTATCGGCCAGTGGACGCAGGATATACAGGTCGCTGTCGAGCGTCGGAGCGCCAAAGGTTGCGGTTTTGATGACGTCCTCCTGGGCGAGCACCTCCTCCGCCACCGCGCGCTCCACCACACCCGACCCTACTAATATATAGAGTCGTTCCGAGACCTCGCGAAGCTGCAGATAGTTGCGCGGCCAGCGATAGCCGTTGAGCGTCGAAGCAGCCTCCTCGGACATACTTGAAGCGGCAGTTCCAAAGACATCTGACAGATATGACAAATACTGCGCAACCTTTTTCGATGCGCCACCCTGCTCGGCAATCGCAGGCGCCACACTTACTGCGCACGCCAAGCGCTCGGTTACAAAAGCGGCCTGATCGCTTTCGCCACCGCCCGGCATATCGTTTGCCGTCAGAACCACATGGCAACGTGTGGCCAGCGCCGTGTCGGTCATCGTAGAGACAAGCTCGCGCAGACGCTGCGGCGAAAGTGCATGCCAGCCGTCAATACAAAGGGTCAACCTTGCCTGGAACAGCGGCGATTCCGAGCTTTTGAGCAGATGGCGCCAGCCGCGATCTGTGAGCTCGTCAAGTGCCACGGACACAAAGGGTTCGTCAGCATAAGGCCCATCCAGATAGAGGCGTTTTGCAATCTCTGCCTGGCCAGCGCCCAGCTCGCCCTCCAACATGAGGGGCACGCCGCGGGCATAGCTTTCGCAGACGAGGCCAGCGACCGCAGCGGCACCCTCGACAATGCCGTACGCGCTTGCCTCGTAGCGCGCCTCGACCTCATCTGCGTTAAGCCACTCAATACCCGCGTGTGCCGCCACACCGTGCACCTCGCGGACCACGACCACCCAAAGCGCGCCGCATTCCTTGGCGACCGGACGCACCGTGAGGCTCAAGCGCCCTCCCGCATGCCCCATCACCAGGCGTGTGCCATTGCCCACGCGCCTCAGGCGCTCGGCGACAAATGCCGCGACATCTTGCTCGAGCGCGACATCGTCCATGGTCGAAATCGCCACGCGTCCATGCCCATCGATTGCCAACGCCGAGGCCCCGGCAGCAGCCAAGGCCTCGATCAAGATGTTCAGCTTGGCATCGCTATCCATGATTTGCCCCCGTCCGCGGCGACGTGCAACCGACGACGGTCACACGACCGAGTGTTTCAAAATTGAACGATATTGCTCACCAAACACTATAGGGCAGAAGACGCCGTCCTGCGAGTATATGAGTTGCCCCGCATCGCCATCCTGGCGGGGCGATAAGAGCTCTTCGGGACCTATCAACCTGCGGACAAGCCATACCCGCAAGAGCTCCTATCGCTCCACCGCGAGGATGCGCTCGCCAGCACACAGCACGCAAATCAGCTACTTCTCTACCAGATTCCCAGCACGTGCTGCATTCCCAAACTCATGCACGCAATGCCAATCCAGCAGCAAAAGCCCAATGCGATGGGCTTGCCGCCCTTTTTGACCAGCTCGACGATATCGGTATTAAAGCCAATAGCCGCCATGGCCATCACAATAAAGAACTTCGACAGCTCCTTGATGGGCGCCGTAAAAGACGCGGGAAGCTGAAGCACCGTGGTGATCACGCTCGCCAGCACAAAGAACAGCACGAACATGGGAAACGCGCGTTTAAGCGAGAACGTGCTTTTGGCGTCGCCGCCGGCCTTGCGCGCCAGATGCATCCGCCAGCATGCGAGGACCAACGTGATGGGAATGATAGCCAGCGTCCTGGTGAGCTTGACCACCGTGGCGCTCTCGAGCACATTGGCGCCGGGATGCATACTGTCCCAGGCGCTCGCCGCAGCCGTCACGGACGAGGTGTCGTTGATGGCGGTGCCGGCAAACAGGCCAAAGCCCTCGTTGGTCAGCCCGAGCATGCCGCCGAGTGTCGGAAACACAAGCGCCGCGATAACGTTAAACAGGAGGATGACCGAAATAGCCTGGGCAATCTCGCGATCGTCGGCATCGATGACGGGTGCTGTCGCGGCGATGGCCGAACCGCCACAAATCGACGAACCCACACCCACAAGCGTCGCGATCTTGCCCGGCACGTTCATAACGCGGCAGAGCACGAAGGCGATGACAAGCGAGGTCGAGATCGTCGCCACGATAATCGGCAGCGACTGAGCGCCTTTGGACAGAATCTGCGAGAGGTTCATGCCAAAGCCAAGCAAGATTACCGCGTACTGCAAGACTTTTTTAGACGTATAGGTGACACCGGCGGCGAGCTGTTCGCGACGATTCTTGGGAAAGACGAGCGCCAGGACCATGCCAAAGAGGATGGCAAACACCGGACCGCCGACCACCTCAACCTGTTTGCCGAGCAACGTCGCGGGGATAGCGATGATCAGGCAGAACAAGACGCCCTTCCAGCGCTCGCGTACGATATTCGCCAGTTGCATATGGGATTCCTTCTTTCTATTTCACGTTTGCGACGGCTTATGATACGGCAACATTGAGCACAGCCGTGCGCAAACACAGACTAAGGTGCCGCAATAGTTCTCGGACGACAGCCGAATTACCCACCGCGGAGAGCTGATTCGCGGCATAATTAACAGCTGATATATGAGTGTGATAGAACGGTTGTGAGGCACTATGGAAGAATCGATGCACGTCGGCGAGCAGGAAATGAGCCTACAGGATCAGTCCTACCACACCATTCGACGCAAAATCGTCTATCTGGACTACAAGCCGGGCGAAAAGCTGGGCGTCAAGCAGCTTTGCGACGACTTGGATATGGGGCGCACCCCTGTGCGCGAGGCACTGGTGCGTCTGGCGCAAGAGGACCTGGTGCGTACCGTGCCCCAAAGCGGCACCTATGTCTCGCCCATCAACCTCACTCTTGCCGAGAGCGCCTGCTACATTCGCGAGCACCTGGAAAAGCAGGTAATTGTGGAGTGCTGTGCCCGTGCCACCTCGGCAGGCATCGAGCAGCTCGACCGAGCCATCGCGCTGCAGGAAAAGACCATGGCCGAGGAGGATCGCATCGGCTTCTTTTTAAGCGACAACCTCATGCACCGCATGATCTTTAGCATCGCGTGCCGCAGCACCGTATGGTCGTGGCTCGAAGAGACCAATGCCGACCTGGAGCGCTTCCGCTGGCTGCGCGCCGCCACGCAGACGCTCGACAATCAGGAGATTGTTAACGAGCACAAGCAAATCCGCCGCGCCATCGCCGGCCGCGACCCCATCGAGGCGAGCTTTTTGGTCAGCAAGCACCTGCATATGATGTTCCGCAACCAGACCGAGGTCCTGGACCAATATCCCAAGTACTTCGAGACCAGCAAGCTCCGCTAACCTGCCAAAACCACCACAAAGGGGACAGGCACCTTTGTGGTGGTTTTTCCGCACAAAAAGGCCCGGCTCCGTCTGACGCGGAGCCGGGCCTTAGTTGTTAGAACGGCGGAACCAACTACTCCACGGTCACACTCTTAGCGAGGTTTCGGGGCTGGTCGACGTCGCAGCCGCGCAGGATGGCGACCTCGCGGGCGAGCAGCTGCAGCGGAACGCTCGCCGTGATGGGGCTGAACACGTCGCGGACGGCCGGCACGCGAATGATGCAGTCGGCGATCTTGTTGATCTCCTCGTCGCCCTCGGTGGCAACGACGATGACCTTGGCACCGCGCGCCTTGCACTCCATAAGGTTCGACACGGTTTTGTCGTAGGTAGCGCTCTTGGTGGCCACGGCGATGACGGGGAAGCCCGGATCGATCAGCGCGATGGGGCCATGCTTCATCTCGCCGGCAGCATACGCCTCGGCGTGCAGGTAGCTGACCTCCTTGAGCTTGAGCGCGCCCTCGTAGGAAATAGCGGCACCCATGCCACGGCCCACGAACAGTGCGGACTGCGCGTCCTTGCACAGCAGGGCGGCCTCATGCACGGCCTCGGTCTGCGTATCCAAAATCCACTGGATCTGCTCGGCCGTATCGGAAAGCTCGCGGAACATCATGCGCGTCTGCTTAGTGGTCAGACGGTACTTGACCTGCGCCAGCAGCAGAGCCAGCAGCGTCAGGCTCACAACCTGGCCGATGAAGCTCTTGGTCGAGGCGACCGCGATCTCCTTGTTGGCCTTGGTATAAATGACGCCGTCGCTCTCACGCGCCACGGGGCTGCCCACCACGTTGGTGATGCCAAAGACCTTGGCGCCCTTGATACGCGCGTCGCGAATGGCGGCGAGGGTATCGGCCGTCTCGCCCGACTGGGACACGGCAACGACGAGCGTCGTCGGCGTGATGATGGGGTTGCGATAGCGGAACTCGCTGGCAGCCTCAACCTCGGTGGGAATGCGAGCCCAGCCCTCAATAAGGTTCTTTGCGATGAGTCCTGCGTGATAGCTGGTGCCGCAGGCGATCACGTAGACACGGTCGATGTCGTTGAGCTCCTCGAGGGACAGGCCCAGCTCATCGATATCGAGCTCGCCGGCAGGCGTCATACGGCCAACCAGCGTGTCGCGCACGACGCGCGGCTGCTCGTGAATCTCCTTGAGCATAAAGTCGGGATAGCCGCCCTTTTCGGCCATGTCCAGATCCCAATCGATGTGGGTGACCTTGGGCTCGATGACATTGCCGGCCTCGTCGGTGTACTCGACGCCCGCAGGCGTAAGCTTGGCAAACTGACCGTCCTCGAGCACCACGACATCGCGGGTGGCGTCGATGAGCGCGATGACGTCGGAAGCAACGTAGGAGCCGGTCTCGCCCACGCCGACCACAATCGGGGAGTCCTTGCGGGCAACGGCGATCACGCCAGGCTCGTCGGCGCACACGGCGGCCAAGCCATAGGCGCCTACCACGTGGGTGCAAGCCTCGCGCACGGAGGCCATCAGGTCGTGCGTCTCGGCATAGGCCTCTTCGATCAGATGCGCGAAGACCTCCGTATCGGTCTCGCTCTTAAAGTGATGGCCGCGGCCCTCCAGCTCCTCGCGCAGTTCGGCGAAGTTCTCGATAATGCCGTTGTGGACGATGGCGATGCGACCGTCGCAGCTGGTGTGGGGATGAGCGTTAACGACGGAAGGCTTGCCGTGAGTGGCCCAACGGGTGTGACCGATACCGCAGGTTGCGTCGCTATCGATATTGGAAAGCTCGCTCTCCAGACCCGCGACCTTACCCACGCGGCGGATAACGTCGAGGTGCGCCGCGGCGCCCTCGCCCACCTCGAGCGCGACGCCCGAGGAGTCATAGCCGCGATACTCCATGCGCTTAAGGCCTGTGACCAGAATGTTCTTTGCAATATCAGAGCCGGTGTAGCCGACAATTCCGCACATAGGATAAATCCCTTCGTTCGCGTGACTGCAAGACGTCCACGCACAAGGGGCGCTGAGACGTATAACGTTCGAGTATTGTACTCACGCAAACGCAAGCTGATATACCAGAAGTGGTATCTCAACTTAGATACCACTCGATACACACATGCCCAAACCACCGCGATGGGGACAGGCGCCTTTGTGGTGGTTTGGACCGAGGCGGCGCTCTGTCCCGGCGAAAGATCTCGATCTGTAACATCTGGGGCTCCGGAAGCCGGCTTGGTGTTACAGATCGAGACATTACGGTTCGGCCCCAGCACTATGTCTCGATCTGTAACAGGTAGAGCCGGTTTTGCCGTCCAGATGTTACAGATCGAGACAATTGAAGGTCCGGGCAGCTCAAACCACCACAAAGGCGCCTGTCCCCTTCGTGGTGGTCGCGCTGGCAACGGCGTTTGCCCAGATAAAACCCACCAAAATAAACCTGTCCCTAATTGGCAGGTTTTGACACCCCGGGGGCGGGCGATGCTACAATCTGGCTTGTACTTGAAACGCATCAAAGGGGCCGCTATGGCAAAGGTAAAAATCAGCGACGTCGCGCACGAGGCCGGGGTTTCGTTGGGCACGGTTTCCAACGCGCTCAACCATCCCGAAAAGCTGCGCCCCGAGACCCTCAAGCTCATTAACGAGACCATCAATCGCCTTGGCTACCTGCCCAACCAAAGCGCTCGTCAGCTCGCGGGCGGCGCCACCAAGTCCTTTGGCCTGGTGCTCCCCCGTCTCGATCACGGCTTTTCGCTCCAAATTGCCAGCGGCGCCCATAACGAGGCCCGCAAGCACGGTTACGACCTGCTCATCGCCAATGCCGACAACGACGATATTCTCCAGGACCATTACCTGCGCTACTTTATGGGCACCCAGATGTCCGGCGTCATGGTTCAGCCCATGGCATCCCCCGACTGGCACCCCGCTATGACCAAGATGCCCGTGCCGATTGTCCACCTGGACATCCATTGCTCCGAGCCCGGCTACTACGTAGCGGCCGACAACGAGGCACAGGGGCGCATTATCGCCGAGCTCGCCATCGCCCGCGGCGCACACCACATCACCGTTGTGGGCAGAGCGGCATTCATGCAGCTCACCCTGCGCGTACTTGGCATTCACAAGGCCCTCGCCCTGCATCCCGATATCAAAATTGAGGTCATTGACGCCGGGGAGTGGAATACCGCAGCCGACGGCTACAGCATTGGCGCTCAGATTGCCGGGCGCCCTGCCAACGAACGCCCCGATTTTGTCGTCGGCCTGACCGACGTGTTGGCCTCGGGCGTTATCTCGGCATTGGTCGACAAAGGCATCTCCGTCCCCGAGCAGGTTCGCGTGGCCGGATGCGACGGCAACCCACTCGCTTGGAGCGGATCGGTCCCGCTCACTACGGTAGCGCCCCCGGGCTACGAGATTGGCCGCAAGGGTGTCCAACTGCTCATGGAGCAAATCGAGAACAAGGTCCCGACAAAGACCAAGCATATCCACGTCGGCTCTGCAGCACGCACCGTCACCGCAGCCACCGCCGCCGAGGATATCAACCGCCAAGAATTGGTACGTCCGTTCCTACTGGAGCGCGCCAGCACCCAGGCAAACACCCAGACCGACGCCACCGCCATCAACCTAGGCGCGTATCTATAGCACGTCGGCCAGTATGCCAAAACGCCGCCTAAGCAAAAGAGGCCCGACCATTGCCGGACCTCTTTTGCTTAAGTGCAAAGACGGCCAATTGCTCGCTTCAACGCCGCAATTGCCTAGCGCACGGCCTTGACCGCCGCCGCCAGATCGAACAACGTGTCGAGCACGACCTCGCAGCCATCCACCACGTCCTGCGGCAGCGGCACGATATCGGGCACAGCAAAGACATGGCAGCCGGCCGTGATACCCGAGACGCAGCCGTTGCGCGAATCCTCGACCACGGCGCACTCCTCGGGGGCAAAGCCCGCGCGCTCGCAAGCGAGCAGATACATCTCGGGGTCGGGCTTGCCGTGCACGACGTCCTCGCCACAGGTCACCGTTTCAAACTTGTCAAAGAGTCCGACCATCTTAAGGTTGCGCTCGGCCGTAGCGAGGCGCGACGACGTCGCTAGACCCACGTGATAGCCCGCAGCCAGCAGCTCGTCTATGCACTCGGCGGCGCCGGCCTTAAGCTCCAGTTCGGTCTTGACCATCTCATCGCGAATCTCCTTGTGGCGGGCATAGACCGCCTCGGTGGTTTCGTGGCTGCCGTAATGCTTATCAAGGATGTCCATGACATCGGGTAGGGTGCGACCGATAAACTGATGGATCAGCGCTTCATCAATCGCGACCCCCAGCTCGGCGGCGCCCGCCTTCCATGCCTTAATGCCCAAACGCTCGGTATCGACCAGCGTTCCGTCCATGTCAAAAATTACAGCCTTGATCATATCGATCCCCTCACCGGATTGCGTTACTGACACTCTACCGCACTTTACAAATTTGTATATAACGTATATAGCATATTGTGCCTTCGTTACATAGATAGAAGTCTTATGACAAGCAGCCCGATAGGATTATAGTTTTCGACCGAGCACGTATTGGTAAGGAACGTTTTATGCTTTCAGACACCACCGCACCTGCAGAGGAGCTTCAGTACAAACTCGCAGCGCTCGAGCAGCTGCTTTTGGCATACGGACGCGTCGCCATCGGCTTTTCCGGCGGCGTCGACAGCAGCTTTTTAGCCGCGGTCTGCGCCCGCATCATGCCTGACAGCACGCTTCTCGTTCACCTCACCACGCCGCTCATCGGCACGCCTGAACAGGCTTCGTTTGAGCGGTCCGTTGACGGGCAAGCCAACGAGGAGCCGCACTTTAAGCTCCCTGTGCTCAATCTTTCGGTCGATCAGTTGCAGCTCCCCCAAGTAGCCTGCAACAATGCCAATCGCTGCTACCACTGCAAGCACGCCGGCTTTACCGCCATCGTCAACCACGCCAAATCGCTCGGCTTTCCCACCGTCATCGATGGCAGCAATGCGAGCGATCGCGGCGACTACCGCCCTGGCATGCGCGCGGCAGAAGAGCTCGGCGTACGCTCCCCTCTTATGGAGGTCGGCTTTACCAAGGACGAAGAGCGCGAGCTGCTGCGCGTATGGGGCTATCCCGTTTGGAACCTGCCGGCGGGAGCCTGTCTTGCCACGCGCGTCCCCACGGGCGAGGAACTTACGCGCGAAAAGGTCGACCTGATTCGCGCCTGCGAGGATTACCTGCACGATCTTGACCTGGCGCAGGTTCGCGCACGCCTGGTCGGCGGCTGCATGCATATCGAGGCCGCGCCCGCAGACGTCGCCAAGATCGCCGCCCTCGGCGATACTGCCGTCGACGCCGAGGGCAAAACGCCGCTACCCGCCGCCATCGAGTCCGCGCTGCGCGAGCTGGGCTGCGGCCACATCTCCCCCGAGGTCACCCCCTACATCCACGGCAACATGAACCTTTAGGTTACGCCGTTTTACAAACGGCGTAACTGCTCGGCGCTGCGCAGGCCCCGGGCACGGCAATCTGACGTTCAACTTCACGGGCGCGACCAAAAGGTCAGCGCCCACTTGTTTCACGTCACCTTACCGCACCCGGAGCCTGCTCGCTCGCATATGCTCAACCTGGACTGCGTTAACTGACCTACCAAAAAGGGACAGGTTTATTTCGGCAGGTTTTATCATGGGAAACGCCGAATAGCTCCATATGCACAACCGTCGCAGCTCCATATGAAGCAAATGAATCAGTAACGTCTATCCCAAATCTTGAGTATTTGTTCGATAGAACGGCCCCTGCCGGCACCTGCTAGACTGGTAGATTCCCAACCATCTAGCCAGGAGCCGCAATGTCGCGCAAGTCTGCCTACAAGCAAGCACTTTCCATCGGCACCGCCGTGGTGCTGGGGTTTGCGTTGTTTACGGGATCGCTCGACGGAGCTCCCAAGCTGCTGTCGCCGCAAAGCGACGAGCAGGCGACGGCCCTGGCCGAAAAACAAAACGAGAGTCCCAGCCGCACCGACGACGAGGCGGACTTGGTTGCCCGGCTCGAATCGGGAACAGCGAGCTCCGAAGACTCCGGCGATGGCTCCGAATCCACCGCGACCAACACCAGCGGCAACGTTGCCTCCGCGGACAGCGCCGCCACCCCCATCGACGAGGTTGAAAACCCCGACCTCAACCACGCCCGCGGTGTTTATCTCAGCAGCATTCCCGACTACGCCGGCAACCCCTACGTTGCCCTTCGCGCCGACAGCACGCACCCGCTCGGCACGCCGTCGTTCACGCTTGACGAGTATGAGCGTGCCACCGAAGAAGGCTGCTTTAAGAAATTCTCCAAGCTCGACAGCCTGGGTCGCACTCGCAAGGCGCTCGCCTGCGTAGGCCCCGAGTCGCTCGGACAGGGAAAGCGCGGCGATATCTCGCGCATCCATCCTGCCGGTTGGCACCAGCAGCGCTACGACTTTATTCCGGGCCAGAGCCTCTACAACCGCTGCCACCTCATCGCCTGGTCGCTCTGCGGCGAAAACGCCAACCGCAAGAATCTCCTCACCGGCACGCGTTATCTCAACGAGACGGGCATGCTGCCGTTTGAAGAGCAGATTCTCGGCTACATCCGCGATACGGGTAACCATGTGCTCTACCGTGTCACGCCCATGTATAACGAAGAGGAACTTGTCTGCCGTGGCGTGCGCCTTGAGGCGCAATCGGTCGAGGACCACGGCAAGACCCTCTGCTTCCACGTATACTGCTACAACCTGCAGCCGCACGTGCAGATCGACTACGCCACCGGCCGCAATCAGACCTCGGGAGTTTAGGGCCGACCAAGCTGCCCGTAACCCAAAAAATGATCCGCAATCCTTCCGTCGCATACGGATCAAATAAGGCCGCCCCGGTTACCCAGGACGGCCTTTTCGTCAGCACCTACCTTGCAGGCAAAACCACACGTTACTTGGCGCGGCCCTCCTCATAGCGCTCGACCAGCTTGGCCTGAACGTCATAAGGCACCTGCTCATAGCCGGCGGGCTTCATGGTGAAGTCGCCCGTGCCGCGCGTGATAGAGCGCAGGCGCGTCGAATAATCCGTCAGCTCGGCCAGCGGCGCCTGGGCAATGACCACGGTATCGCCGCGCTCATCGGTCTCCATGCCCGTCACGCGACCGCGCGAGGCCGAGATGTCGCCCATCACGGCACCGGCGTAGCTCTCGGGGATAGTCACCGTGATTTCCTCGATGGGCTCCAGCACCACCGGGTCGGCATCGGCACATGCCTTGCGCAGGCCGATGCGAGCCGCCGCGCGGAACGCCATCTCGTTGGAGTCGACGCTGTGATACGAGCCGTCGTACACAGCCACGCGAATGCCCGTGAGCGGGTAGCCGGCAATGATGCCGTCCTTCATGGTCTCCTGGACACCCTTGTCCACGGCGGGGATCAGCGAGCGCGGAATGCGGCCGCCCACGACCTCATCCACAAACTCGTAGCCGTCGCTCGTGCCGTCGGGCCCAATGAGCGGCTCCACGCGTAGCCAGCAGTCGCCGTACTGACCGGCACCACCGGTCTGCTTCTTGTGGCGGCCCTGGGCGCTCGCCGTGCGGCGGATGGTCTCGCGATACGGAATGCGGATCGGCACGCTCTTGGCCACGACCTTGGTGCGGTCCTCCAAACGGTTGAGCAGCACCGAAACCTGCGCCTCGCCCACCGCCGAGATGATGGTCTGCCCGGTCTCCTCGTCGCGGTCGATGCTCATGGTCGGATCGGCCTTGCAGGCCTTCTCGATAAACGTGTAGAGCTTCTCCTCGTCGCCGCGGTTCTCGGCCTCGATGGCGATGCGGTACTGAGAGTTGGGGAACTTAAACGCCGCAGCCTCGACCTTGCCGGTAATCGAGAGCGTATCGCCCGTCTCGGCCGCCAGCTTGGGCGCCACGATGATGTCGCCGGCATAGGCGTGACCGACCTCGGTCATGTCGCGGCCGCACATCACATACAGGTGAGCCAGACGCTCACCCTTGCGTGTGCGCGCATTGATCAGCTCAAGGCCCGGCTCAAGCGTGCCCGTCAGCACCTTGATAAAGCTGATGCGACCCTGCTGCGGATCGGCCAGAGTCTTAAACACAAACGCCACCGGGCGGTCATCGTCACTCGAGATCTTGAGCGAATCACCGTCGATGAGTGGCATCTCACCGTAGTCCGTCGGCGCCGGGAAGTACGTGGCGATGTCGTCCATCAGCGAGTTGACGCCCTGCTCCTTAATGCAATCGCCCGCAAAGACCGGCACAAAGATGCGCTCGGCGATCGCCTTGGACAACAGGCCCTCAAGCTCCTCCTGCGTCAGTGTCTCTTCGCCTTCCAGGTACTTCATCATCAGCTCATCGTCAGCCTCGGCCACCAGCTCGCACAGATGGTCGTGGGCCTCCTCGGCCTGGGCACGATACTCCTCGGGAATCTCCGACTCAACGGCTTCGGCGCCGTTGCAATGGCGCGCCTTCATGCGCACCAGGTCGATGATGCCGTCAAAGTTCTCGCCCTCGCCCCAGGGGAGGGTCACGGCGCCCAAGCGCGTGCCAAAGCGCTCCTGCAGCAGGTCCATCGTAGTCGCAAAGCTGGCCTCGGGACGCGACAGGCGGTTTACGAACACCGCGCGCGCCAGGCGCAGGTCCTCGGCGGCGTACCAAAGCTTAACCGTCGTCGGCTGCGGGCCGGCCTCGGCGTCGACCACAAACAGCGCCGTCTCGCAGACGCTCATCGCGGCAAAGGCGTCGCCGATAAAATCGGGGTAGCACGGGGCATCGAGCACGTTGATGCGGGCGCCCTTCCAGTCGATCGGCGCGATGGTCGTCGAGATGGAGAATGAACGCTTGACCTCTTCGGGGTCATAGTCGAGCGTGGGCTTGGTGCCGTCGTGGCCGCCCAGGCGGGCGGTCTTACCGGAAAGGTGGAGCATGGCCTCGGCGAGTGAAGTCTTGCCCACCCCGCCTTGGCCTACGAGCACCACGTTCCTTACGTTGCCGGTCTTGGGAGCACCCATGATGACCTCCTTGCAGGGCCGCGCGCAATGCGCGACGCCAACGGGGAGAGTTCGCGGTCGGTGCCGTCCCGGGAGCAGCATGGTCGGCAGCCGAGCCGACTCACCCTCCAAATGTCCTATGCCACCACCCTACCCTCACAGGCGACTGTCCATGCACACCTTTCGGCGCACGTATGAATACAGGCGGCGAGAGGAAGGGGCGAGCTTGCGAGGCGATTATTGAACCCCACGGATGCAAATAAAATGCCGCCCCAGGCCGTAAGACCTGCGGCGGCATCACCTCAATAAGCAGTTGAGTAAATAGCTGAGCCTATCCCTCGATACGGCTCAAGAACTCGCGTGTACGCTGCTCGCGCGGATGATCGATAACCTGCTCGGCCGGACCCTCCTCGACAATGCGCCCGACGTCCATGAAGACCACGCGGTCGGCAACGTCGCGGGCAAACTGCATCGCGTGCGTCACAATCACCATCGTCATATTCTGCGCGGCCAGATCCTTGATGACGCGCAGAACCTCGGCCGTCAGCTCGGGATCGAGCGCCGAGGTCGGCTCATCAAAGAACAAGATTTCCGGGTCGAGCGCCAGGGCGCGGGCAATACTTACGCGTTGCTGCTGACCGCCCGAAAGCTCGCAGGGCACCTTGTTCTCGTTACCCGTAAGCCCCATCTGTGTAATGAGCTCGTGTGCGCGAGCCTCCGCCTGCTCGCGCGGGCGTTTAAGCACGCGGATCGGTGCATCGGTGATGTTTTTCATCACGGTATAGTGCGGGAACAGATTGTAGTTCTGAAACACCAAACCAAACCGCGAGCGCGCCTGTTTAGGCACATCGCCCTTTGCGTACACCGCGCCCGAACCCGCATCCGTCGCAACGGCAAGGTCACCAAACGAGAGCGAGCCTCCGTCGAGTGTCTCGAGCAGCGTGGCACACCGCAACAGCGTGGACTTGCCGCCACCCGAAGGTCCGATAATCGCCACGACCTCGCCACGCTTCACCTCAAGCGAGATATCCTTGAGCACCTCATTGCCGCCAAACGCCTTACGCGCGTTCGATATATTCATAACCGTTCCGGACACAGGAACCTCCACGTGTTTGAAAAGCACAACGGGACAGGCTAGTCATGGTAATAGTCAAGTCGTTTCTCGGCAGCGCCTAACAGCATCTCGACTACAAAGTTAAAGACCCAGTAAATCAGTGCCGCGATCGCAAACGGTACCATGCTCACCTGCGAGGCGACCAGCGCCTTGGCCGTCGAGAACATCTCACCCACGCCAATGGCAAACGCCAGCGACGTGTCCTTGACCAGCGTGATGATCTCGTTGCCCATCGCCGGCAAAATGCGCTTGGCGACCTGCGGCATCACGATATACAGAAACGTCTGCGTGCGCGAATAGCCCAGCACCTCGGCGGCCTCGTATTGACCGCGCGGAATGGACTGCAGGCCCGAGCGATAGATCTCGGCAAAGTAACCGGCGTAGTTGACGATGAACGCCACGACGCACGCCGTCCACTTGGAATCGGGCGTGAGCGAAATGCCAAACACGTAGTACGGGGCAAAGTAGATGGCAAACATCTGCAGCATGAGCGGCGTACCGCGCATGACCGAAATGTAGATGCGCGCAATCCAGCGAAGCGGCGCGATTTTGCTCATGCGCATAAACGCCACGGGGATTCCCAGCGGAATCGACCCCAGCAGTGTCAGCACAAACAACTGCAAACTGACCAAGAATCCCTGGCCAAGCATCTGCATCATGACCTGAATAGACATTACTTGAGCACCCAATTATCGAAAGACAGACCGTAATCTGCATATTTATCGCAGAGGTCCTTGACCGTGCCATCCTCGTAGAGTGCCTTGAGCGATTCGGTCACGGCATCGGCGGACTTGGTGTCGCCCTTCTTAAAGCCGACGGCATAGTGCTCGCTGGACAGCGGCTTGTCGAGCTGCGTATAGGCATCGGGCTTGGCGGCAAGCTGATACTGAGCGATCGAGAGGTCACAGGCAACGGCATCGACTGCACCACTCTCGAGCTGCATAAAGGCCGTGTTGTACTCACCGATGGTATCGAGCGTGGCAAACGTCGCCGCCAAATCCTTCTGGTCGCCCTCGAGCACATCCTGTGCGGCGGAATCGGTCTGGGTAATCACGGTCTTGCCGGCAAGATCGTCCCAGCTCTTGATACCCGCGTCTTTCTTGACCACGAGCACCTGCTCGTTGAGCATGTAAGGCTCGGAGAACGTGTAGTCGTCCTCGCGGCCCTCCATGGTAAAGCCGTTCCAGATGCAGTTGATAGCACCCGAGTTGAGCAGCGTGTCCTTGGCATCCCAGTCGATGGCCTCGTAATCGACTTCCCAGCCCTGCTTATCGGCAACGGCCTTGGCAAGGTCGAGGTCAAAGCCGGTGTACTCGCCATCGTCGCCTACAAAGCCATACGGAGGATAGGACTTGTCAAAGCCCACCACGAGCTTCTTGGACTCCGCGGCGCCCTTCACGTCCTTGGCTGCGGTAGATCCGGCAGCAGAGCCCTTATCGGCACCACCGCCGCAGCCTACCAGGCCGAGGCCAAGCACCGTGGCAAGCGAACCGGCTAGACCAACAAACTGACGACGAGACATATCGGCATTCATGGTATCCCCCTTGGTAGCACTTTAGTTAGGTAAAGTGAGTCATGTAACGTTCAGAATCATACACTTTAGTGAGATGGAGTACAAGGGAGGGTTTGCCCGCTGGGCTCCGGGGCGGGGGTTAAGTTTCCTGCTCTACAGTCCTGCTCACGACGGAGGCCACATTAAGTGGCCTCCTGTTCGTGCGGAACTCGCGATAAACTTAACCCCCGCCCCGGAGCCCAGCGGGCAATCATCGTTGTACCTATCACTGATACCAATAAACCGCTTGCATATCGTCTGTTGGCTTGGCACGGTACAATGCTTGTGGCTTTAAATTTATAAATTAGTGGGGTTAATTCATGGCAGAATCTCGTGCGGAGCGTAGGGCTCGTCGTGCTTTGGTGGAGGCGGCTGAGGGGTCGAAGGAGGAGAAATCTTCTACGAAATCCAAGTCTTCTAAAGCTGCAAAAAGCAAGTCGGCCAAGGGCAAGGCCAAGGGCAAGCGTTCTGACTCTCGTCGAGGCGGGGATAAAGCGCCTCAGACTCGCTCCAAGCGCCCGCATAAAGATCCGGTTTCGCCTGCGCGTAAGGCTGTGGACCCCAAGTCTCCTTGTTCCATCATGCGGGCTTGCGGTGGGTGCACGGCGCTCAATCGTCCTTATAAGAAGCAGTTGGCGGCTAAGCAGGCTGCTATGGAGGAGCTGTTTGCCGAGCTTTGTGAGCGCGAGAGCATTACTGTCGATCCTATTCGCGGTATGGGCGTCACCCTGGGCGACCCGGGTAAATATCCTGCGCCGCGCGGCTTTCGTCATAAGGCTGCCACTCCCTTTGCCCCTGGCAGAGAGGGCGCTGTCCGTTGCGGTTTCTTTGAGCGCGGCACGCACAGAATCGTTGCCGTACCCGAATGTCCTGTCGAGGCGCCGGGCGCTCGTCAGATTCTCAACGGCATCGCACGCGAAGCTGAGCGGCTGCATATTCCCGCCTTTAATGAGGACAAGCATCTTGGTTTGCTTCGCTATGCCGTCGTCCGCTGCGGTTGGCGTACAGACCAGGTCATGGTTACGCTCGTGACCGCCCAGCGTGACTTACCGCATGCACAGGAGTTCTTTGAGGCCGTCGCGGCACTCGATCCGCATATCGTCACCGTTGCCCAAAATATCAATGGCCGTCCCGGTAACGCCATCTTGGGTGAGGAAACTCGTATCGTCTATGGTGCCGAGTGCATGCGCGATCAGCTGCTCGGCTGCGACTTCGATATCTCCCCTACCGCGTTCTATCAGACCAATCCGCAGCAGACCGAGCTGCTCTATCAGCTCGCGATTGACGGCATGGACCTGCAGCAGGGTGACATTCTTATGGACGCGTACTGCGGCAGCGGCACCATCGGTCTGTGCGCCGCGAAGGATGCCCAGAACAAGGGCATCGGCATTATGCTGCTCGGCGTGGAGCGCAACCCGGCGGGCATTGCCGACGCACGTCGCAATGCCGAGCTCAACGGCCTCACCCGCAGCGCTTGGTTTATGGCCGACGATGCCACCGACTACATCCTAGATGCCGCAGATAACAACGAGCGCGTCGACGTCCTTTCCATCGACCCGCCGCGCGCCGGCTCTACCCCCGAGTTCCTCGAGGCCGCCTGCGCACTTAAGCCGCGCCGCATCACCTATATCAGCTGCAACCCCGTGACCCAAGAGCGCGACCTGCACCAGCTCCTCGACGGTGGCTATCGCCTGCTCAAGATCACGCCGGTCGACATGTTCCCTCATACCGACCACACCGAGACCGTCGCGGTCCTCGAGCGCCGCTAATCCACCCCGGTAGATTTTTGGGACAGGAAAGGGGGCGGCCCGTCTGGACCGCCCCCTTTCGTTGGACATATGAGTCTCGTTACATCCCCTTGCGCAGGTCGCATACGCCGGCTGCCGCCATCTCGCGCAGCAGCGTCTCGCGGTCGCGCGTCACGATCAGGTCCAGCGGGAAGTGAATCTCGTCGAGCAACTTGCGGGCGTGCTCGAGCTTGCCAATGGCCATACCAATGTGGGCATCGGTCGACACACCAATACCCACGCCCAGCTCGGCACAGCGCTCGGCAATCTTGCGACACACGTTCCAATGCTCGGTATCCGTGCCATGCTCAAGACTATGGTTATTGATCTCGATAATCTTGTGCTTGGCCTTGGCCGCCAGCAGCACCTCATCGATATCGAACGGCACGCCCGAACGACCCGTATGCCCAAGCATGAACACCTTGGGGTGCTCCAGGGCATTGATGTACATCTGGGTCGTTTGGGCGAGCGTCGCGCCTTCGGCAAACTGCGGGTTATGCACGCTTGCCACCAAATAATCCAAATTACGCGTCACCAAATCGAACAGCGAATGCTGGTGACTGTACGAATCGCCGGCAATATCGAGCGACACGGGAATGTCCTCGCCAAACAAGCTTCCGTCCAGCGAAACGATATCGACCTCGGCGCCGCGAAGCACCAGCACGCCGCTCCAAATGCGCGGCCAGATATCCTGGTTAATAAAGAACTGGAAACTGCGCAGGTCGTTGGGGAAAGCCGTAACCATAGAGCTCAGATGGTCGGCAGATCCGAGCACCTGCAGGCCACGTTCCGCCGCCCAGTACACATTCTCCTCAATGGTTGAGTACGCATGCGCGGAGAACAGCGTATGAGTATGAATATCACAAGAAAGAAGGTAGGGCATCAGGTCTCCTTGTCCAGTATGGCCGTCGCGTATATTCATTGTACGCATAGCTTTCGGCAGTCGTAAAACTGCTTCATCCCAATCACACAACGGCATAGACAACGGGGTCTGGCTTAAAACCAAACCCCGTTTCACGTAAAACATTGTAAGCAGAGCGCTTTACTTTTGACGATACTCGTCGGCCAGCTGCTTCCAGGCGGGCAGTGAGTTAACGATAGTCTCGTAGCTCACACAGTAGCCCAAGCGGAACCAGCCCGGCATGCCAAAACTATCCGAGGGCACCGCGAGCAGCTCATACTTCTTCGCGCGCTCGCAGAAAGCGTTCGCATCGGGCTCCAGCGCCTTCACCCACAGGTAGAATGCACCATCCGGCTCAACATACGTGTAGCCGTACTCCGCTAGTGCATCGGTAAGCGCGGTGCGGTTGCGCGCATAGGCCTCAACGTCACTCGGCTCATCGATGCAGTCGATAATTACGCGCTGGAAGAGCGCCGGCGCGCACACGAAGCCCAGCGTACGGGCGGCACCCGCAACAGCCGGCATCAGACGCGCAGCCTGCGGATTGGTGTTGGGAACCAAAATCCAACCCACGCGCTCGCCCGGCAGCGACAGCGACTTGGAATACGAGTAGCACACGATGGTGTGCTCGTAGATCGAAGGCACCCAAGGCACCTCGGCGCCATAGACAATCTCGCGATACGGCTCATCCGAGATGAGCATAATCGGGTTCTCGGGATCGCGCTTGGCGTTGACCTCGCGTAAAACACTGGCCAGTCGCGTCAGCGTGTCGCGCGTATACACGGCGCCGGTCGGGTTATTCGGCGAGTCGATGATGACGGCAGTCGTCTTATCGGTAATCGCCTTGAGCACGTTGTCCACACTCAGCTGGAACGTATCTTCATTGGCGAGCGCCTCGACACACGTACAGCCGGCTTTCTCAATCCACACGCGATACTCCGGGAAGTACGGTGCAATGACGATAACCTCATCGCCCGGGTTCGTAACGGCGTTGAGCGTGCAGGTGAGCGAAGCCGCGGCGCCCACGGTCATAAAGACATCCTTGCCCTCATAACTCGTACCAAAGCGGCGGTTGAGCGACTCAGCCACGGCGGTACGGCACTGCGGCAGGCCCGGTGCGGGCGTGTATCCGTGCAGCTGGTCACTCGGCAGCTCCAAGGCCTTCTTAATGGACTCCGCCACGGCAGCGGGCGCCGGAACGCTCGGGTTACCCAGCGAAAAATCGAATACATTTTCCGCACCAATCTGCGCCTTGCGCTCAAGGCCATAGCTAAAAATCTCGCGGATGATGGAGCTTTCCGCACCGCGAGCATACATAGTTTCGTTGATCATCTGTTCCCCTTTCACATAGGCGCTATTGTACGCTTTAGCCGAGCAAAGCGCCGCAGCAATGTTGATTGGGGACAGACTTAAATGCGTGAAAACGCTCATTTAAGTCTGTCCCCAATCAACAAAAAGAAAAGGCTCTGTTAGACCAGGATTGACATTTCGCCCCGTCATCTTCTTGCGATTGCACAATGGTCGCCCCTTGTCGAATCTGAATC